>CAMYLP010000001.1 GCA_947259245.1 uncultured Patescibacteria group bacterium
CGGCTTCCAAAAGACACGTGGGACGTGGCTGTGGCTTATGGTGGCACCGTCAGCAGGAGCACCAAGCTCGGTATGCTCGACACCAAGCTGTCCGAAGCTGGAATTCGTACCGTGCCAATACAGCACTTCATGCGGGATATATCTCTGTGGGAGGATGTTCGTGCGTTCTTTGAGCTTGTGGCGCTTTTCCTTGACGAACGGCCCGACGTTGCGCACGTCACCAGCTCAAAAGCGGGTGGTTTAGGAGCGGTAGCAGCACGTATCGCTCGGGTCCCTGTTGTCATCTTTACGAGCCACGGACTTGCGTCCGCTGAGTCATGGCGACCGCCGTGGCAGCGGACCTCTATACTTGTCTTCACGTGGTTGACGATGCTGTTTACGACCCACACTATACAAATATCGGAAGATACGACCAGACGTGCACGAGCGCTACCGTTCATGAACAAACGAGTTGCATTGGTACACAACGGCATAGAACGGCCACCCTTCAAAGAGCGGACCGTGGCACGTACCACGCTCTCGAGCATGGTGGACATACATCCTGAGCAACACCAGCCGTGGCTCGGCACCATAGCAGAGCTCCATCCGAACAAGAACCTCTCTCTACTCATCGAGGCACAATCCCTACTGCACACAAAGGGCATACGCGCCCATCTGTGGCTCTTGGGTGAGGGAGAGGACCGTGCACGACTCGAACGCCTGACACGTGAGCGTGACCTTCGTGGATACGTGCATATACCAGGGTACGTTCCACAAGCATCAACGCTGCTACAAGCGCTCGATGTGTTCATCTTGCCCTCGAAAAAAGAGGGGTTGCCGTACGTACTTCTCGAGGCGGGCCACGCAGGGCTTCCTGTCGTTGTGAGTGACATTCCCGGAAACAGGGACATTGTGACGCACAACGAGACAGGCAACGTCGTAAACGACACAGCAGAGGCGTACGCTGACGTTGTGGCGAAGATATTGCGGAACAGTGCTCAGGCTGTTGCACGAGCAAGCGCACTCAATCAGTATGTACGAAAGGAGTTCTCACTCGACCATATGCTCGAACAAACTGTAGAGCTCTATACATCTTCAAAACCCTCGATCTCACGATCCATGTCCTCACGACGTACCGAACGCTCGTAGCGCTGCATGGACAGTACCAAACCGAGTGCCGCAAACTCCGTCACCAGATGGCTACCACCGTACGAAAGAAATGGTATCGTCGTACCGGTGACGGGCATGAGTCCAATGTTCATCCCGATGTGTATAGCTGCGTGTGCAAAGAACCATATGACGATCCCGGAACATATCAACGTTTCAAAGTTGGTGGACGCAAAGCGCGCGTGTTCTAGCAAACGCCAAAAGAGTAAACCGAAAAGAAAGAAGAGTACGAACACACCCACCAAGCCCCACTCTTCAGCAAATGCTGCGAAAATGAAGTCAGTCTCATATTCCGGGAGAAACTCCAATTTGGACTGCGAGCCATACCCAACTCCCTTTCCAACAATTCCCCCAGAGCCGACGGCAATGGTACTTTGATACGCGTTGTATCCTGTCCCCTGCACGTCAGCCAGCGGATGTAGAAAAGAGACAATGCGTTCCTTTTGATAATCTGCAAAGCCGAACATCCACAACCCCGAGGCGGCAAGCAATCCAGTGGTAAACACAAGCAATAGGTGTTTGCGTGATATGCCAGCAATAAGCACCATGCCAAGCCAGATACCAAACACTATCATCGCGGAACCGAAGTCCGGCTGCAGGAACAGCAGTATGAAAATCGCAAACATGTATGCGCCGGAAACAAGTATGTGCTTGAAGTGTCCTATCTCCATGTGCCGCCGAGCAAAGAACTTTGCGAGCACCAAAATCAATACCAACTGTGCTGGATCGGAGGGCTGAAATGCGAATAATCCTAAATCGAATCGATTTTGTGCTCCCATGACAACCGTGCCAAACACCAATACCAAAGCGAGCAAAGCAAGTGTGACGAGGAAGATGGTGAGTATCACGCTGCTTCGGTACAAGACACGCGCGTCGATACGGGAGACAATGAACATGACACCTAGAGACACAACAAGCCACAGTATCTGCCGTGTAAAGAAGGTGCTCTCGCCGGTGAAGGAGTTCATCGTCACAAGACCGAGACATGAGAGAATGACTGCAGCAGCGATAAGCGGCCAGTCGACCTTGTTTGATGAACTATCGCTGAGCAGATTTTGAAACGGACCCATGGTTAGTCCTGCACCGGAACACGCGCGACAAACTCTAGTCTCTCAGGCGCTGCAGGCATCTCGTGCGGCCATGAGAATGTTATGGTACGACGCTCTCGAGCCTCAATGCGATCAATGTATGTTTTCGAAGCTGCTATGGCATTTTCGGCATCGTCATAGAGAACCACGACAACCTCAACGTCAAGAACCGGTATGGGCGCACCATTGTTCAGTATCGCCTGGACCTCTGCACCAAACGTGGGTTGCATTATCTTTCGCTCTTCCACTGACAGTTCATGGTCCCGGCCCTTCCTGTACCAATCCACCCCGTCCTTGAACTCGAAGATTACCCGATAGGGCTCACGGTCCCCCGTCTCCAGACGTCCAACGTATATAGGTGCGGCGGGCTCACCTGACAGGAAAGTTTTATCGTTTCGCTCAAGTATCAGTTCTCCCTCCTGGTCGTAAAGCCGTACACTGTACGGCACATACGGTGCGTAGGCAAAGTAGTTTGGATTCTCGACATACGCGAGGACGCTATATAGACCGTCATCAACCTTGAATCCCCTAGTCCACGCAACGTTCACTGCCTCCGTTTGAAATGGGCAGAGGAGCTTGCATGACCCGCCGCAGTCAACACCAGATTCGTCTTGGTTTTGATACCCATCAAAGCATGTGGGCGGCGTATACAGTTGGATAAGGAAATATACACCCAAGATGACGACGGTCGACGAAATTAAAAAAAAGCGTAACCGCGAACGACGTTTGTATGCCCACTCTGAGTCCATGGAGCTATTGTAGCAAAAAGGACCGCACTCCTCTATAATGTTGTCAGTTTTAACATTTGTATGAATCGGACAGGAGGGCGCTACCGTGAGTAGACAACTGAGAAAGAATGACAAGTATGTTGTAGAAACGGCTGAGCAGTTCAGAAGCAGGTGTATGAGATACGGACTCTGTCCCGAGTGCCTGGCACGACTCATCGATACTGGCGATGAGTGGGAGATCACTCTCATTTGCACCAACGGCCGATGCAACTTTAGTCATACAACGTTCATGTACTAAAACAAGCGGCGTGAGCCGCTTGTTTTTTTGTTGTAGAAAATTGCGCTATACATCCTGTTTAGCTATTGTTTCTTACACAAACTGTATACCATCCTGACATGTTATTTTGGCGAGCATTGTTGCACAATATAATCCTACATATCCTGTGGAGAGACTAAGACCGGGCCAGCGCCCTCGGAGCGGTCGCTCCTCAGGATATGTAGGACATGCAACGATGTGAGAGATAAAAATTGCGCGCTTTGTCCTGGCGGATAGCTACTCTCCCCTTTCGAGTACCATCGCCTCAAGTAGGCTTAACTTCTGTGTTCGGAATGAGAACAGGTGTACCCCCACCGATAAACCACCAGGACAAAACGCGCAATTTGATTGCACAAAGAATAGCGGAACAAATCTTGAAAATAGTGGCAACCTGAACGGTTGCCGATGATGCTCCGTCTGGAGCTTAGTTCGGGATTGCTCGGAGTCCCTGAGTCGAACAGGCCCTCCTCGCTCGGCGCGAGTTCTCTCCCCACGTGAGTTAAACTCCGGTTCGAAGCACCATTTTCAAGACTGCAAACAAACTTTTTTCATACACATCACAACAACTCTTTTTCAGAGTAAGCGATTATCAGATTTCCTAACAGGAGATTTCGATGAATTAGTACACCTCGGCTCAATGTGTCGCCACACTTCCACCTAGTGCCTATCAACGTAGTCGTCTCCTACGGATCTCAAATGATTCCTAATCTTGGAGTTGGCTTCCCGCTTAGATGCTTTCAGCGGTTATCCATTCCCAACTTAGCTACTCAGCGATGCCACTGGTGTGACAGCTGATAGACCAGAGGTCAGTTCATCCCGGTCCTCTCGTACTAGGGACAAATCTCCTCAAGAATCGACGCCCACGGTAGATAGAGAACCAACCTGTCTCACGCTCCTTGTCTCCTGTTTCCAGAAGGGACGGACTGTAACTTTCTCCTGGCGGGTACTTTTTGCCAGGATAGTTGACGTTCAGTCTCTACGGGCAGGTTATGAACTTCGTTGAGAACCCTGAACACTTGATAAATCAAGTGTTCAGGATCAGTTGAGCACGGCAAGACATTCACTTGCCAGTGAGAATAAATCGCAGAATCTCCCCGAGTATTTTGAGGCACTGGTTTCCAAGGAACATGGCCACGGGCAATGTTACTGCGAAGATGGCTGCGTCTTGTAGTGATATCCCCATGGGACCAAAGTCTACAAACATAGCTAGTCTCCTCATTTGTTCTCAACGAAGTGCACAACCTTTCCCTCGGTATTGCCCTTCCTTGTTTAAGGGGAGGATTTCACCGATATCAGTCAACTTTAGCTCCGAGCACTATGAAATGCTCAGGACCGCCGTAATAAGATTGGTCTCTACACTTTCACTGCACACTTGAAGGATGTACAGTTTATAAGACAGAAAAACTAAAACTCTCAATGTGGATTCAGACGGTTCAAAAGTCTCATAGAAACTCCTGAACGGTCTGAACCCAGCTCGCGTACCACTTTAATCGGCGAACAGCCGAACCCTTGGGACCTTCTCCAGCCCCAGGATGTGGTGAGCCGACATCGAGGTGCCGAACTCCGCCGTCGCTATGAACGCTTGGGCGGAACTAGCCTGTTATCCCCGGGGTAACTTTTATCCGTTAATCTCTGGCCGCATCTAAAGCGTACCATCGGTTCACTAGATTCTGCTTTCGCACCTGCTCGGGATGTCCCCCTTACAGTCAAGCTGGCTTTTGCTCTTGCACTATCGGCACGGTGTCCATTCGCGCCTAGCCAACCTTTGAACCCCTCCGTTACTCTTTAGGCATTTGTGTTATCCAATCTTGTACTTCATAGTTTCAAGGTGTCCAACGTGCTTCTCCAACAACCGCTTCATATGTGCTGCTGATTTCGTTATCACGTAGATACGCCACATGATTCTTTTTTGCCGATGCAAACTGGAATCAATGCCATGAAGACCAAGTGCTTTTTGTAGTTCTGTAAGCTCTGTTTTTGTAAAACCATACGTATGGATGATATAGGTTCGATGCTGCGCTGATTTGCGCGATCCATCGTCCATATACCACACAGCTATACTAAGTGGTTTTAGCAACTTACGAATGAGTCGTGGCACTACTTTCTTTTTACCGTCATAGAATTGCTGACCGTAAAAGCGAAATGCACCATGTGAGTAGGTGGTAAAACCAATGAATGTTCGTCCATCTTTTCGTGTTCTCACACGAGGTTTCGTACGCACCCAATCTTTAAACTCTTCGTATAACCACATGACATATTCACGTTGCGCGATACCGTGCTCTATTTTGAGACGATATGTGCGCCCGTTGTTCTGTGACTCAAGGTGGCCATCTCCTAGGAGAGTGCCAACGAGAATTTCACGCTGTCGTGTAGTGAGCTTCAGACCTTCTTTGAGCTTGTGTATGTCACCATTGTTCATGATGTTTTGGATCCCGGTTCTGTGACCGGACTCATGGTCGCCCATGAGATCGGACTATATCTTCCACCACTTTCGTGATGGTTCTGCGTGTAGTCTCTGAGGATCCTCAATACTGAGTTTCCTGCTGATCGTCCGCACCGCATACATTTTTACCCTCTCGACCGAAGGTAGTAGCGGATACTTCAGGTTTTTCACCACGGATGTTCCAGCATATAGCAGAATGTTTGCTCTGTGATTGCTCACAGAGACCCCCTTTTATTCGCTTGCGCGAACTTCAACGGCACGGAGTGCACCATTTGGGACGCCCTTAAGGGTGTCGCCCCAACAAAACTGCCTGCCACGCACTGTTCCTCATAGGTTTTGCCTATGCAGGTTAGAATCTGCACGGTGTAAGAGTGGTATTTCACTGACGACTCCACAACCCCCAAAAGGGCCGCTTCAAAGTCTCCCACCTATGCTACGCATACAACACACAGACCCAATACGAAGCTGCAGTAAAGCTCCACGGGGTCTTTCTGTCTAACCGCGGGTAACCGGCATCTTTACCGGTATTGCGTTTTCACCGAGCTATTCCTCGAGACAGTTGCCCAGTCGTTACACCATTCGTGCGCGTCGGAATTTACCCGACAAGGAATTTCGCTCTCCGTTTCCTTTTGTACGAAGGACCATATCTTCATCCACTACGTGTGGAGCACGGCGTATGGTCTCTGAGGGGTCACTACAACCTGTGTCATAGGACTTCCCTGCTGATCATCTTCTCCTCGTCTCAAAGGAGTCTGACTTCCCAGCATATAGCCATGTTTGTTTGGACAAACTATACATTACTGCATAGTAAGGCAGCTTCTTGGTGTTTTATATGTTTACCCCATAATCGTTCCAGTCCTTCACGAAACATCTCTCGATGCGTCGTGAACCTTAGAACGATTATAGTTATCGCTGACATTGACCAGGGCTTGTATCGGCCAGCAAAAGCACATTCTGCGCGCGACACGTTCGTGCGCACAATGTGCTCTTACCACCAATATTTAACCTTCTGGCATTGGTCAGGTGTCACCCCCTATACATCCTCTTACGAGTTCGCAGGGAGCTGTGTTTTTGGTAAACAGTCGCCAGGCATACTTTCGCTGCGGCCTCTGACGTGAATCAGAGGCAGGCCTTATCCCTAAGTTACGGCCGCTTTTTTGCCGAGTTCCTTGAGGAAAAATCACTCGTTCGTCTTGGTCTTCTCGACCCTCCCACCTGTGTCGGTTTACGGTACGGACTCTACATAGTTAGAGCTTAGAAGCTTTTCTTGGAAGCGTGCTCCCCTGAATTGCCGTTGGCCGAAGCCGCCAGCTTTCCACTCCGCTTGGGCTATGGTACCCGGATTTACCTAAGTACCACCCTCACGGCATGGACGACAAACCAATAAGTCGCTCAGAGTACAACACTCCGTCCCTCCTTCGCACTATGCAGAGGCGATGGAATATTAACCATCTGTCCATCGGGTCCCCCTTTCGGGATCCCCTTAGGCCCGGCTAACCCTTGGCTGATCACCATAGCCAAGGAAACCTCGGGATTTCGACGTGCAGGGATCTCACCTGCAATGCGGTTACTCGCGCCGGCATTCTCACTTCCATACGCTCCACCATGGGTTACCCCTTTGGCTTCATCGCAGAATGGAACGCTCTCCTACCACTCGTATGCTTCATTGAGGAGGCAAACACCGACGTGTTTGCCAAAATACTTTTCAGGATTTTGAACAGGGTAAGGATTTGAACCTTACTACCCTTCATCGCAGCGTGCGTGACGGCTCTTGCCCACGAGCTACCTGCCCAAAACCCAGCTCTAAAAGAACATAGGGGCCCGGGGGGCCGCGTTCGACCCCATCCTACTCGAAGACGTGAAGAGCATACCTGCCGGCATAGACGCGCGTCACCTGAGACACGACTCTTTGGTTTACACGACACTGTCGTGTCCTGGCCATTGAGTGTGACGTCGGCGTGGCGAACGCTGGTATGATTACACATCTCGGTAGGCAACCTGCGCGGCATTTGGAGTGGCCTCTGGGGGACCCAACCTCACTCGGCGTTGCAGTATTGTTCCGGGCAAACTTAATTTCCTCAATGAAGCATACGAATCCGCAGTTTCGGTACCATGCTTAAGCCCCGATCATCTTCGGCGCAAAATCTCTGGATCAGTGAGCTGTTACGCTATCTTTAAAGGATGGCTGCTTCTAAGCCAACCTCCTGATTGTCACAGAAATTTCACCTCCTTAAGATGCACTGAGCATGGATTTAGGGACCTTAACTGGCGGTCTGGGCTGTTTCCCTTTCGAACAGTGGAGCTTAGCCCCCACGTTCTGACTGCCACGCTATTAACTACTGGTATTCGGAGTTTGATAGAAATGACGAGGTTTCCCCCTATTCATTTCTTCCAGTGCTCTACCCCCAGTAGGAACACATGACGCTAGTCCTAAAACTATTTCGGAGAGAACCAGCTATTGCGAAGTTCGATTAGCTTTTCACTCCTTACCACAAGTCATCCGAGCGTGTTGTACAGCGCAACGGTTCGGGCCTCCACGGCTTGTTACAGCCGCTTCACCCTGCTCATGGTAAGCTCACTTCGCTTCGGGTCTTGCGCGTGCGACTATTTGTTCGCCCTATTCAGACTCGGTTTCCCTGTGCCTCCGGGGGTCTCCCCTTAGGCAGCCACATGCGCAAACTCGCCGGCTCATTCTTCAATAGGCATGCCGTCAGGGTGTAAACACCCCTCCGACTCCTTGTAAGCATACGGTTTCAGATCTATTTCACTCCCCTCCCGGGGTTCTTTTCACCTTTCCCTCACGGTACTAGTTCACTATCGGTCTTGAAGAGTATTTAGCCTTGGGTGTTAGTCCACCCGGATTCACGCCAGCTATTCGTGTCCGACGCTACTCAGGTACGACAGCAAGAGAGACGTAATTGTTTTCGTGTACGGGGCTATTACCCGCTGGGGCCACGCTTTCCAGCGTGTTCCACTAACAATCACATTTTGTGACTCTCCTCGTTAAGAAGCTGTCGCCCTACAACCCCAACACCCGAAAGTGTTGGTTTGGGCTCCTTCCGTTTCGCTCGCCGCTACTCAGGAAATGCCAGGATTTTTTACCGTATTGACAAACATCGTCAACACGGTAAAAAATCCGTATATTGGTCTCTATTCCTCTAGGTACTAAGATGTTTCAATTCCCTAGGTATACTCTCGAACGCAAGGTTCGAGTGACCGAGGTCTACTCGGCCGGGTTTCCCCATTCAGATATCTCCGGATCAAAGGTTGCTAGACACCTCCCCGAAGCTTTACGCAGTCGTGCCACGTCTTTCATCGCCTCTTCAAGCCAAGGCATCCACCATATGCCCTTAGGTCTCCTGTTAGGAAACCTAACAACCGCTTCACATACATCGGTGATTTAACGATGTACGCGTGTTGTGTCTGGCACGCTAAACGCTAACGCTACCAGACAGGTGTATGCTATTTCCTTCTTGCTGCTCCGAAGAACCTCAAGAAGAAGTTTGCTTGCGTTCGTAAGCACCACGCTTACGAACTTACCCGCTATTCTGTTGTCAAAGTTCTATCGTGCAACCGTTTGCTCTCCTTGCTTCCCCGTTTCAACACTCATACCTGAGTACTGTTCCGAGAAGTAAAAAACCGCCTTCGAGCGGTTCGGATGGGCACATGAAACAGCCCGGCTATCCGTTCCGCAAAACTTTTGAACTCATAATGCTCCCCATAGGTGAAAGAAGTATATAGGAGTATGGGTGCTTGTCAACTCCCGCCGCCTTGTGGGTATGCTGTGGATAGCTATGAAACAGCTCGTATTTGCGCCTCATACTACTGCGTATGGGTGAGCTTGACAAATGGCACAATATGAATTACAATCCCACAAGTTTTATAGGTGCCAATGCCACAGTGCTTCGGGATATGTCGGGAATACCCCACCCAACTAGTAGCGCCTGCGTATGTCGGCGATCTCTCGTGCAGCACCATTGGCATAGTGAGGGCAGTGCCCTCACGCGCTGGGTTTTCCCCACCCAGCTGTGCCGGTCCGATTATGGGCCGGCACTTTTATTTTATACACGACCATCACTACGCAGCGGCGATCCGCCTGACGACGGCTGTGTGTGGAAAATCCATGACATCACGAACGAGCTTGTCTCGTACGCGTCTGCGGTATTTGTAGTCTGCAGTATTCAATACTGCATATCGTATTTCCTGACCGCACTCAGCTTCCAAGAGTGACACGGCGTTCTTGAGTGCTGTCTCACTCAAACGATCGCCCACTACGAGCATGTCGATACCTCGATCCTTTTCACCTATGAGGTGCCCCGTGAGCACGAGCAGTTTGATGGTCCCAGCACCACGTATACGTTTGCGCACATCGCTACCTGAAACAACAAGTGTCTTTCGTAGGAATGCGGTGAGCGCGTCCTGGTACGGATACTTTGCGCTCAGTACCCAACCGATGGTTTTTCGCTTCTTCATCTTCTTGCTGCCCGGGCGTACCACTTCCTTATAGAACGTTTTTCTTTGAATGATACCCGCACGTGCAAGCGCGGCGAGTTCTCTGCTTGCGGTATCCGGGGTCACGCGGGCCCGTGAGACCACGCCATCTCTGTCATACACGACATCCGGATTGAAGGCGAACAGCCGGAGGAGCTTTACTCGTGCCGGAGAGCCAAAGAGTTTACTTAAATACTCCATAAAATGGCATTGTACCGCTAAGCACGTGGGCTGAACAGTTGACGAGTCCCCGCCAAAGAGTGCTGCCAGACCACAATTTTATTGCAGCTGTAGTGAATGTTGTTATAATGTGGTCGGATACCAACCACAGGACACGTTACCATGACATGGTTCTTCGTTGTGACTATTTTGTTGATAGTTGGATTTATACCTATCGTTATGAGGATACAGCGGAACAGTAACGCCGAAAGCGAATTGCTCAACGACTACAACGACTGGCACCCGAGCGAACGAGAGCACTGACACGCCTTCACACTCAACAACAAAACCCCGTATGTACGGGGTTTTTGTGTAGTGGAATCCGAACTTACTTGAGCTCCACTGAACCACCTGCCTCTTCGATCTTTGCCTTGATCTCTTCTGCTTCCTCCTTTGGTACGTTCTCCTTGAGTGGAGAAGGTGCGCCATCGACCATATCCTTCGCCTCCTTGAGGCCAAGGCCGAGTACCTCCTTCACCACCTTGATGACGGCGATCTTGGCACCACCTGCTTCGGTGAGCTCGACCGTGAAGGCAGACTTCTCTTCCTCCTCTGCCCCACCCGTGGCTGCCCCCGGTGCAGCGACTGCAACTGCCGCTGCGGAAACGTCAAACTTCTTTTCGAGAACTTTCACGAGCTCGTGAAGCTCGAGGACACTCATCTTCTCTACCTCCTCAACGAGCTTTTTGAACTTCTTAGGAACCTCCACTTCCTCACCAGCATCATCTGCTGCATCGGCTGCAGGAGCTTTTCCTTTTTTCTCCTCTGCAGGAGCTACTTCCTCTTTTGTCTCCTCTGTTGGAGCATCTGTTGACTCTTGCTCCTTCTTTTCTTCTTTGTCTGACATAGTAATGATTCTAAAACTAATACGATGCAGCTTACGCTGCCGCTTCCTTCTTCTGTGCGACTTGGTCGAGTGCCATCACCAGACCTTGTATCGGCGAGTTGATGACATTCACGAACTGTGCGTACAGTGTCTGCTGTGACGGGATAGATGCTATCTCGCTCATCTCTGCTGCGCTCATGTAGCGCCCTTCAAAGATACCACCGAGTATGAGAACCTTGTCCTTCTCACTCTTCACAAACTCCTGTACCTCACGGGCAGGTGTCACCATGTCCTCTCCCCAGGCAAGCGCAAGCTCGCCTTCGAACGGAGGCTGGTCGCCCTCGTACCCCTTGGCCTCAAGCGCACGTTTGATGAGGGTCTTTTTTGCTACGTAGTAGCTCACACCCTCCTCGCGCAGCTTGCGACGCATGCTTTGTGTCTCTTCCACGGGAAGTCCCTTGGCGTACACAAAGACGACAGAGTTCGCTTCATCGAGTGCGCTTTCCACTTTTGCGAATACTTCTTTCTTCTTGTCTTTCGTAAGGGCCATAAATAAAATAGCCTAATTGAACAATTAGGCACCGAAGTCATCCCGCGATCGACCCCTGCAAGATGTGAGTTTTGACCTAAGCTGGGTGTTCTTTTAACTGAAACCCTGTGTTTCAGCCCAACCGTCTTCGGTGCTATGGAGAGCACTATACGGGAGTGTGGTACTGAATGCAAGCCCTAGCGCCCTTCGAGGACACCTGCTGGCATGCTACGTGAATTGTCGATGTGAGAGACAACGGCTGCCACAGCAAAGGAGACCATGAGGATGCTGATGAAGCCAATGGCGAGGCGGAAAAAGTGCTTGTTGAAGAGATTCTTCATGTAGAGAAGCATAGCAGAGGAACACTGGCACGCAACCACACATATACAACAAAACCCCCGCGGGTGCGGGGGTTTGTCTATGGTAGAGGTCGGACCTCTGTCCATCCCTGCCCCAGACGCAACAAACCGCCCCGAAGGGCGGTTTGTTGTTGACTAGACTTGAGAATCTAGACCATCATCCTAAACTTAAGCGTTAAGGAAGAGGTTGTCGGTCTCAAAGTCTTCATCTGGGCTAGCCGTGTGGATTGTTCCGTACGGAGTAGCCGCAGTCGCGCCGTACTCAACGGTGTTGAGCTGTGCACGATAGAAGTCATCGCTGGAAGGATTCACGGTGATTGTAAGCGTGAATGTCTCAGTATCACCTGAGTCAATGCGGTACGCATCACCCTCCTTCGTGGCTGTTGACGTGATAGCTGCATTTGCTGCTGCAGTTTCAGTTGTTGAAGCAACACCTGCGCCATCCTCTACGACGAACGCAAAGACATCTGTGGTCGTTGCACTTACGTAGAATGTGTCGTCAAACGCTGTGAGATCGAACTTGATTTCGAAGTCACCAACGTCGTTGTCGTTGTTGTCACCAGCGGTCTTGGTCTCATCGACAGAAACAATTTCTGCGAAGATACCTTCACTGTAGAGTTGGTGCAACTCACCGATGGCTGAACCTGTGAGATCATTAGCAAGAATGTCATCACCGCCTTCGGCAACAATATTCTTCACTTCTTGACCTGCACCACCGCGGAGCTCTGCCATAATGGTTTCGCCCTCAGCGTATGCTACGCCGTTGTTGTTAGAAGCGAAGTCAACAACAACCTTAACGGTCACACCACTGTCCTCGTCGATGACAGGGCGGTCACCACTTTCGATCTCGAATGTGGTTGTAGCGTTCGTAGTACCTCCACCAACGGTGGTGTAGTCATTGAACTCCTCACCGTTAATCTCAAGACTTACATCTGAGACAACGGCATCAAAGTTGGCTGTGCCAACTGTGAAGAAGACAGGAATCTCGCGAAGCTCAATGTCATTGCCCTCGGCATCAAGCTCGAAGACAAGAATTGTGACGTCATCAGTCTGGTTGTCAGTTTCAACCTTGATGATGCTTGAGTCAGGATTGCTGCTGTCGAGTGAAACCTTGAGTTCATCGTCAGCACCTGCACCCTCTGTGTCGAAGGTACGCTTGTCACCTGCTGCGTCGCTACCAGTGTACTGGTCGATACCAGCACCATCGATTGCGCGAACACCGTTTGCAGGAATGTTGACAGTCCATGTCTCACCTTCCTCATCTGTGTCGAGGTTGCCAAGCGTGGTAACGCTCACGAAGAGGTCTGCACGGTCATCCTCATCAACAGCTTCGCTGAGGCCACTGAAGCGCATCTGCCAGACATTGCCGGCGAGGTCGTTCCAGTCATCTTCATCGTCAGCATTCTCCTCGGCGATCATGTCGTCGCCAAGCCAGAGCTGTGCTGCGTCAAAGGTGTCCCATGGGTCGGTTGAAGCACCGGCACCAAGTGAGGTCTGCTCGAAGTTGACATCAACGCGGCGAATGGAGATATCACCATCCTCTACGTCGAAGTCCCAACCTGCGACTGCAACCTCATCTTCGTTCTCTGCTACATCGACACCTGAAGGTGAGCCCTTACGGTCGAAGTCTTCAAGTGAAGCCTCGGTGTCGGACATACTCACATCATCGTCCATGTCCATGTCGTCGTCATCGTCCATGTCTGGAAGATCTGGGACGTCTGGCATGTCGTCTGCAGCGCAGAGGGTGTTTGCCTTTGCGCGGGTTGATGCGCCGAAGTAACCGGTACCTGCGGTAAGACCAAGCGGTGCGAGAATTTCAGAAGCGAAAGCCTCTTGCATCGCTGCTACTGCGGAAGCTGTACGCGAACCGAAGTAGTCGGTCTCACTGCCAGGAGCACCTGCACCTGAAGCTGAGACTGTGAAGCCATTGCCATTCAAAAGCTTCTGAAGGTCCATCACATCAGCACCGGTGTCACCGACTGAAAGATTGCGGGTAAAGTTACAGGACATTGAAGCAGCTGGTGCCTCGTCATCCTGACCTGAGAGAACTGCGCGAGCTTCATCTGCTTTGTCCTCGGGGATAACCTCGAGAGCGATGAAGAGCTCAACGAGCTCTGAAAGGGTGATAGCGTGCGCGCGCTCTGCTGCGAAAGCAAAAGCGAGACCCGCCATCATTGCTACGCCGACCAAGCCGGCTGCAATTTTATTGAGTGTTAACTCTTTTGTCATATTTACTAATTTTATCCTCACCTAGGAGCGAATTACTTTATAAAGCTAGTAAGCTCTTTGGCTGGATCGTGCGATGAAGCGTTGTGGGTATCGACTACCCCGCTCCATCGACACGTGGTTATTAATCTGGCCCCTCTCCCCGCCCACTACTAAAGGTTGCGGCGGGCGAGTGTGTTTGCCGTGTGACAAACGCGAAGGCCCTGACTATACCAACTATAAGTTCCTATACATAGAATTTCGACCCTCCATATATAAGAAGTTGGCGACAAGAATATTGGTCTGTGTATCTGGTGGTTCGTGCGAGCCGTTGCCCCACATGCATGCGCGGGGTCAGGACGAGGTCGTGCAGAAACGTAACGTTCTACTCTGTATGTACGTTCTACCGTATATGCAATTGTCAAAGAGCTGTCTCGTGCACCCATCCCAGTCAAGCAGCGACTGTCGTGGAGCTATAAACAATAAAGCCCGTCACGACAGGTTCAGACATATTATAGTGTGAAAATAGCGCGTAACGCAAACAAAAATGTGGATAAATCCAGACATCTAACGGTGCGTCAACATGCTCTATTCACCATGCCTTTCCCAGCATGCCGTATGTTGTTGCATATACACACAAAACAAGCGGCAGCTTCCTGCGTATTGAGACGCTAGGGATCGCGTCTCCTTACGACCATATAGAGTTAAAACGCATATAACACATACTGTCAACAGTGGACGCCGTGTGTTTCACTCGAATTACACGAGTCTGTACGTACTCCACCTTCGTTCACCCTCTTTCCTAAGGACACCTTGGGACACAAGTGCCAGTAGCTCCCTCTGCAGTGTTTTCTCACTTACGTCCGTTATAACACGCGAAACGTCCTTTACTGTTATTCTGTCTTTCTTCTGCAACAATCCCAGTATAATTGCGCGTCTGTCCTTTTGCGACTCCTGCACTCTCTCACGGTATGCTTGCGGCGCCCGTTGCACCGTGTCTGTTTGGCTCTGGGTCACAGGCTGTGCGTATCCTACTCTCTCAACACGCTGCACGGACGGCATCGTGCTCTTTACCTGTCCTTGTGGTGACGGTATGCGCAATTCTTGCCGTTCTCGCTCAAATAAACTCTCTGGTGCCCTCCCCTTCAGTTCACCCTCGTCAACAAAGATCCGTCCGTGCGACAGTTCCAACCTTCGAAAGGTGTCGGCAAGGTCGAGCAACTCATTTTCAATTAACGTAACGTTCATTCTGGAAAGTTTACCCGATAGTGCTGCCGTCTCAAGGAGTCCGGTGAGCGTCATGAGACCTGCAAGGAAGCTCCTGCGGGCCACTTCATCATTTAATAGGACAGTCGCGTCTCTGACGAGACGTATAGATGTCCTATTCATTTCGCCAGCCAGAGCATCTTGCTTGTCCATGAGTTCTAACAGACGCGTACATGTTGATGCGATGCGGTATGTCTTTTCAAGTATATAGGACGCTGCCTCGCTGTCTTTATAGGACATGCGAGAGTCTGCTTTATATAGGGATGTTAGCATGTCCTTTGTGGTTTGGTCCCTGTGTGCGTCGCTGTTGCTGACCATGAGAAAAATGACTTAGAAGCTATAGAGAGTGTCCGTGATGTATATGTGACCTATAGCTCATAGTGAGTTCAGTATAGCTTATGGACACATGTCTGCAACTTGTTTTTTTGTAACAGGTGTGTGCCTGCGCTGTACGCGCGAGATACCGTTATAGAGTGTAATTCTGGGATATTCTTGTGAAGAGTTGTGCTACAATATGGCCTATGGCAAAGAAGAAAAAGGCTACGAAGGAGTCCAGAAGAAGGAAGGATGAAGAAGAGGATGAGGAACCAACAGGAATCCTGTCGAACATGGAGCCAGAGACAGTACGGGGCATCATAGGTGTCCTCTTGTTCGTAATGGCAATACTGCTTATTCTTTCGCCGCTCGGTCTTGCGGGTATAGTAGGTGACAAAGTGTACGATGGGGTGTACTGGCTGATTGGTATCGCATATTACCTTGTGCCTGTTCTGTTCGTTGCATGGGCGATATCACTCTTCAATCGACAGTACGAGGAGAGCTCGCTTCGATCCATACGCATGGCGGGCGCGTTGCTCTTTTTCGCATCTACACTTACCATGGTGGGCGTCCTTTCGCCGAACAGTGCCGGTATCGTCGGGAGACTGATCGCTGAACTATCTATCACCTATCTTGATCGTATAGCGACGATGGTCATACTCGCCGGGGGTATCATAGTGTCACTCCTGCTGCTGTTTGACAGTGAGCTGTGGGTGCTTCTCTTCAAGAAGGTGCTTCGCCTTTTTGGGCGTGGAAAGGAAGATGACGCTGAACTTGACGCTGATGAGTTCGCTGATGACGTACAAGATGTCGAAGACCTCGAGGAAGAGCTCGTGGAAGATGAGCCGGAGGAGGAAGAACCGGAGGAAGAGTACGAGGAAGACGACGAAGCTGAAGAAATGGACGAGCTCTTCGAACAAGAGAGCAAGAAAAAGCGTGGCAAAAAATCGGCTGCCCCTTTCGTAATGCCGAGCGAGTACATCCCTCCCCCACTGGACCTCCTTGAGGCAGACCGTGGGAAAGCAAATGTCGGCGACACTAAAGCTCGTGCAAACATAATCAAGAAGACGCTGCAGCACTTCAATATTTCTGTGGAAATGGACGAAGTCACAGTGGGTTCCGCAGTGACCCAATACACACTAAAACCTGCCGCGGGTGTAAAGCTAAACAAGATCCTTGGTCTTCAGCCCAACCTCGAGCTCGCTCTGGCTGCCTCCCCTGTCCGTATCGAAGCCCCTATTCCTGGCAGGTCGCTCGTTGGCATCGAGGTACCAAACCACGCACGGTCAATCGTGGGTCTTTCAGATCTACTGTCCTCACCTGAGTTCACCGAGGAGACGGAACCGCTGATTACCACTCTTGGTCGCGACATTGCCGGATCGGCCCACTACGCAAACATCGGCAAGATGCCACACCTCCTCGTTGCCGGTACGACGGGCTCCGGTAAGTCGGTCATGATGCACACTATTATCGCTTCCCTTCTCTACAAGAACGCACCAGAGCGCCTCCGCTTTATCATGGTTGATCCGAAACGAGTGGAGCTGACCCTCTACGATGGTATTCCGCACTTACTCACACCGGTCATCACTGAGGCAAAGAAAGCCATACTCTCACTTACCTGGACCGCAAAAGAGATGGACCGTCGCTATGACATACTGCGAGACCATGCTGCACAGAGTATCGCTCAGTACCACGAGGAGGTGGTCGCTCCTGCCTTTACCGCGTATGAGAAGCTCAAGGAGAAGGGTAAAGAGACTGACGATTTTGTCATGCCCGATGCCATGCCGCACATCGTAATCGTCATTGATGAGCTTGCAGATATTATGTCAACGTACCCGCGTGAGCTTGAGGCAGCCATTGTTCGTTTGGCACAAATGAGTCGCGCAGTGGGTATCCATCTCATTCTTTCTACGCAACGGCCTGAAGCAAAGATCATCACCGGTCTCATTAAGGCAAATATACCAACGCGTATCGCACTAAAGGTAAACACGTTAATTGATTCCCGTGTGATATTGGACCAAGGTGGCGCCGAGAAACTCCTCGGTGCCGGTGACATGCTCTATCTCTCTGGTGAGATGCCAAAACCACGCCGTATTCAGAGTCCCTTCCTCACCAGCAAGGAGGTAAAGAAGATTGCCGCGTTTCTCAAGAAGAACAATGACTACATGCTCGACACACCTATCGATTTTGCAGCTGCCGACAGCGAGCACGCAC
Source organism: uncultured Patescibacteria group bacterium (assembly GCA_947259245.1). GTDB lineage: Bacteria > Patescibacteriota > Minisyncoccia > Phycocordibacterales > UBA12088 > UBA12088. The sequence continues at coordinate 18,146 of CAMYLP010000001.1, forward strand.
AGAGCGGTGGTGGGATACCATTCGACACGATAGAAGCAGATGATGACCGCGACGAACTGTACGAAGAGATACGAGAGTTCGTAATACGGGAGCGAAAGGCCTCCACGTCCCTCATACAGCGCCGATTCAAGGTAGGATATGGCCGCGCGGCACGCATCATCGACCAGCTGGAAGATGATAGTGTCATAGGGGCATCGGATGGTAGCAACAAACCACGCGAGGTGTTGCTCGGAGCGAGCGCCATTGAAGAAATGGACCTGCGTGAGGAAGACGCTGAGGAAGAAGGTGATGATGACGAGTATGAACGATAGACGTGGTCGTTTCGTCGCGCTAGGATTGATCCTTTTCACGCTTGCATACGGCCTGTTTCAGGCGCGGGTGCTTCTTGAGGGGCCAGAGCTTACCGTACGGGCCCCAGTGCCCGGCGCTTCTCTCACCGAGCCGCTCATGGAGGTTCGCGGTAAGGCACACAATGTCACGCGTGTCACAATAAACGGACGGCCTATCACCACGACTCCAGAGGGTGACTTCAATGATACGTTGGTCACGCCCAGCGGATATGGCGTCGTACTCGTGGAGGCGACTAATCGATTTGGATACCACATTGAAGAGCGTATCGAGATATATGGTGCACCCATGCACACTGAAGAAAGTTAATTATCGTGTAACTACATGTCTATGCAAAAGAAAGCAGCAAAAAAAGAGCCCAAGACCGTCACGCCAAGAATACCAAAAGAAGAGAAAGATAAGGGAGCAGAGGTCGACGCAGCACTGAAAGCCATCAAGACCAAGTTTGGTGAAGAGGCCATCATGACCCTTGGTGAAGCACCACACATCGACGTCGACGTTATTCCGTCTGGCTCATTGGGACTCGACTGGGCACTCGGCATCGGCGGGTACCCACGGGGGCGCATCATAGAGATTTTCGGCCCCGAGAGCTCGGGTAAAACCACGCTGGCACTGCATGCTGTGGCCGAGGCGCAAAAGAAAAAGGGTGTCTGCGCCTTCATCGATGCTGAGCATGCACTGGACCCAGAGTATGCAAAACGCATAGGAGTGAGGCTTGACGAACTGCTGGTGTCCCAACCGGATACCGGTGAACAGGCGCTGGAAATAGTCGAGAGCTTGGTGCGTTCCGGAAAAATTGACATCATCGTGGTTGACTCCGTCGCGGCGCTCACGCCACGTGATGAGATTGAGGGTGACATGGGACAGCAACACGTCGGCAAGCAGGCGCGTCTTATGAGCCAGGCCCTGCGCAAGCTTACCGCAATCGTTCATAAAAGTAAGACCGTTGTCGTTTTCATCAACCAGATACGCATGCAAATAGGGGTGATGTTTGGAAATCCCGAGACCACGCCTGGCGGTAAGGCGCTTAAGTTCTACACCAGTGTCCGCCTCGATATACGCCGCATCGCGCAGATCAAGAAAGGCGAGGAGGTTGTCGGCGGTAGACACCGCGTGAAGGTGGTGAAAAACAAGGTTGCCCCTCCCTTCCGTGTGACGGAGTTTGACCTCCTGTACAACGAGGGTGTCTCACACCAGGGTGAGCTCCTCGCTCTCGGCGAAAAGCACGGCTTGGTCTCCAAGGCGGGTGCCTCGTACTCGTACGGCGAAGAAAAACTTGGTCGCGGGTATGACGCCGCACGTCGATATTTACGTGAAAACAAGAAAGTTGCCAATGCCCTCTTCAAGGAGATTAAGCATAAACTGACGGAGCAGTAGCACCTGCACACTGCATTGACCGACACTCACCGTGCTGCTACATTTCCATTAGTTCAATAGCGTGGGAGGTGAATCATGAACATCCAGACTGACCAGGTCATGCAATTCACAGCTTCGTTTGCTACAGGGACGAGGGTTGTGATACTTGCAGAGCCAACCCTTGATGGCAAATACTACGACGTCCATCAGTTTCTGAAAGAAGGTGAGAAACTCGCAAAACTGTTGCGCGATTCATTGCCGGCAGCCACATACTTGGCGCTTTGTGCTGAGTTGCAGAGGATCAGTAGACCGTAGTTGCATCTACTACACAGACGATCCTCTCATGCAGCACACACAGTAACCTACAGCCGCCCCCACGGGCGGCTGTTTCTAGCCCTGTACGCTTTATAAGCTCACGCATGAAGATATCCATGCGAATCAGCCGGTCGCATGGTTCGTAGAAAGTCACGAACAAAAAGTACCACCACCACCGCAAGTCCCAAAAGCAACATCTTTACAAGAAGCTCAGTCTGCACGAGTGCGCTTGTCATGAACTGGAAGAGCGCCGCTGGACTCATGATAGAGGGCATATTGGCATAGATATTTGCCACAGATACAACCGACAGGAGTGCGAGCGAGAGTACGACGAGGCTATAGGCCTTCATGGCGGTTGGTCCTATGAGCTTGCGCATATAGTAAATGCGTTGTACGCGAGCCATGACTGTGTGTTCGAGAGTTTTCATACAATGTAATTTAGCGGTCTGTTGTGCTTGCAAGAGACTAAGACTTGGGCAAGCGCCCCGGAGCGGTCTCTTGAAAGCACATCAGAACCGCTCTCATTTTATATAACACTAATAAGGTGAATATTGTTTCGCTAGCTTACGAAATGTTTTCTTTGCCCTATGCACCCGCGTCTTTACTGCCCCCACACTCACCTGCTCTCGTTCTGCGATGTGGTGCTGTGGTAGACCTTGTATGAAGTGGAGTTCCAGTACCCGCGCGAGGTGTTCCGGCATCTTGGCGAAGATGGATATCACGTAGTCGGTGAGCTCCAGGCGAAATGATTCTTCGTGGTTGGTGTCCGGCAGTGACTCGTAGTACTCGGGGCTGAGCTCCACCGTCTTTCCATGCTCCTTCATGACCTTGCGATACTTTGTGAAGGCGGTGTTCATGAGTATGCGATACCCCCAGCTCTTGAACGATGCTCCCTCAATGCTTCGGAACTTACTCGCATTGAGGTATATCTTTGTGAAGGTCTCCTGGACCACGTCCTCTACATCCTCCTCTCGGATGAGCACCGAGCGCGCTTTGCGCAAAAAAGCTTCCTCGTACCGCCGCACAATGAAAACAAACAGATCTGGATTCTTGAGCGAGTTCTTCAGAACTATCTCGTCCGCCCAATCCTCGATGTTGGTATCCTTCTCAAGGGTGTACATATGTATATGGTACCTTCGCCTTCATATAGTGCAACTTCGCCGTATCAGTGAAGGTTACATGCACGTACTCAGTAGACAACATGCAGACATTTGGCTACAATGCTCGTCATATGCTTGCCTACAACGAGATAACAACAGGCAGGGTCATCGTATACAACAATGAGCCGTATAAAGTGCTCTCATACAAAGTATTCCGCATGCAGCAAAGTAAGCCGGTGAATGTCACAAAGCTCAAGAGTTTGAAAAATGGCAAGGTGGTGGAGAAATCGTTCCACGTGAGCGACAAAGTAGAGGAAGCTGAGCTTGAGAAGCAGCCGATCGTCTACATATATGAGAGCAAGGGTGATTGCATGTTCCACGAAGCTGGAAATCCTGGTGCCCGCTTCCCTGTTAGTGCGGAGCTCATTGGTCCAGGGACAAAGTTCCTCAATCCAAAGAGTGAGTATGAAGCACTCCTTTTCAATGACGAGATCATTGGTGTACTGATACCCATTAAGATGCAGCTGCGGGTCACGGAAGCGGAGCCGGCAGTGAAAGGCAACACTGCACAGGGCGCTACTAAGACGGTGACCCTTGAAACCGGCGCGACGGTACAGACTCCACTCTTCATAAACGAAGGCGATATAGTGGAGGTCAACACCGAGACAGGAGCGTACACCAGTCGTGTCTCGAAATCATAGGGTGGCATGTTGCCACTGTTTACCGACATGATACACTGCCATTGGTTCTGCACACGTTGACTACTGACATATGGAGGGGCGATGTTATGGTGACAATGCGTAGTGATATAGCACGGCGAGTTGAGGAAATCGTGGTCACTGAAGTAAAGCCGATTTTGGCAGAAAAAGGTTCACCTTGGAAGTTCACCGAAGAACAGCGTCTTTACGACCCTATCGATGGTGCTCGGTTTAGGTTTGATGACTTTCTGGTGTTTGCCGACATCGTTCACGAAGAGTTCGGTGACTTCGAAGAAAATTGGAACAATGCGACCACGTTTGAAGATGTCATTGATGACATCTTGCAGGCATTAGAGGTGCAGTCCGCGTAAACGCGCAACGCCGAGCCATTGGGTCGGCGTTCTTTTTTTTCTGCGTCCTGTTGCCTAGGTGATGGTGTACGGGAGAAATCCCATGAACCGTGCATTCTTGACTGCTGTCGCGAGCTTGCGCTGGTCGCCTGCGGAAAGCTTCGTGTGCTTGCGACCGGTAATGCGACCGTGTGGGTTTAAGAACCGCTTCAGCGTGTCTACATCTTTGTAGTCGAAGTAGTGTACCTGTGGCAATTCGTCTGTTTGCTGTTTGTTTGTCATGATTTGTATATCTACAGATACTAGAACGGTATGTCGTCTGGGTTGATCTCGTCTGCCGCAGGGTAGTCGATGGCGTCATCTTTGCTTGCGGCTGGCTTTTGCGCTACCGGTGCTGCGGCACCACCTTCGCTACGCCGGTCGCCAAACTGGACACGGTCAGCGACGATCTCCGTGCGATAGCGCTTCTGTCCGTCCTGTTCCCACGAACGTGTCTGTAGACGACCTTCAATGAGAGCGTTGGAGCCCTTGCGCAGGTACTGTGCTGTCGTTTCTGCCTGACGTCCGAACACCACTATATTATGGAACTCGGTCGACTCCTGCTTGTTGCCCTCCTTGTCAGTATAGAAGCGGTTTGTCGCAAGACCAAAGGTGGTCACCTGGACGCCAGAAGGAAGCGACTTCAGTTCAGGATCACGAGTAAGGTTTCCAAGGACGTACACTTTGTTGAGATACATAGACTTTATGTTCTAGTGATAAGTATCGTTATTTTATCAGCTCCTCGATCTGTTTGTCGAGTTCCTCTTCGGATACCTCGCCCTTGGCCTCCTCATCACGCTTGTGCTCAAGCTCCTTGGCCTCGGTCTCTACTTCCTCTAGCTTGATGGGGCGCGGCTTGCGTACTTTTGGTGGAGTGAGCGCCGTCTTGTCGAGTTTCAGTAAAAGGTACCGTACCAACTGCTCATTGTGTTCGAGATCCTCCTTCAACTCATCAACTTTATCGTGTGCGAGTGTAAAGCGGGTCCACCCAAAGAAGCTAGTGTCGTACTTCTCCCATTTGCCTGCGCGCATTTTGCGCATGGTGTATGTGAGCGAAAAGCTCTGTGGTGCGCCCTCAGAAACGATGGAACCTCCCAGTGAGGCAATCTTTTTCTGTAGTTCCTCCACACGAAGCGCTAGGTCATCCTCGCCCAGCGATGGAACAAGGTGGTAGCCCAGCTCGTAGTGCTGTACACCCTCCTTGTCTTCATGTTTTTCTGCCATGTGTTATGTGCAATTTACTTATAATGCCGAGTCACTGTACCACAGATTATAATGGCTAGCTAGCGGCACATATAGCTGATAACTCCTTACTGAGCGCACCTACCAAGTCATAAGGGGCACCGCTCCGGGGCGCTTGCCCAAGTGTTAGTGCCCCATATGACCTGATATGTACCCTAGTTCTAGGTTCGAACAGCAAACATGTTCTCTGCATTCTGCAGCAGTACCAGAGCCCAGTCACTCGTAGATACGCCTCGTAGCTCCGCCATCTTCTTGACCACCTCGGCGACGTATAGTGGCTCGTTTCTTTTACCACGGTGCGGTGCGGGTGTCACATACGGCGCATCAGTTTCGGCATGGATGAGCTCTTTCGGCGCTGCCTTCACCACCTCGTCGTAGTCGCCTGCGAAGGTTATGACCCCAGTGAATGATGTGCTGTAGTCCATGTCCCAAAAACCTTTTGCATCCTCAAGCGATCCCGCAAAGAAGTGGCTGTTGCCCCGTACCTTTGCCTGACGTTTCAGTATCTTTTGTGCATCACGGTAGGCGTTGCCACTCTTTCCACTCCGAAGGTGCAGCATGAGCGGTTTTTGAACCTCATTTGCCAGCGCTATTTGCATTTCGAACGCTTCTACCTGTTTTGTGTGCTGCTCGGTCTCGGGTGTGCGGAAGTAGTCGAGACCGCACTCTCCGATTGCCACCACCTTCGGGTGCGAGGCGAGCGCTTTATATGCCTCATAGTCAAAGACCTCACCGCGTGATGTAAACGCCTTCCCTTCTTCTCCTACTTCATCTTTGTCATGAAAGCTTGACGACGTGTGTACCGGATGAAGTCCGACTGTGGCATAGACACCCACTGGGAATTCATCGAGAAGTTCGACCGCCCGCTTGCTAGTGTCGTACTGCGTGCCGACATTTATCATCGACACACCTGCTTCTAATGCGTGTTTGACTACGTCTTTATAGTCGTCATTATACGCTGCCAAATTCGCGTGGGTGTGTATGTCGATATAGTTCATGGTGTTTGTAGGCTAGACGGCGTGCCCCGCGAGAGACTAAGACTTGGGCAATCGCCCTGGAGCAGTCTCTGATACAGACGTATCGTATCCTGACATGGCACTATTCCGAAAACTCAATGCGTGGAAACATCGTTTCCGGCTTTTTATTCTCACAGACGGTGTGCTTCACACGCTTTGCTGTTTCCGGCAAGAATGGCGTGAGCATGCAGCCGATATGGAAGAGCTCTGTCGCAAGCTCTGCTATTATCTCCTTGCCCTTTTCCGGCTCGGACTTCACCACCTTGAACGGTGCCTCGTCGGTCATACGCTGGTCGGCCGCGCCGATGCGCGCCCATATAAGGTTCATTGCTGCGTTGAACTCATACGCTTCCATTGCCTGTTTGTACTCCTTGGGACAATCGACCTTCTTGGGTTTCTCTACGGGCGAGTCAAGGTGCGTCTCTGCAAGCTTCATCACGCGAGACACCAAGTTGCCCAGCCCGTTCACAAGGTTTGCGGTGTAACACTCATGGAAGCGCTCCATCGTCATGTCTGAGTCCTCAAACGGGTGTATGTGTCGTAGCAGGAAGTAGCGCAGTGCGTCGGTACCATACACATCTACGACATCGATGGGATTGATGACATTACCGATACTCTTGCTCATCTTTTGCCCACCGCTTGTGATGAAGCCGTGTATGAGTATTTGCTTGCTTGGCTCTATCCCAGCGCTCATGAGCATGGCTTGCCACATCGCACTCTGTTGGCGCAGGTTGTCCTTCCCTGCAAACTGAATGCTTGGCCACCACTCACTGTACTTTTCATCCGGCCAGCCCAATGTACTAAGGTAGTTGACGAGTGCGTCAAACCAAACGTACATCACATGTTCTTCATCACCAGGCACAGCGACACCCCACGGCATCTTTTTCTTGAGGCGAGAGATGCTGAAGTCCTGCAAACCGCGCTCCACGAAGTTGCGTATCTCAAGCTGCCTGTGGGCGGGCACAACAAAGTCAGGCCGTTCGTCGTAGAGCTTTAAAAGCTTTTCGGCATAGTTCGAGAATCGGAAGAAGTAATTCTCCTCCTCGATGAGCTCAAGCTCTTGTCCGGGGTGTATTGGACACTTCCCATCCTCAAGCTCAGAATCTGTTTTCTCAAGCTCACACCCCACGCAGTACTTCACTTGGTAGTGTTTCTTGTAAATGTCGCCGTTCTTGTCACAGCGCTTCCAGAACTCTTGCGCTGCCTCGACATGGTGCGGCTCGGTCGTACGGATGAATGCATCATAGGAAAGGTCGAGACTCTCTTTCAAAAGACCAAAGTGTGCTGCGTACTCATCTACATATGCCTGCGGGTCTCTTTCGGCCTCAAGCGCCTTTCTGTAGACCTTAACTCCATGCTCATCAGTGCCCGTGTTGAAGAATACGTCGTCTTTCATTAAGCGGTGGTACCTGGCAACGGCGTCTGCCTGCACTATTTCAAGCGCAAAGCCGACGTGGGGATCGGCGTTTACATATGGCAGCGTCGTTGTGAGTGATACCTTCATGGTTATACCACTGTCCCATCCTCTGCCGGATACGCAAGCTTCTGCTTCCCCCTCTGCACATCCTTCACGTACTCCTGTACAGCAGCGGCAATGGGGACCGCGATGAGCACACCCAAGAAACCGGCAAGCTGAAAACCAACAATGATTGCTAAGATGACCACCAGTGGTGACACGCCGAGGACCTTCTGTACGACTAGCGGATAGATGATGTTGCCCTGCAGTTGATTCACCACAACGTACATCAAAATGACCAACAGCGCCTTGGTCGTACCGGCATCTATGAACGTCAGCGCGACAGCAGGCACCGCAGCTATGATTGAGCCGAACACGGGTATGAGTTCAAGAATGGCAGCCGCAATGGCGAGCAGAAATGCGTACGGCACTCCCATGATAAGCAGGCCGACATACACCATGACGCCTACGAGGAGCGAGAGTAGTAGCTGTCCCTGCAACCAACGTCCTATTTTATGTTGTGCCCTTTTCCAAAGGTCGAGTATGTAATCCTGCTTTCGCACCGGAGTGACCATGCGTAAGAAATCATCCAGTCCGCGTTCTTGAACTGCAAAATAGAAGGTGAGTACGAGAATAAGCACAAAGGACATGAGTCCGCCAAAGACTACGGATGCCGCACTGAAGATGCCGCTCGTTGATGTTTTGAGGACATCCTGAAATTGTCCGAAGCGATCACTGATAGCAGCACTGTCTGCCCCCCCTAGGAGTCCCTCGTCATTCGTGATCTGCAGCGTCTCGAGGTATGCAGGCAGCTGTGTTGCAAGCTGCTTTACCTCAGCGGTGAGCACCGGAACAAAAAAGTAAAAACCGACAGCTATCAACGTAAATACGATGAGATACAGTAGTACGACTGCAAGGACCCGTGGGAAGCCCCATTTCATCATACGCTGTGTTGGCGGTTCGATTGCACTGGCGAGAATAACAGCGGTAAGTATGACCAGCAGAAGCTCGTAGAGAAAGAACGCCACCCAGAACCCAAGTAGCACCAGGACGACCGTTGCGACGGTACCTGGTGTGATTGCTATCGTAATTGGTTCTCTCTCCTGCATATCACCTGATACTACCGTATAGAAGCTTTGCTGAAAAGAAGCGTCAACTATACAAAAGGTCCCTCCGGGGACCTTTTGTTGTGATACGCGTTGCGCTTAGTCGCTCGTAAAGCTCCGTAAGCCGCCAAGTCGTAGCGTTGGTTCGTCCTCCTGTGCGTCGTACTCGACGCCAATAGCGTAGTAGTACTTGGTGTCTTCGTTGAGCTCGTCAACATCCTCTGGAAAACTGTCGCTGCCGTCGAGGTCATTCTGGACCAGTACTTTCTGCAGGGCATTTCCATCTTCTTCAATATCCTCGTACGTGTCATACGTACCCTCGACATCGTGTAGCAAAAGTGCATCCGTGCCGTACACGTAGAAGACCGTACCGTTGTCAAAGTCATTCATGTCGACGGACCCGTTAAGTTCGGCGCTTGTCTCGTCTACCTCATGAGCACGGAGCGTCACCACATCTGGTTCATCATCATCATTCTCCTCGAGGACAAAGCTTCGGACCGAACCGAGTTCAAGCGTCTCATCACCATCTTCGTCCTCATACTCAACACCGATACGGTAGTAGTATGTCTCAGTCTCATCGAGGTTTGTTACTTCGCGCTCGTAACTTTCTGCACCATCGAGATCGCTATCGACGCGTACCTTCTGCAAATCCTCACCGTCCTCCTCGATAGCTTCATAGGTATCCTTGTCTGCAACGTCTTCAACAAGGTCCTCATCGAGGCCGTACACGAAGAACACGATGCCGTTGTCGAAGTCGTTCATGTCTACACGACCGCGAAGCTCTGCTGTGTCACTGTCGACCTCCAGGTATGCTTGTGTCACCGCCACTGGTGTCTCCTCGTCTGCATCACTGTCGTCTGTTACGAAGGTGCGAAGTGAGCCATAGTCACGCTCACCCTGTTCGTCCTCACCAACAGCGCGGTAGTAGTACCGGTCGTTCTCGTTTAGGTCATCTATTTCCTCACTGAAAGTACCGTCATCGTCGTCATCGATGCGCATCGTGTCCGTGCGCTCTTCGAGGTCAGGATACTTGGTACCATACACAAACCACACGTCTGCATAGTCACTGTCACCAAACTCAACGTCGCCACGTAATGTTGCGCTATCGTTCATTATGTCACGCGCAGTAAGCGTATCGACATCTATTTCTGCATCATCTTGGACACCATCGCGTACGTCCCGCGCCACGCGGTAGCGCCACTGGTGCATATAGCTCCTAATATGGTCTATGAGCTCTTGAAAGTCGTCAAACTCCTCCCCACCCCATTTGTAGCTAAAGTGAGGGTTATGTAAGCGGCCGTAGAGTGAGTTGCCTGGAAACGAGTAGTAGCCATGCGCCTTACCCTTCGGAGCTGCTTGTGCAAGCGGCACCACGGCAAAGGCAGAAACAACCAGTGCAACCAAAACAACGGCGCTCACGATGTATTTCTTGGTCATAGTCGTGAGATTACTACTAATACGCGCATCGTACACCTTTTATGCTAGTTGTACATACGTTTCGTCGTGCCGTTTTCTTTCACTCAAAAACAGTGCGGCACGTTTATGGTGCATGTGCAAAAAAGCCCCGTTTGTGGGGCTTATTTCAAAACTGTGTCAAGTTCGCTTATCGGGACACGCTGTTGCTCTCCGCTGTCTCTATCTCGCACAGTCACCGTGTCATCTTCCAGTGTGTCAAAGTCGATGGTCACACATTGCGGAGTGCCTATCTCGTCCTGGCGTCGGTATCGCTTGCCGATGTTGCCGTTGTCATCGAACTCGGCGCGCGTACGTATTTTCAGAGCGTCATATACCTCACGCGCTTTTGCAACAAGGTCTGGCTTGTTCTTGAGTAGTGGAAACACCGCCACCTTGATGGGCGCGAGCTCCTTCGGGAAACGCATGACGGTGCGCTCTTCACCCCCAAGAGTGTCCTCGTCATAAAACTCGGTGAGTGCCGCAAGGAAGGTTCGGTCGACACCGACAGATGTCTCCACCACATGCGGCACATACTTCTCACCCGAAATAGGGTCACGGTATGAGAGATCGGTACCCGAGAACTTCTGGTGCTGCGTCAGGTCGTAGTCACCCCGCGCATGTACGCCCTCAAGCTCTTTGAAACCGAAGGGGTACTGATATTCAATATCCCATGCTGCTTGTGCATAAAAGACAAGATTTTCGTGCTCGTGCCACTTGAGGTTGCTTTCCGCAAAACCGAGGTCGCGGTAGTACTGCATCCGCTTCTCCCGCCACACTTCATAGAGTTCCATCGCATTGTCTGGGTGGACAAAGAGCTGCATCTCCATTTGCTCAAACTCGCGCTTACGGAAAATGTACTGGCGGGGTGCTATCTCATTTCGAAAGGCCTTCCCTATCTGTGCGATACCAAACGGTACCTTCACCCGTGTGGTATCAACGACGTTCTTAAAGTTTATGTAAATACCCTGGCACGTCTCCCCACGCAAGTATGTAGGCTCCTTGGCCCAGTCCTCACTAAAGTTACCAAGATTACTCTGCACGAGCAGATTGAACTGGCGTACTGCAGAAAAATTCTTCTTCCCACAGTGTGGGCACACTACGTTTTCACGTAGCTCGTCGAAGACGCCATTGATCTCTTCGACGCTCATCTTTTCGTCCGCAAAACCACCAGCTTCCTCGATGAGGTGGTCCGCGCGAGACCGCGTATGGCACTCCTTGCACTCGACAAGCGGGTCTGAGAATCCTCCCACGTGCCCCGACGCTTCCCAGACCTTGGGGTGCGTGACTATGGAAGAATCCAAGCCAACGATATTGTCTTCAAGCTGCACCATCGCACGCCACCACGATGCCTTGATATTGTTGGCTAGTTCGACACCGTACGGACCATAGTCGTAGAGTCCAACAAATCCCCCGTACACTTCGGATCCCGGATAAATGAAACCGCGTCTTTTTGCCAGCGCGGCTATGGCTTCAAGTGTATGCATGGTTTCTATGCTGCAGTGCCGTTATTGGGTGATAGACCCCCGATCCTTGGGGAAGAATGGATCATTTTCGAGTCGAGTGGTGATGCGACTGCCCTTCTGTTCTATCACGTCACCCGTGAATTGGTCAACGCCCCGGAAGACAATCCCGTCGAGCATGGCTGGTACGCTTGAGAGCTGCGATATGCTGGGAATGTAAGAGATTTGGAATGAGACGGTACGATCCGGCTCATTGTACCCGGCACCTGCCTTCAGATCTCCTATTGCCCAGTTTACCTTTCGCGTTACAGGATTGTAGTGTACTTGCTCAGTACTCGGGTCGGTCATATCGAGCCATGTAATATAGATGGGGAGTTGCGCCTCGAGCGTCACATCAGCCAGATCGTTGGTACTGTTCGCAACATCCATCGTGATAGTGTACGTTGTCTCCTGGTTCACGTGTGGCGGATGAGGTCCCACGTTCGTAAATGGTCCTACAGCGTAGAGGGCATAGACGTCGACGTCGACATTCGAAATAAATTTCAGTGTACGCTGCGCCTGAGCAGTGAGGTTTTGCTGCACCGGCACATTGTCGCTTATACGACGTGCGTCAACATCAAATGACAGGTCGAAGTGTGGCGACTCCGCGCTCGTAGATTCAACGAACGGATATGTACTGAAGCTGAAGGTGAGCGTGCCTGTTTCACCGGGTTCTATCTTTTCCAACTGCTTTTTAGTTTGTGGCGTCCACAGTATCGTGCTGTCGACAGAGCGGTAGAATCCGCTATCGACCTTGAACGTCTTGGCGTCAACAATTATTCCCGGAAATTGTGCCTGTATCTCAACGTCGTGCAGTGCATAATCCAGGTTATTCTTCCACTCCAACCTTCCATTCACTAGATCGCCCAGCTCAAGGCTCACCTCAGGATCGTTGTTGTCATTAATATATAGGTCGAGCGCCAAGAACGGGTCAGTTACGAGCAGTGGGTGGTCCACGGTTTGCAGGACCGCGGAGACGTTTGAAGCGTCTGCCGGATCCTGCTCCCCGACATGGAACTTTATGTTGCGCTGCTCAGTGCCGATACCGGTAACGATACCGCGAAGGGTGATGGTCTGGTGGGTACCCGGCTCCACATCGCCCAGGTCCCACACCGAATCACCCGCTGTTGGTTTCGGCTCGGCAGCTATCGGATCATAGCCATACGGGTAGTCGACCAACAGTCGCATGTTTGGAACCGTGGTCTCCGAGTTAGAGCTTACCGTGATGACCAGTTCTAGTTCCTGGTTGGAGCTTATCTCTGCAAGTCCATCTACCTCAATGTTGACTGGCGCAGTAGCAATAACGATACGGTGTGGTCGTTCACAGTAGAATTCGTGGTTTGAGTCGACAACCGTAAATTGTAGTGCGGACCTGATGACTAGCTCCTCTTGCTCCTTACCGAAGAGTGCTGCGCGTGTGACAGTACGTACTCTTTCGCCGGACTCGAGGGTGCCTATCGTCTGTCGTTCGCTCGGCAAGTGCACACTGACGTTGTCTGGGCTGCGCGTACCATCTGGATACTCAACGATCAGTACTGCATCGTGAATAGTGACAGGGTTACCATTGGTGACGCTTATGTTGAGTACCAATTCCTTACCACTTGCAATGGTAAGTGGTCCGGCGTGCTCTATGCGCACCTTGTCGCAGCTGATCTGTGTGGGGCCAAACCAAAAGACGTACGCCGCGTACCCAGCCGCAATAAAAAAGAAGAAAGCAGATGCCGCTAATAGTGTTCTGATGAAGCGCCGCGTTAGTTTGCGCTTCTCAAGCACAGCAGCCTGTGCCGGTGTCATACTATACTCGCTTAACGAAACCCGTTTCTTGTGCTGATCGTCTTCACTCAGATTTCGTAGGACGGAATCGGGGTCCTGCTCAGCCCCCCCAATGGTAGGCGCTTCCGCTCCTTCATCCCACTCTGCAGAATACTGTTGCGGATCCTCGTCACTTCGAAGCTTCCGACGCGGGTGCACCTTAGAAGTTGCACCCCGGCGGTACAGGGCGTCTCGGACACGCTGAACACCGCTGTCTTTCTCCGGTATACCACTACCCTTCTCCATCTGTTGAGTATAGCATGAGGTATGCGCTAGATGGCTGCCTGAAGTGCATTATTAACACGCCGTATCAGTGCCTGCCTGTGTGTTTCCACGTGCCCGAGCGTGGCAGCGTCTATGGCTGTATGATTGAGTGCTTCATTGAGCACTGTCGGTAGTGACGTTTGGTCAACATATCCCAGTATGCGTAGTAGTCTCAGCGCGGTGAGCAGTTCGGATAAGTCACCTGGCATCTCCTCATCGCGAAACGCCCGCTCTGCCTCAGCAAGCAGTTCATATATGTCATGGGAAGCGTCCTCCCTTGGTACGAGCGCAGTTGTAAGAGCAAGTATTCTCCTCATACGAGATGTTTGTGGTGCCACAGGGTGGGCGGTCGCCCCGGTGATGCGCCATATGTCCCTACCACGCACAAGGGTGACCGTCGTTTGTGTGCCGGTACTGAGCCCATAGCGATTGCGGTTCTTCAGCTCCCGGACACCCTGCCCATGCGCATATAAGAAGCCAAGTGTGTGCGTGAGCAGTTGATACACTCGATTACTTTCACCGTGTGGGTACGAGCTGACGACGAACGCGGAGGTCGTATGAAGTGTGTGCATAGGTTACATGCCCTGAAGCGAAAGCTCGAGCGTAGTGGTACCGAGCGTAAGCGTGCGCGTCTCCTTGCCCTTCTCATGCGCGATCTTCTTCACTCCTGCCACACGACGCAGGTCATCGTGTGCCAGAGCGACGAGCTGCTTACCCGTGTCATCACTATCTACCATGAGCGTCACAGTATCGTCTGGTTTGAGACCTGCATCCTTGCGCATAGCTTGTACCGAGCGCGTGAGCTCTCGCACATATCCTTCACGCACCAGTGTGTCGGTAAGCTCGGTATCTAGTGTGATTTCTTCAGGAAGTCCGCTACCAAAAACCACTTCCTTAACATTTACTTCATCAACGAGAAGCGCCAGGAGCTCTTCCTTGCCCTCTAGTGTGTCGGTGGTAAGTGTTACTTTTGCCAGCGGTTGGCGTACCTTGATGCCTTCACGCTGACGTGCCTCAAGTACCAGCGATGCTACGCGGCGTACCTCAGCCATGGCCTCTGTTAGAGATTTGTCGCTGTCACCCGTAGCTCGCGGCCAACGTGCCAAGTGTACACTCTCCTTCTTTCCGCCAATACCTCGATACAGGCTCTCTGCGATGAAGGGCGTAATGGGTGCGATGAGCCGTGCGAGCGTCAACAGTACCTCACGCGTTGTGTGCAGCGCGGCTTGGGCGTCCTCTTCGGATTCTGACTTGAATCTGTCACGGGAACGTCGTACGTACCAGGTTGAAAAATCACTGACAAACTCCCGGAGTGCACGGGCGCTTTTTATTGTGTCGTATGAATCCATGGATGTAGTAACATCCGAAACCACTTCTTCGAGTCGTGCCAGTATCCATGTGTCGAGGACGGTTCTCTTGATCTTTTCCTCCGGATCGTACCTGCTTTGGTGCAGTTCGTAGAACTTGTAGCTGTTCCAAAGCATGTTAAGAAACCTGTTATGTGCTTCTCGTATCTCGTCATCGTTGAAAGCTAAGTCCTCACCTGCCATCACGACCGAGCCAAGGAGGTAGAAGCGAAGCGCGTCGGCGCCGTAGCGGTCGATGTTCTCAAGCGGGTCAGTGAAGTTGCCCTTTGACTTGCTCATTTTCGAACCATCAGATGCCAGTACGGTGCCCGTGGAGATACAATTTTTGTAACTCGGTGCATCAAACAAGAGCACCCCGAGCGCATGCATGTAGTAAAACCACGTGCGTGTCTGTGCGATATACTCTGCAATGAAGTCGCCGGGGTAGCGTCGCTTCACGACATCCTTGTTTTCGTGCGGATAGTGCTCTGACGCGAACGGCATGGCACCTGACTCCACCCAACAGTCGACGACTTCGGGAACGCGAGTTAGCACTTCACCGTCATCAGAAACCAGTGGTAGTTCGTCTATGTACGGACGATGCAGGTCCAATTCATACTCCCCATTGTGTGGAAGAGGAACAAACTCAAGCTCTTGCACTTGTCCGTTATCTACAAAGTCCTCATCCTCTCCACGTATGACGACGCACTGGTCAACGTCCGCTCCTGCAGCAACAGATTGCGCCAGCCAGAGTGTGTACTCGTGACCGACGATGAGTATTTTCTCATTTTGATACGTATCTTCATACTCATACAGCGCCTCGCCGATGCGGCGCTTCATGTCCACGAGCGTTTCAGCACCGGGCGCGCACTCCTTTTCAAAACGTTCACGCACACCCGGGCACACAGCATGCAGTTCCTTTACCTTTTTTGTGTGGAGCTCCGTGAGTTGCCACTCCTGCAGCCGTGTATCAACGAGAATGTCATCTGTGGGTATCTCAAGTGCTTTGGCGATCAGGTCGGCTGTTTCGCGAGTCCGCATCAGGGGACTGGTGATGATACGTGTAATGCCTTCTTTTTTCAGTTTCTTCGCCAATTCCTCGACTTGTGTGCGTCCCTTTTTTGTCAGATGGTTCTTGTGTTCCGGTAAGGTGCTGATTATCTTTTTTACGTTGCTCTCCGCCTCACCGTGACGGGTCATGTAGTAGGTATTGCCGCTTTTTTTCGTACGAGCACGCAAGTCGTCGAGAGAACCGATGATGTGCAGTGCGTCGGTCGCCGCATTTCGCCAAATGGGAAGAGGACTTGCCCAGTAGCGGTTACGGCTGATGGTCCAATCGGGTGCGGTCTCTATAGTGTGCTTGAAGCGGCCGTGTTTGAGATGTTCGGGGTACCACGTAACTTCTTCATTACTCTCCAGTAGGTACTGCTTCACTGCTTGTATGTTGATGAACCAAGATGTGAGGGCGTTGTAGATGAGTGCGGTACCGCAGCGGTAGCAGTGCGGGTAGCTATGTGTGTGCGGGTGTTTGGTGAGGATGAGGTCTCGCTGTTCTAGATCCTCCGTCACGTAGCGCCCACCCTTCTTGAAGTACATACCGCGTACAAGCTCTGGAGCATCGTCGTTGAAGTTGCCACTTTCGTTCAAAAGCGGTACGACGGGTAGCTCATACTCAAGGCCGAGGTTGTAGTCGTCCTCGCCGTACATCGGTGCGATGTGTACGACACCGGTGCCGTCTTCGGTTGTCACGAAATCCGCTGTCACGACACTCCATGCGCGCTTGCTCTTCTGTCCTTCTGCCTTTGGCACCTCGTAGAGTGGCTCGTAGGTAAGGTCCGCAAGTTTCTCACCCTGCACCTCTTCGATCACGGTGTGCTTACCGCTGAGTATTTTCAGCCGTTCTTTTGCGAGCAACAGCTTCTCCTTGCCATGCTTAACGAGCACATAGGTAACGTTTGGTCCCACTGCAAGCGCAACGTTGCCGGGGAGAGTCCACGGAGTGGTGGTCCATGCTAGGACATAGGTCGCATCATCCACTTTTGTCTTACCTATCTTTCCCTTCTCTGCGAGCTTGAAGCGTACGAAGACTGACTCGTCGGTGACATCTTTGTAACTGTTATCCATTGCGATCTCTGCTTTTGAAAGTGGTGTCTCGCAGTGCGGACAGTACATGAGTACCTTTCGGCCTTCGTAGAGCCGACCGTCGCTGTGTATCTTCTTGAGGGCCCACCACACACTTTCGATGTAGGTGTTATCCATCGTTTTGTACGAATTGTCGAAGTCGACCCAGCGGCCGATGCGCTCAATGTAGTGCTTCCAGTCTGATACGTAGGTCAGAACTGAGTTCTTCGCTTCCTCATTGAAGCGTGCAACACCCAGCTCCTCAATGTCCTTCTTTGTCTTAAGATTGAGCTTCTTTTCGACAATGTTCTCTATGGGGAGGCCGTGGCAGTCCCAGCCCCAGCGACGCGGCACCGTATATCCTCGCATGGTTTTGTACCTGCCGATGGCGTCCTTGTACGAGGAAATGAGCAAGTGCCCCATATGTGGCAAGCCAGTAGCAAAAGGGGGTCCATCGTAGAACACGAACTCGCCCTCAGGTGCATCTTTCTCGACTGTCTTTTCGAAGATTGCTTCGTCGTTCCAAAAGGCGATGACCTCTTCTTCACGAAGCGCTGCCTCACTTTTCTTCACCTCGTTCTGTTTGCCATTCATACGCTGCATCGTAGCACTTTTTGGCACAAAATCGAAGTAATATCCAACACGGTACTTTGCGTGTTATGGCTGAAACCAGTATCATACGGGCAGACAAACTCTGCTTACAGGAGGCAGTGATGCGGGTACACCAAGTACGTCACGATGGAAAGAGATACCACTTGTTTCTTACCGTGGAGCCCCATGAAGTCATCAATGCTGCGGGTGTGTGCGACATCTTACGCGCACATCATATTCGTCCAAAAACACATGTCACTGCAGCGGATCGTTGGTACTTGATCCTCACACTTCCAACCAGAACGACAAAGAAGCTTTTGGGGACATTAGTGACCGAAATACACACTCTTCCGCCAGTGATGTAGTCAGATGAACAGCATGAATTCAGGTTCGTGCTGTTTTTTTACATCCGCTGCGGGGCTTGGATGCCGAGGAGCCACAAACCATTTTGAAGTGTGTGATGCACCGCCTCTGCAAGTGCGAGCTTGTACGGCGCCTCGAGCGAACCGTCGAGTATCTTTTCGTCTCCGTACCACCTGTTCCATTCGGACGCTATGTCCACGAGATATGTTGTCACATGATGCGGCTCATTCTCACTGCGTGCACGCTCTACCACTTCGGGGAGACGATAGAGTAGTCGTTCAAGTGTCGTCGCTTCTTTCGGTGCAAGCTCGGTGCTTGGTGATGCCCGCTCGTGTTTAGCTTTCTCGAGGACCGAGGCCGCGCGGGTGTGTGCGTATTGCAAGTATGGACCGGAGTCACCGTCAAACGAGAGTGACGTCTCGGGGTCAAAGGTGATGTTCTTTCCTGCCTTTTGCTTCAGTATCGAATATTTTAGTGCGGCTATCGCAACTGCCTTGGAGATGTCCTTCTTTTCTTCAGCCGTAAGGTCGCGCTCTGCCACTTTCTCTGTAGCACGCTCGAGCATGTCCTCGACGATGGACTCGCCGGTGATGACATTGCCTTTGCGTGAGCTCATCTTTCCGCTTGCAAGAAGCATCATGCCATGTGAGATATGCACCATCTTCCCCGCAAGCTCGGGGCGCAGGAGTGACAGTGCCTTAAAGACCACTTTGAAGTACTCTTGCTGCTCAACCGCGGTCGTCGTAATCGATAAGTCGAAGTCCCACTTCTCCGCCTTCAGCTGGGCGAGGCCGAGCTCCTTTGCCTCATAGGTAGGTAGGCCTTGCTTATTCATGAACACCCGTGTATGCAGACCGTGCTCTTCTCCCTTGAAGACGGTCGCACCTTCGCTCTCCTCAAATACTCCTTCGGTAAGTCCCTCCTTCACCATCGCCCTTCCCGGCTTTTGCGTCTCGCTTTCAAAGAAATAGTAGTCAAACGATGTGCCGAGCAGTACGTAGAGCTCTTCGAAGTGCGCAAGCGAGACCTCGCGCCCCTTTGAGTACTCCTCTGCTATCTCTGGCGCATGCTCATAGACGAACGTGTTGTACTGTACTATTTCTTCCTTTGCGTGCTCGTCGTCTTCATATGCTCGATTGCCTTCGACATATCCCTGCGCAAGATGCTCAATATTTGCAGGGTCACCGTCTATCTTTCGTAAACCCCACAGACACTTCGCCACATGCAACCCAACGTCGCCCTGGTAGTTTGCCCTCCGCACCTCCGCGCCGGAAAACTCATACAAGCGAGACAGCGACTCGCCGATGGTGTTGCTCATGAGGTGCCCGATGTGGAAGGGTTTGAAGGGGTTTGGCTGTGTGTGCTCCACCAAGACATGCTTGCCTTTGAGCGCATCGTGCGCACCCCACTGCTGTCCTGCCTCAAGTACTTCTCGTATGGTGTCGCGTAGTGCGATACGCGAGACTCGAATGTTTATGAAGCCAGGACCAGCAACCTCGACGGACTGTATCGCACCATGTTCATCGTATGCAGTAACGATGTCCTGCGCTATCTCACGCGGTGACTTGCCCGCCTGTTTTGAAAGCACCAGTGCAACGTTCGTACTAAAATCACCGTGCGCGAGATCAGTCGGGTGCTCCAGCATGACCTCGTCTGTCTCATAGCCGGCTTTCACGATGGCCTGTTGTAACGCATCTCGTACTGTGTCTCGTAACATAGGCGTACTATAGCGAGTTCCCTTATGATTCACAACCAGATTCTACTATCGTATCCCATACTGTTGTGGGGCGCTCTCGTCTACAGCTATCACTTCAAAGCGCGTTTCGCCGACGACGAGCCCCTTCTCTGTTTCGATGACGCAGCGCCACTCTCCCTCGGGAAGACTCGTCTTTATGGTGTATCCACGGTACCCAGCTTCGCGACCGCCCTGTATGGGATACGGTATGCGGGCTTCGCGTATCCATGCCCCATCCGCACTCTTACGCTGCCACGAGTGGTAAATGTTGGTACGCAAATCTGTTGGTGCAAATATCGAAGTGTAGCAGTATGCCGCTTCATGTTGCAGGCGATGGTACGTGTAGTCCGTACTTCTCCAAGGTGTGTACCATGATGGCTCTTCATACCTGACCTGATACGCCTCACCTGTTCGCACCACGTTATGGTATATGCCGATATCGGTCATAGCGAGCGGCACCGGCGGGATCGTGTTTGTGAAATACAAAATATGAAAACCCGCGAAGATTCCAAAGACGACCAGCCAGATGGTACGCATGCTCTGCTTATAGATGTCCGGGAACAGCCACATAATGAGTTGCAGAAGCATGCTCATAGTGAAGAGTGCGAGTATGGTAGAGAGTATGTAGGTGGAGGTGCTCACGGTACCAAGCACGACGGGCGTCACGAGAACCAGGTACGAGAGTAACGCAAAGAAAAAAATACTCACCTGAAAGGTCAGCCGCTCATACCGTCGTCGTAAGAACTCATTACCAAAGAGAAGCGTGATGAGTATCACAAGAAAGGGCCACGAAACATAGAGCGCGGCGCTTTTGGTATAGAAGATGACAAAACCAGAAAAGAGTCCGCCAAGCGGAAACTGGACCAGAGCCGGCAGCCATGCCTTCGCTCTGATAAGGTACCGCGGTGCCCAGAGTTCCGTCTCAGCACTATGCACGAGAACAATGCCAATGAACGCAATGACGAGGTACGAGGTGAAGACGACATTCTCGTAGACAAGGTCAATGCGCGTGAGTGTAAGCGTGTCCCACACAAACCCAGAAATGAATGCGATTGACGAAATGTGTTGTCGTACCCAACGGTACGCACGCCCGAAGAACGTTTTCATGTTCAGCATTGTACCATTGGTGTCATTGCCTCGCTCATCGAGCTGACTTTGGTGATACGACAAACGCGCATGGTAGTGCTCGTATCATGCGTGTTTTTTTGTGTGCAGTCGTGCTTCAGTGGTGGTCCTATGCTTGAGGAGTGTTATTCCCTTCATCACCCCCTTCAGGAGTGTTCTCATCAACATCGATATCCTCTGGACGCATGCGTACAGTAGCAACAAGCAAGCCTCCAAGCACTCCGATCGCAATGACCATACCCACCCATGGTAGCCATGGATTTTGTTCTGTGAAACGGCTCTCGGCACTGTCGCACTCGTCACCGATGCCATCTGCGTCGGTGTCACGCTGGTCCCTGTTCGGCACTTGTGGGCAGTTGTCGTCTGTGGTCATGACGCCGTCTCTGTCAAAGTCGTCGCACGCGTCTCCTCTGCGGTTGCCGTCGATATCACGCTGGTCCTCGTTTGGGGTGTTGGGGCAGTTGTCGAGCGTGTCGGGTATACCGTCATCATCGGAGTCGGCGGGAATGTAGCGTGCATTGTCTTGTAGGAGTTCCCGCTTGAGCATCAGTACACCTTCATCGCTCTGTAAGCTGACGCCACCATAGACCACGTTCCCGAAAGTGCGGTCTGGGTCAAGGTAGAGCGTATATGCTGTGTCCGGCTGCATGAGGAACCGTACTCCCTCTGTGCGCTCCGGTTGTTCGTTCGATACTACTCGTATCTCACTAATGCGCAGTGGTTGATTCAAGGTGAACTCGATGTTCACTGTGTCTACCATTGTCTGTGGGAAGCTTATGTAGCCGCTCATCATGTTGCGCTCTGAGACGAGTACACGTTCGTATGGCGAGCTGCCGCCCACGCTCACGTCCGTCACACGTACCGTCCGTGGCAGCGCAACATTCGGTGGGAAGAACACTTGTATCTGAGAGCTTTGTACTGGATCCTCCATGCTGAGTATCACTGACACTCTGTTCTGTACACCTTCTTCGAATGGAAATTCTGCATACGTGGCCGTGTTGTTGTCGACGAGCATGGCACTGTGCGCTGCACTGAGCTCCTCACTGCTGGCGGTACGTTTGTCTGACGCGCGTATGACCTCGGTGTTGAATGTGGCGGCGCTCACGTCACCGGCATCAGAGACGGCGACCATCTGCTTGTTCTTGAGTTGTGCGCCGTTCACCGGCATCTCTACAACGGTTGGTACTGCTATGTCATCACGTGCGTCTATATCTATAGCAAAGCGGAAGGCACCAAGGTCTATGTCTGACTCCAGACTCCAGGTGGGTACTGGTGGCGGTGCGACCGGTGAAAGAGGGGTAGCAGCCCATACAGCCTGCCCTACACCGAGTACTGCAAGCACCGCAAGCATGCGTATAAAATAAGACATACTCATATTACTGTGTGTTAGGTGTGTCATCGTCCTGTTTTCGAATTTGTATTGTGCTACGTTCTATCCAGGCCACAGCTATGGCGAGCCCTCCAATGATAAAGAATGTCACAATGCGCATGCCCTGCGGCATCAACCACGCCTCCACAAAGACGAGTCGTGCTATTACGCCGCCAAAGAGTACCCCTGCTACCATGCGCTGCCACCACTCGCCGGTCACCTTACCGGCAAAATAGAAGCCAGCCGCGATGAGGGTGTAGACCGTGAGCGCGACAAAGGTGCCAACTTCGTACATGAATAGTGCGTGTGTCACAAGCCAAATGAGCGTGAGATCGTAGAGGCCGGAGATGATGTAGCCGGTGTGCTCAACGTTCTCGAGTGTCTCGTGGTCCTCCTTTGGACGCTTCGCTTTCTCTGACCCGAACGCGTAGGCAACCGAGGCAACGATGGTCGACATGATCACAAGTACCAGTGCATGTACGTGGATAATACTGTCGTGCCACTCATCTGCCATGACACTTCCGAGTGACAGAAGGAGAGGCACCACCGAAGGAATAGCGAGAAGTACGATACTCGAGGTGCGCCCGGTCACACGGTACCCGATAGCGAGGAGTGCGGCCGCCTCCAGTGCAAGTGCGATCGTGAGCACGCCTCCCTCAAGCTCAAGCATGGTTGCGGTGCCAAGATACACCACACCCACCGCTACGTACGAGTAGAAGTAGTTCAGGGTCGCACCCCACCGTACCGCGAGAAACGCACCCCATGCAAAGACGACGGTCCATACCATGAGAAGCAGACTCCGCCAGTCGTTCCCCGTCTGCGCTTCGGTACCCTGGAGCGTAGCGTACGGTGAAGCGGGTGCAGCAGCGATGAGTATCCACACGAGAAGGAAGAGGCCCGTCCCGAGTGCAGTAAGGAGGTCGACGATGTTTGTCTTGTGTACCACGCGCATACCCATAATAGAGATGCCGAAGAAAAGCGCCGTGAAAATGTATGCAAAGACAAGACCGATGTCGAGCTCAGCACTTGCCCACCATGTACTCTCAATCTCCCCTATGCTGTACAGCCCCACCACGATGAGTGCAATAAGCGGCAACATGCGCCAGCCGGTAATGGCTGTCACCCACAGTGCCCCGATCGTAAACACGAGCAGGTACAGAAAAAGTTCGGTAATCGAAAGTGTGCTGTCAATCATCAAGGGTGCGATGCCGGCGAGGAGTACGTTTGCGTACGAAAGAGGGCGCTGCTTGAACACAATGCTCGATGCACCAAGGGTTGCGGCGGTAAGGAACATGACCACAAGTGCTGAGAGCGGGGTGAAGAAATCGTACAGTTCTCGTGCCGCAAACATTGCAAGAACAATGATCACAGCACCCACAAACTGCAGCACACTTCCCTGCGTAACAAAGCTTCGTATACGGAACCACCCCAGACCGAGCACAGCAGCACCGGTCGTGAGCGCAAGCGTGATGCGGCCCATCTCCCCTATCCAACCCTGTGCTACCGCATAACTCACAAACCACCCGGCACCAAGTATCACCAAAAAACCGCCGAGCTTCATGAGCCAGTCTTCTTTGCACCATCCAAAGAAACGTTCCAGTACATTTGGTTCGCTTGGGGTGGTCTGGCGCCAACCCCCTGTTCGTTCGACGGGTGGAGCTGCCTGTTGCTCGAGGAGGGTGTGGGATGCCACCGGTGCTTGCGATGCGGGCGTCGCTTGTGGGGCGCTTTGCTGCGCTTCTCCACGCGTTAGCTGCTCGAGGTAGCGCTCAATATGATCAAGACGTGCATTTGTTTTGCTCGTCCGCATGAAAAGTACGATCACCAGAACCAACGCGATGAATCCAAAGAACATATCTAACATGAACATCTATACATATATAATAGTATCTCCATAGTAGCGCTAAAGTGCATGAAGGACACGCTCTTTGTGCACACGACTGCCCTGTGGGCTATGCAAAGGTCGAAGGTACCGGGTGTTCGTTCGCTAGCATGCGAACGGCGCTACGTACTTCATTAAGCTTGGCTTTGTCGCCAACAGCCTTCAGTGCTGAGACCATCAACGCTGCCACCTCAGCACTTTCACCCGTAGTGAAGCCGCGAGTAGTCATCGCGGGCGTACCGAAGCGTATACCGCTTGGGTCCAGTGGCTTCCTCTGGTCATCCGCTATCACGTTCTTGTTCACTGTAATGCCGACCTCATCCAGGAGCTTCTCTGCCTCGGCGCCTGTGACACCCAGCGAGCCGTAGACATCTGCGAGGATGAGGTGGTTCGACGTACCTCCACCGAGCATACGAATGCCCTCCTCACGAAAAACCTCTTCCATTGCCTTGGCGTTCTTGAGCACCTGCCCCGCATAATTCCTGAACGAAGGATGCAGTGCTTCGCCAAACGCCACCGCTTTAGCCGCGATATTGTTCATGTGCGGGCCGCCCTGAAGCCCGGGAAATATTGTCTTGTCTATTTTGTTCGCTATGTCTTCACTCTTGTTCACCAGCACCATGCCCCCGCGTGGTCCGCGCAGCGTCTTGTGAGTAGTGGTGGTCATGAGATCAAAGCCAGCGTCGAACGGATTCTTGTGTACGCCGCCAGCTATGAGTCCCGCAATGTGCGCTACGTCTGCCATGGTGAGCGCGCCAACCTCACGAGCGATGTTCACAAACTGCTCGTAGTCGAGCTCGCGGCTGTACGCAGAGAAACCCGCCAATATGAGCTTGGGCTTTTCGCGTTTTGCGATCTCTCGCATCTCGCCGTAGTCTATTTCCCCTGTCTCAACATCCTTCATTTTGTAGCGCACAAAGTTGAAGACCTTCGTCATCATGGTCACCGGGTGCCCGTGCGTCAGATGACCGCCGTGCGAGAGGTCCATGCCGAGGACTGTGTCACCGGGCTCCAAGAGTGCAAAGTACACTGCAATGTTTGCCGGCGCACCTGAAAGAGGTTGCACGTTAGCATGATCACATGTAAAAAGTTTCTTCGCGCGATCTATCGCGAGTGTCTCCACTGCATCGGTATATTCCTGACCGCCGTAGTAACGTTTTCCCGGATATCCTTCCGCGTACTTGTTGGTGAGCACCGAGCCCAATGCCTCACGCACCGGGAGTGACACGTAATTCTCACTCGGAATGAGCTCAAGGCCCTCCGCTTCACGTATTTCTTCACCCACAAGTGCTGCGTGCACGTCTTCATCATAACCTTCTGTGTGCGGGTACCCTTCCATAGACGCACAGTATATCACGCAGCTTCTCACCTGCACGCATAAAAAGCCGGCACAGTGTGCCGGCTCATCGTCCTGTACGGATATTATTTGTGGTGATGAGACTTTTTGTCCGTGTATTTTGTCCAACCCAGAGCTAAAACTACTCCGATGGCAAGAACGATCCACATGACCAAGTGTGCACCCATGACCTCCACATTTAACAGTTTTTGCAATAAATCCGGCATTTCTCATTTCCCCTAGTCCGTAGTATTAACAGAAGTTCCACTTTTAAGTCTATGCTTATTCCAACCGATTGTCAATTTTTGACATATGATAAGTGGCTTTATCTGTACGTCTATTCCTTACACAACTTGCATGTGACATATTTATGTTGTATGGTATGCGAGGAAACATAACGATAGGAGTAGTGCAATGCCGTCTACCAGACGCAAAGATCCTGAACCGCCCATTACCTTCCAACTTCGCAAAAGAGGTGCCACATATATGCTGCGTGCATACGAAACGCGGTATCAACATGTCCTCTCGTGGGATACTGCACCAGCTAGCATCGCTCTCGCCACACGAACGACCGATTTGAACTCCAAATGCTGCGGCGTACGCATACGCCAGCCCCACAAACTCATAAATCGGGTAGGCGGTGCGTTACACCTCGATTACCTCGTCATGCGAGCGTACGTTCACTCCATTGCCGAAGGGCCCGACCTACAATACTATGTGCGGGAGTGTGAAAACTTTCGGCGTGCCGGTGAATGGCTCTTGTGCCATGAACGGATCGTCGTGCCAAATCAAATACGTGATCGTCTCCTTGTGCTCCTTCGCTCTGTCGTGTAACGACAAACCTGACACCCCCATACGTGAGGGGTGTTTTTTTATTCAGCGTGTCACTTGCCTGTGCTTCCAAAACCAGCCACACCACGTTTGGTATCGTCGAGGGAGTCCACCTCCTCTATGGAGACATGTTCTATCCTCTGAACAACGAGCTGCGCGACCTTGTGGTGCTTTTCATATGTGTACGGTGTGTCGCTCAAATTCACGACACCAACCTGCACTTCCCCACGGTACCCGGCGTCTATCACCCCACCGACGGTCTTCAGTCCATGCTTGTGCGAGAGCCCGCTCTTGTCCCACACAAAACCCGCGTACCCTTCGGGTATGGCCATGGCAAGGCCGGTCGGCACCTGTACGCGCTCGCCTGGCTGTATGGTGACCTCGTCACGCGCATAGAGGTCACACGCCGCATCGTCGTCATGGCCGTAGCTTGGGAGTGGTACCTCCGGGTCAAGGCGCTGTATTTGAAGTGAGAGTGTCATGGCACATATGGTACTATACGAAAACCTTCGACGTAAGATTGACGTGACACATCGCTCACGTATTGTACGTTGAGACCATAACCGAGGAAAGATACATGAAAGATCAACCGATTGCTTACAAACCCTACGGCAAGCGTTCACCAGACACACAGTACTACGACCTCCTTCGGCGGCTCCTGAAAGGGCGCGAGGTCATGCCGATACACGGTGAGGCATCGCACATGCTCGTTGGCCAACAGATGCGCTTTGACATGCGAAACGGCTTTCCGCTGCTTCCCATCCGAGACCTCACAAAGTCGTTCCCCGGTGCCCTCGGCGAGCTCATCGCCTTTATGCATGGAGCACACACGCTCGAGGAACTTAAAGAGTGGGGCTGTCCCAAGATCTTTTGGGAGCGCTGGGTCACCAAGGAGAAGTGCGATGTCTTTGGCCTTCCGGAGCACGAGCT
>CAMYLP010000002.1:0-13571 GCA_947259245.1 uncultured Patescibacteria group bacterium
CATTCTCCCATCCACCCGAACAGCGCGCGGGGTAGTAGGTCGTGATGCCGGCACGAGTGTCGACCGCAGTGAGCATAATAACAACGAAGAACACAATCACGACCAAGAGGGTGAACAGGGCACGTGTCTGTTGTCTCTCATCAAAACCCCGCAGTCGAAGTGCACCGATGAGCGGCGCCAAACGACCGGCACGAGGTGCAGCAGCCTGAAGCTCGCCGCGCGACCGTAGTCGTACCGGCTCAAGATGTATGTGCACTTGTTTTCTTTTTTGATTTTGTCTCACACACTAACAAACACCCCCAGCAGGGCATTTTCTCAATTATATCAGTGTGCTTGTGCTTCAAAACAAGTTCTTCACACAATTTTGCGTCAAGTTAATGTATTGGCACACAAGACGTCCGACGTCAAAATGACTCCAAAAAGCACAAGCGCTTCTCAGGCCATGAAGGTACACAAAACGACCGCATGTATGCGGTCGTTGCGTCTGCGAGCTTTACTTGTCTTCGCTGCCGTTGCGCTCTGTCCAGGAGCGGATCATCTGGCTTGTGTGATCGGTAATTGTACGCTGTTGCTGGGCCTTTTCTGACACCACTGCCGTTACATCATCCCGGTTCATTGGATTCAAGACCATGTATACAACGAGTGCTCCAACAAGCAGCGCTACAATTGGTGAAATCCACGCTATGATGTTGCGCGGTATGCTGTTCATTTCAACCTCCATTTCGCATTTATGTCTGAATGAATGATAGCACCGGCTAGTGTGCGGTCAATGTACACGTATCGACCGACGTTCTGCGTCACACTATGACAAAGAAACGGGCGCTTTTACAAGCGCCCGCATGTTCTTCGATGAAACGTTATGTACCTACAGCACTGATTCACCCGACCGTACCTTGCGCAAGAGTATACCTGCCGCGAACACCATAAGGCAGATGACCAGTACGCCGCCCATGGGGTCCACGTACAGAGCGAGGGTCAAACCGGCTCCGGTGGCATTTGCAGCCATGCGGGCAAGCGCTGAAACGCCCACGACCACCGACGCTGCAATGTCTATCACCACGTGCCACTCTGCGGAGCTGTGCAGGTGGTCATGGTGCTCGCGCGGTATCTGGTGCAGCTTCTGGTGTACGTACAGGTTGCCTGCACCTCCGAATATCGCCGCGACCAGTATTGACGCGGTACCCATGTCTCGCGGGTCCACGAAGCGATCATACACTTCGAACGGCAGCGTCATCGCCGCGCCAAGGAGAATGGCTATCGCACCGTACGCCGCCCATTTCCTGCGCTCTGTCCTTGTGCTGAAGCGATAGTACAAGCCCGCGATCGAAGCAAACCAGTAGCCGCCTATCACGGTGAGGTCGGAGCCCACGTGCACGGTATCGGCACCGAGAGCGATACTGTTGTCAAACCAGAGGACCAGCAGCTGCACGGCAATGATAAGGGCCGTCGCGAAAAAGCACGTCCTCAGTATCACCGCCTCACAGATGCAGCGGTCAAGATCACCAGTGCGAGGGTACTCACATACATCTAGATGTCTGCTCAAAAGTGCCTCCTGTCGTTGATATCTGTACCAACCATGACAGAGACACACTCACCTGTCAACGGCAGGCCCTGTGCACGGTGGTTCCCGACCGAACAGTAGAACTCGTACGTGCCGGCAGTATCAGCGATGAACGTCACCTCGGTGGTGCCGCCCGCCTGTATCTTCTCCGTGGCAGCATTAAATTCGTCGACTACCCAGTCGTGAAAGCCCTCGGAGTTCGTGAGGGTAATGGTGACGGTGTCGCCCTCTTGCACACGGAGCTCCGTCTGGTCGTAACCGTAGTTGAAGGAGTCAAGCGTGAACGAAACCTCGGTACTTGCCGGTTCCTCCGGAGCTGCGGGTACCTCGTCTCCCGCTGATGCAGGTGCGGGTTCGACAGCGTCTCCATTTGCACCGGTGTCTGCACCCGGCTCGTCGGTAGCTTCACCCGTCTGGGGCGTCACTACAGGTGCATCCGGTACCTGCGTTGTTTCACCAGTGCCGTTTGCCGCCGGTGCCGGTTGCTCACGAGCATCACGACCCCCCTTCAGGCTGACCGCTATGAAAAAGATGATAAGGATTGCTATGAGAATGTATGCTGCAGTTTTCATGTGTATTGTTGTTAGAACGCCCTGCTGAGCGCTGCTTACTTGATAGTGTATTGAGTAGTATACCCGCGACGCGTCAAATGTCATCACAGTGTACCCCCTTGGTTATCTGTGCGACCATAGGATGCCTATTGACAAAAAATGACGTTGTAGTACTGTTCACCAATCAAATCACTAGTAAGGATACAGAGTCGAGTTAATCTTTAGGTGTTTTTGTGAGTATTGATGGTAAACCAGCAACACTCGAAGGTTACTCATAAGTGTTCTCGTACATGAAGAAAGGAACGATCGCACGCATCATGGATAAGGGCTACGGCTTCATTTCCGTTGAGGGCAGCGACAAAGACTTGTTCTTCCACTCGAACGAACTGCAGAACGTCGACTTCAATTCATTGAAGGAGGGTCAGGCAGTTGAGTTTGAAGAGGCAGAAGGACAAAAGGGCCCACAGGCCGTACAGGTTAGCGTCGTCTAACACAAGCACAAACACACCCCGAAAGGGGTGTGTTTGCTTGTTCCCTTCAATTCAGTGAATGGACATCGTTCATCGAACTTGACACATTCAAAAACGCATATATAATCACGCCAGTATTCGTGGTCGCGATCTGTATACGAGGCACCTGCCTCGGACGACAGACTTGAGGGCATACCGTGCCCGTGCATAACGTGTGGTGACCAACCTACTTTCGAAATACGTTCGATTGTTCAAGAACGGGTCAAAGATCACGACCGTTACTTGACAACTACATACTAGACAAATCAAAAATACCACGCTGTCATGTGTGACAGGTGGACTCATTCTACAGAACACCAGCGTCGACTGAACGTACAACGTCAGTGCGGCGTTCGTGGCCGGCACCTGCCGGTAACACGCGCTGTGAAGCGCACATGACCTGCTCATGCGAGTGGGTGTCTTGTGTACAAATCTACAAAAGGAGAAAGCGATGATTGCAACATCAGTTACGCGTATAGCAACGCGATTGGGCGCACTGTGTGCAGGCCTCATGGCAAGCACGACAGCGCTCGCTGCGGAGATCACTGTATTTAACCGAGGTTTGCAGTCTATCCTCGACACGGCATGGGGGCGTTTCGGCGTGCTCGTTGCCACGTTGGCTATTGTGTTCTTCGGCTTTCAGCTGTTGCTCGGACGGTTCAGTCTTGCACGTGCTGCCCTGATCATCGTCGGCATCCTGGTCATCTGGGGTGCTGTCGAGATCTTCAACGCATTTGCGTGAGCGACCGCTCATGAGGCACACTGACCCGCTGTTCGTAGCGCTCACGAAGCGCGAGACCCTTGGAGATGGCATGTTCCCATATGAACTTTCCATCATCACGACCATGGCGGCAGTCCTCTCGGTCATTATCTTCGGACAGTGGCTTGTGTCTGGCGCATCATACGCCTTCTGCATGACGGCGATGGCCGTGCTGCAGGCACGCGACGAGGACATGTTTGCCATACTCGCACTTCGGACTACGCTGTGGTCGCGCGGCAGTAACCGCAACAACGGTTTCTGGCATGCGCGGAGCTATCAACCGTAAACCAACTGTAGACGGGGCGGACAACCCTCCGCTCCGTCTACGAGGAGTATGTGATGAGATATGGCACGGCACGCACTACGGGAGGAAGACGCAGTCGTCACGAACGACCTGCGTCACTCCACATTCCCTACACCGTCCACATGGACGACCACACGGTCGGACTGAAAGACGGCAGCATGTTGCAGGTGGTCGCGGTCGAAGGGTTTCGTTTTGAAACTCAAGATTACGAAACACTGCAACACAACGTCGAAGCGTTCAACACCCTGCTGAAGGGACAACGCCGAGACATCTACCTCTACACGACGCTGGTGCGTCGCCGCGAGGTTGCAGTACCTGGTGGCTCGTTCCCACCCGGGTTTTCAGACGCACTGAACACCCGGTGGCTGGAACGTTTCACCAACCGCGATGTCTTCACTAACGAACTCTACCTCACGATCGTAAAGACCAATCCGGCGTATGCGGAACGCAACGTCTCGCATGCGCTTGATGCACTCTTGGGTGCTCGGTCCGTGGAGACACACAACCGAGCACGGGAGCAGATGCGACTTGAGCTATCCTACGTTGTACGAACCTTCATGAACCTCATGCACGATTTCGGCACCCGCAGGTTGGGTATCGTACGGGTACAGGATGATGAAGGCACCACTACGCTCTACTCGGACGTGCTCAGGTTCTTGTCAAAGGTACACAACCATGACGACACACCCTGTGTCGTACCCACCACAACCATAGACACCATTTTGTGCAAACGTCGTCCGTACTTCAAACATCGTACGGTCGTACAGGAAGGTGCTTCCGCGGAAGAGGTCACATACAGTGCCCTGCTTTCGCTCAAGGAGTATCCCGCAACAACGTGGAGCGGTATCCTCAACAGGCTACTGCGGCTGCCGTACGAGCTTGTCCTCACACAGAGCTTCGTGCCTATCCCCAACGAGAAAGCACGTAAGAGCTTGGAGACGCTCAAGCGCCGTCTCACGACGGCGGGCGAGCATGAGGAGGTACTGCAGAACGTGAGCACGGCTATCGGTGAACTTGCGCTTGGAGTGGTTGCCTATGGTGACCATCACCTGAGCATTATGTGCACCGAAGACTCGCCCGCCGCACTTGAACGTGCCGTGGCTGAGATAACCCCCGTGTTCACGAATGTAGGCATCATCATGGTGCGCGAGGATCTGAACCTCGAACCGGCGTTCTGGGCGCAGCTGCCCGGCAATGTTGCCTACATCGCACGAGCGTCAACTATCAGCACCAAGAACGTAGCGGCGTTCGCTTCGTTCCACAACTACTCTACCGGTAAGCTGAACGGTAACCACCTTGGGCCTGCGCTCACCGTAGTACCGACACCCGGTGACACACCGTACTTCATGAACCTGCATGTGGGAAAACTTGGCAATACGTGCATCTTCGGTCCGACAACCTCGGGCAAGACAACGTTTGCCACGTTCCTCATCTCGCAGTCACAGAAGTATGGCGGCAAGACCATCGTCATTGACAAGGACCGTTCGTGGGAACTGTACGTCCGTGCGGAGAACGGCTCATACATCGGGATACGTCCGGGCGCCCGCTCGTGCATGAACCCGCTGCATATGCCGGATACACGTGCGAACAGACGGTACCTCACACAATTCCTGACGATACTGCTTGAGCAGGAGCTCACACGAGCTCTCTTGCGGCATGAGAAAGACCGTGTCGCGGATGCCATCGACGCACTCTACGATGAGTTCGAGCAGAAACAACGGAGCTTCGGCATCGTGCAACAACACCTTGTAGAAGCAGAGTTACGCGAAGCGTTGAATCCCTGGGTGGAAGGTCAGCACAATGGCTGGGTTTTCGACAACAGGGAGGACACGCTCAGCTTCGAGAATCCGGTCACTGGCATTGATGTGACTTGGCTTCTGGAAGACGATACGGTTCGTGCTCCCGTCATGTCATACCTCCTGTATCGAATGCAGGCGGTCATCGACAGCCGGGAGCTGGTGCGGATCGTGCTCGAGGAGGGTTGGCGGCTCATACGAGACGAAGCTCTCCAAGTTGTCATTGAGGATTGGGAACGTACGGTACGTAAGAAGAATGCGTTCGTACTATTCTCATCGCAAGACCCGGATGTTGGCTCTCGTGCAGGACGAGCTATCTACGAGCAGAGCGCTACAAAGATATTCTTCCCGCACTTCAGTGCTGACAAGCAGGTCTACTGTTCTGAGCTCGGGCTGTCCGAGGCGCAGTTCAAGATCATAAAGGAAAGTCATGCACGCGAACGTAAGGTGTTCGTGAAGCATGGCGACGAAGCGGTCGTTGTTGTATTCGACCTGTCCTTTATGCCGGACTACCTTTCGGTACTTGCCGGAACAACAGAGACGGTGCACCTTATGCACCGTTGCCAACGGGAGTTTGGAGACGACGCGTCTCTGTGGCTCCCCCACTTCTTGAAGGAGGTACAACGTGAAGAAACGTAAGGCAGGAGTGCTTCTGCTGGTGTTGTGGTGTACGGGCGGAGTACCGTTCGTGGCCGCAGCCGATATTGTGTTCGACCCGTGGAACAAGGCGGAGAACGCGTTTACGGCAGCGAAGATGGCAGAAGCGGTCGGGCTGACCTCAGAACAGCTGATGCAACTAAAGAAGACTGTTGACCTCAGCATCCAGATTCTCTCACAGGCAACATGGATCCATGACGCCGTGACCGGCTCGTGGTCCATCGATGCACATGTGCAAAGCTGGGTGGAGCAGCGCGTTCAGCTCTTTATCGCGCAGAACGTACCTTCCCGGTATCGGGATCTGGTGCGAGCGGCCATAGACCACCGCATACTGGAGTACTTTCGTGGCCATCGTGCACGGTATCCCGTACTGACGGTACCGGAGCTCGACCCATGGAACCCAAACAGTCGTTTGAGCCAGTACTATCAGGACGCGCAGGCAACGTACGATGCGTCGCATGCCATCGCAGAACAAACGTACGATGGTACAGCAGTCACGTTGCGTAACTTGCAGATGCTACAGAAGCAACTACCGCAACCTGATGTAAACGCATCAGTAAATGTTCTCAGTCAGATCGCACTTGAGCATGGCGTGACGATGGCCGACTGGATACGTGCAAACGCCGCGCACGAAAAAGCGCGTGCGCACGCTCGTAGCAGCACTATCGAAGCACGACGGCAATGGATGCACTTTCTGGGAGTTACCGACCCACACCGGCAGTATGGTTACATACTGCGGAGATAAACGGTTGGGTGTCGCCTCGCCACTGCGGTGAGGCGGCACCTTCCCAAGGAGGCAGCAATGACGAACAGTGTAATAGACACGGTCATGAACCGCGTTGAAGATGATGTCGTTCGCGACATGGTGTTCAAAGCGTACACGACAATCGTTTCAGACTACCGCGTAACCATCGGCATGATGATAACGCTCCTCGTGGTCTGGATCGGTTTCAAGTTTGTGTACGGTGACGGAACATTCACGGTAGGAGATGCGGTGCGAAAGCTGGTGGTTGCGATCCTCGTATGGGGGTTGTTGACCAACTGGGATATCTTCGCGCTCTTCTTCTACGACACATTCACGAAGGGACCAAACGAGTTGGCGGCGACGCTGACCCGTGCACTCACTGGCCGGGAGGTGGATTCATATGCAGGCATCGGCGAACTCTACAATGATGCCTACGCCGTATCCATGCACCTCTTCAGCATGGTGGGTTTCACCGAGGGTTGGGCGTACATACCCGTCGCCCTCTTCTACAGTCTCGTGGCACTCATTGCCATTGGTCTTGCACTCGCGTTCATACTGATCGCGAAGCTGAGTCTCGCTGTTGTACTGATCATAGCACCGATTCCCATCGCACTGCTGATGTTCGAAAAAACACAGGGCATCTTTGCCGGGTGGCTACGGTCGCTCATAGGACTTGCCCTGTTACCTGTCATGATAGTTGCTGCGCTCGTGTTCATGCTGTCCATCATTGGCACAGACGTACATGAGGCGGCAATCGGCAAAACAGAACTCCAGATGGAGGTCCTGTATGCAAACATGCTGGTCATGGGTGTGTCAGCGTTCTTATTCTGGCACATCATGGACATTGCGCGTTCGATAGGCGGAGGCCTGAACATTAGTGCGCGTGAGATCAACGTGTTTGTAAAGCGAGTCTCAACGCTCGGCAAACTGAAGTA
Source organism: uncultured Patescibacteria group bacterium (assembly GCA_947259245.1). Taxonomy (GTDB): domain Bacteria; phylum Patescibacteriota; class Minisyncoccia; order Phycocordibacterales; family UBA12088; genus UBA12088. The sequence continues at coordinate 7,819 of CAMYLP010000002.1, forward strand.
ACAACGAAAGGAGGTACACCATGTACACACCACGACACTTCCCCATGCTCATCATTGTGTATGCGCTTCTGCACGGCTGCGCGTCCGTGACGCAGCTGCCGGACAAGGCACCCTGCACGGGTTTCGTGAAAACGAACACCGATTGCATCGGTACAGCCATCAACAAAAGCATGAAAGGAGCATAGATAATGAGTAAAGCAGACGAGGTGACCCATCGCGACGCACGCGCACCCGCCCGTTCGGCGGGTGCGCAGGACACGTCTTCGGATGTGCCCATGTACGAGTTGGTACGCACTCTCGAGAGCGACCGGTTGATGGAGGCACATCGTGCCAGAACCATCGCCATTGCCCTGCTCTTCGGTAGCGTGTGTGTAGCACTGTCCGCACTCTGGACAGTCTACTCGCTGCTTCCGTACCTTGATGATACGACGTACGTACTCTTCGAGGTCGAGAAAAGTACCGGTATCGTACGGGTCGCACAGGAGCTCGACGCTCCATTCACACCGGATGAGCGCGTTCGGCAGTACTTCATTACCCAGCTCGTCACGTACATGGAAACATTCGATCGACCAGACGTTGATCGCATGGCAAATGTACTGCGGCACTTTGTGACCGCACCCCTGCTCGAACGTTACGTCGGGCACATGCGGTCACTCAACGATACGCTGGGACGTACGAGGAGGTTGGTGTCAGTCGACAGCATTCTTCCCATTACGACGCACAAGAATGCCCAATCACTCAACCAGTCAACCGTTGATATACGCGTGACGCTGGAACAGAGTGACGGCACACAAGAGGTACAGCACATGGTTGCTATTGTGACCTATCGCTTCGTACCGTACTCAAAGGCAGAGCTGGAATCTACTGATACCGACATGCGGGACAAGATACAGAAGAACCCCCTTGGTATGGAGGTTTCCGAATATCGCGTCGACGCAAAACTGCCCACCCTAAACACAACACACTAGGAGACGACCATGAGACGATGCTTGATACACCTACTCGTACTCACGATGCTGGTACCCAGTATCGTGGGAGCGGAAGCAACGATGAAGCGCTTGAGCCATGTGGACGACCGAACGGTATCGTTCGGATACAATCCGCACCAAGTCTACACCGTCGATGTTCACGTTGGGTACCTGACACAGTTTCAGTTCTCACCAAAGGAGACCATTGTTGATACCGGGAGCGGTCTTGATGCCGAGGCGGTATGGGAAACGGCGCAGCCGGCCCCCTACATCTTCACCATCAAACCAAAGATCGTCACCGGTGACACGAACGTGGTGTTCACCACGCGGATCGGTTCATCCTTTCGTACGTACATGTTCCACCTTCGTATACGGGAGCGGGATTCGGACGATGCGGATGCTGAACCAATGATCTGGAACGTGAAGTTCTGGTATCCCGGCACACGGTCTGCGAAAAAAGCACGACAGGCGGCAACGCCTCCCGTGCGTCCAGACATTTTGGACACGCCGGAAGATGAGCGCAACTACGACTACCATTACTCCGGGAACGAACGTCTGGTTCCGGGCATCGCATTCGATAACGGTACGTTCACCTTCCTTCGCTTTTCCCCCGAGCATGACTGGCCGCTCGTATATGCGGTCGACATGAACACCGGGAACGAACGGCTCGTGAACACCCGTCGCGAAGGACCTGATGTCATCGTGGAAGGCGTATACGCCATTCTGGTGATGCGGTACGGACGCAAGCACGCATGTATATTCAATGCACAGCGTGTTACGCCCAAAAGGCCACGTGCGGTACGTCCAGTTCTTGTCCGTAGCACTCATGCAACGGGACGTACGACACCACATTCAACAGGAGGTATGTCTGATGAGTAAACACAGCAGCAGTACAGACGACATGCTCCAAAGGGAGCTTGAGGAATCGCTCGAACCGCCGAGTCTGAAGGATAGATTCGACCGTCCAACGACGCGAAAAGCGGCACTACTGGTAGCGGGTGTACTTGCAGGTATGCTCGCCTTCATCTTCCTTCCGGGAGGCAAGGACGCAACTGAGGAACAGGCGGTACCGGAACGTGAAAGTCTGCCACCGCAGCGGATCATGTTTGACGATCCGGATGCACACGTGCGAGACACTATGCACGGTTTGGTAGCGCCGGTCATCGAAGCGGTAACAGGCGTTGCTTCATCGCCACTACCTGAACTTTCACCCGAAGAGCTCGCACGCCTCGAGTACCTTGCCTTTCAGATCGGCGGTCCCATACGGATCGACACTGAGCAACGGCACGGTACGAGCGGTACGCACGCCACTTCCGGTGGAGCCGGGTACGCTGGGTCAGGAAGTATCTTACCCAGGCGACAACGGAGTGCCAAGAACGGCCATGTCACATCTGCAATACAGACCGGGTATGAAGATCCCAGTCTGAGTGTCATCACGTCAACGGTCGTCCCAAAGACACTTTGGCACAACCAAACGCGCATCCTCGAAGGAAAGCGTATACCTGCGATCCTAGAAACGCCGATAGACACGACGTTGCCCGGACCGGTCCGCGCCATCTTCACCGAGGATGTGTACTCTGAGTCCGGGGATACGATTCTCATTCCCCGCTACTCAGAGGCCTTAGGATCTGCAGGAAACGTACAGATACGTTCAGGACAGGACCGAGTTGGCATCGTATGGCACCGGTTGCTGCTCCGTACAAACAGCGGTGACGGTATCGTGGAGGTACGTCTTGATTCACCTGTCACGGACCACTTGGGACGTACCGGTATCAAGGGTTCTGTACAAACTCACTTTTGGGCACGCTTTGGAAACGCTTTGCTGTTCACCCTCATTGGGACAACCGCAAGTAACATCGAAGCAGCTCGGAGTGATGCACAGAACGCACAACAGGCGTACATCGAGGGACTGAGTGAATCGTTCAGCGATACAGCTCAAGAATCTCTCAGGGATATGGATGTGCACGAGCCAACCATTACGGTACCCCGTGCGACGCCCATCACCATTGTCGCGGCCAAGGACATTCTCTTTGGCGACGGGCAAGTTGAAGGTGTCCGATGAGCGCTCATCAGGTGCTCGATCAGTACCTCTCGTACCTCATGCCCCACCTTACCGACAAGGATGTCAGTGAGGTGTGCATTAACAGGGTGGGAGAGGTGTTCGTTGAGAGAGGTGGGATCATGACACGCTACGTGTGTCCGGAACTCACCTACGAACGATTGCTCCGTTTGACGGAACAAGCGGGACAGTACTCCAAGCAACCACTGCTCTCTGATACGTATCCACTCATTGCAGCGACACTGCCTGACGGTTCTCGTATACAGTGTGTGGTACCGCCGGCAACAGAGCCGGGACGCATCATACTGTCCATACGTAAGGAATCCATCAAGCAAATGTCACTCGATGAGTATGCGACGTGCGGAGGATACGCACACACGCAGCGTACGCAGCCTCAGTCAGGCGAGCGTGGATACTTACTAGAGCTCTACAGTGAAGGGAGGTACCACGAGTTCATTAAGGAGGCCATCGCCTCGAAATGTACCATGCTGATATCAGGTGGTACTTCCAGCGGTAAGACTGTGTACTTGAATGCATGTCTTGCCGCCGTACCAGCACATGAGCGTATCATTACGATCGAGGATACGCGCGAGGTGAAACTAACGCAGGAAAATGTGGTTCCCCTACTCTACCCACGCAAGGGTGACAGCAGCCAACGGCACACTGCGAAGGATCTTGTCGAAGCGTCGCTTCGTCTGCGGCCGGACCGGTTGATACTCGGAGAGATTCGAGGTGCGGAAGCTTTTGACTTCTTGCATGCAATCAATACCGGCCATCCGGGCAGCATCGCAACACTCCACGCAAACACTCCGGAGGGCGCGCTGAAACGTCTCGGAATGATGGTACTTCAGGCACATACCGGAATGACGCTGTCGGAAATAGACAGCTACGTCCGACATACGATAGACGTGATAGTACATGTATCACGGATACGCAGCGGCGTGTTCGGTGTCCGGGAAATATACCTTTCGGAAGCGCTCGACGCGGTCGCACCGTAGTCGGGTCCGTGTGGATTGTTTACAGACGTTCTTTACACAGTGTTCTTTTGTACAAGCCCATGCTGTACGCATGGGCTTGCTCTTTACACGCACATCGTACGGGAGGCGTACAATGAAAGAAGCAAAACTTGAACATCTACTCATGTATCGACGGTACTTGGAACGTAAGGAGTTCGATAAAGTACCTGAAGATATACTTCGGAAACTTGGTCGTCGTGTCTTGCTCACTACCGAGTGCAATCCTGCAGGCATCACCATTGAAGAACGTCTTGGCATCATGGTGGTACCTACTGTCGTAGGTATGTTCATTGTGCGGGACTGGCTTGCGCGGCTCCGTGACATCTGGGGCGGAAGAAGCAGGTCTTCACAGAATGTCATTACAGAAGCAGCTGCGCATGCCATGCAGCAACTACAGGTGAATGCATTCAAGCGTGGCGCAAATGCAGTCATCGCTGTTGACATCACCTACAACGAAGTATCAGGTAAGGGAAAGTCCATGCACCAAGTGGTGGTCAGCGGAACCGCGGTGCGCTGCCGAGACGCGACCTGACGTCCCCCAGCCACCATGCTCTTTAGAACGTACGAACGCCGGCATCCCCGGCGTTCTTTTTAACTCTTGCAGTGCCGGCACGACACTATCCGCGCACGACGCGCTTGCACCATCCAGCTCGCCTCATGCTCTCAGCACCCATACACCGCTTCGGATTGACGTACAGTACATATATGGTACAAATGCATTGGATAGTTACGGTGTTATGCAGAGGAGAGTGCAATGTACGGAGACGGATACATCATTGAAGATGAGATTCCAGTAAGACGCACTAAGGTAACAGAGTGTACCTGGTGTAGAGTACCATCTGATTTTACTGCACGGGAACACAGGGCGGGTTGTCCGGAGCACGTCGCAGTCCGAGCCGGGGACAGGCGCCACGCAATTCGAATGTGGAATGCAGGTTTTACAGATGGTGAAAACGACAAGGTACAAGAGAAAAGGTACCCGAAGATCAGAAGTTACACGTTAGGATGGAGAATGGCGAAGGATCATTAGAACAGGCATCCGTATTTCTACACGCACCAGCTTTGTAGCCCGGCAACAACCGGGCTTTTTTGTATCTACGCGGGAGCTGTACGTCACTGTGTTAGTACAACACGCGCTCTCTCCTTGACGTCTGCTTTGACTCTTGCATACTGCAACAAGACACCCAAACGCCAATAAGGAGGCAGCCGATGCATATCAAACTGGCACATCTTGCTGCTGTCACGCTCGTCGCGTGCACGACATACCCTGTACACTTACCAAACGAACTAAGCTTTGATAATGAGGAGCTTGAGGCGTACCTGTTCAGCACACAAGAGACAACAAACGACAGTGTAGATTTACAATGTGTATTTGAACGTAAGGTGGGAGCACACGCGTTTGAGCGGGTCCGCAACGGAAAGCAAGACGCAGAGGACTATATTGCTCAGACACTCGGTCAGTACCTTGAACGAATTGAGTACGATTGGCACAACGTTCTCACACTACAGCGTATCGCTCGTGATGCGCGACGCTCCAAACTCGAGACCTCTGTCGAGTATGCAGAGCGTGTCCGTGCGAACTGTTACGAAGATCGGGTTGGACGGAAAACCATGGTACTGACCTTGCCGATCCGACAGCAGAACCACACATTCCCCTGATACATGCCCGAGACTACCGAATAGAGGCCGCACAATGTGCGGCCTCGTTTA
>CAMYLP010000002.1:13625-58410 GCA_947259245.1 uncultured Patescibacteria group bacterium
ACCTTGCCCTTGTGCTCCTTCGAGTGCTTTATCGCGGTAATGATGTGCGACGGTACGTTCGCATAGACCCCATGAATCTTTCGACCTTCAACGATGATTGTCGAACGTTCGGTCTCCTGCGGAGTCAGTCCCTCACTCACCAACATCGTAGCGATCTGCTCATTCGTATTGTCTGCAAGTGGTTGTACGTACAATGTCGTGCGTCTTTTACCCATCGTTGTCCTCCTGCCTGTGTACTGCTCCCTGTATAGCACAGGTGCACCTTTGTCACAATTACTACACACGGAGGCGCCACCCCCGCGAAAAGAGCGTCACCACTACTGCAAATAGAACGATCACGAGACCTGCGATGATAGAGATGCCTGTTACCAGTGAAGCCTCATGAAAGCCGGTCATGCTGTAGCGCAGACCATCATTGAAGTAGAAGAATGGATTCCATAGTGTAATCTTTTGAAGTATCGGTGGCAGCATGTCGAGTGAATTGAACATACCCCCCAAGAAAGAAAGTGGCGTAATAACGAACGTGGTGAGCACAGCGAGCTGTTCGAAGCCCTCAGCCCACAGGCCTACAAGCATGCCAAGCAGTGCGAAGACAGTTGATACCGCAAGAATATACACCAAGAAAAGGCCGATGTTATGCATGCTTGCAGCGCCAAAGAGCACACCAATGACGAGAATGCCGGCCCCGATGAGCATACCGCGAATAAGTGCACCTATGATATATCCGAAAATCATTTCAGCATGCGATAGTGGTGCGACGAGCACTTCTTCAATATGTCGGGCAAAACGTTGGAAGTAGAGCGATGAGCTTGAGTGTGAGAAAGCACTCGTCAGTACATTCATCATAAGGATGCCGGGTAGCACAAACTCTATGTACTGTATGCCCGCTATGGTATCAATGCGAGAGCCGACGATCTTACCAAAAATAAAGATGAAGAGAACGGCGCTTATCCAGGGACTCACTAACGTCTGCACAGAAACACGTAAGAAGCGAATGACCTCCCGTCGGACGAACGTATAGAGTCCAATCCAGTTTTGTATCATGATGTACTTGTATTCTGTGCAGTGAGCTCTAGGTACTTGTCTTCGAGCTTTCCGCCGTTTTGCGTGAACGCCTCCTTGTCATCTACAACCACGATCTTGCCCTGATTTATCATGGCAATACGATCACACAAGAGCTCCACCTCCTCAAGGTAGTGGCTCGTAAGCAGAATGGTCGTGCCGTCCTCGTTGAGCTCGCGCAAGTACTTCCATAGTTCACGACGTAGCTCCACATCTACACCCGCTGTTGGCTCGTCAAGGATAAGGAGCTTCGGTTTGTGTACCATGGCTCGTGCGAGGAGCACCCGGCGCTTGAGGCCGCCGGACAACATTCGAAACTCTTTTCTACGGTGCTTTTCCAGATTGAACCGTTCAAGGAGCTCGTCCACGCGTTCTTTCCTCAGCGCTTTGTGCAAGCCGTAGTACCCGGCAACAAAATCAAGAATGTTATCGACCTTTTCAAAGATGTCGACGTTGAACTCCTGGGGTGAGAGACCAACTTTTGTGCGCGCCTCACGGTATGACGTATTCACGTCTGTTCCAAAGACGCGAATCCTACCTTTGGTCAACCGCGCGATGCCGGTGATGAGGTGGATGGTTGTGCTCTTTCCAGCACCATTTGGTCCAAGAAATCCAAAAAACGCCCCCTGCTCTACTGTCATGTTTATATCATCGAGTGCTGTAGATGAACCATACGATTTAGAAACATGTTCTATACTCAATGCGGGAACGGTATCTGACATAGTACTGTATCGTACCATGCGTACAGGTTCGATACTAAAACTGTATCAAAGCAGCTACGAGTGCACCGAGCCACGAGGTGGTGGATATAAGCCCACTACCGTACAGTACACGTCGCGTGGTACGCGGAAGGTCGACAAAACGTGCTCGTATCGCGTAGCCCATGAAGTGATGAATGACGGCTGCGTTGATGACGAGCGCGAGGACGAAAAACATTTTCACGAGGAACGCCGGTTCGCGCAAGAGGTATGCAAGCTGTGTGGATGCCATGTAGCCGCCGCTCAGTATCATGAGCGTGAGACCCAGAGCGACCGCACTGTGCAGGTTGCGCAACTTCCTCGCACCAAGCGTCGTCTCGTTTCCACGAATCCAACGCAGAGCATACGAATCGACATATACAATGACGGAAAGGGTGCATATAAGCGTGATGATATGAACGCCGAGAATGGTGCTATACATGGTGTTGTGCTGCTCAGTATCGCATGAATGTTCGTGTACGCAACCGTGGCACACACATATCAAAGCGCGGTATCATGTAGCAATGAAGAACAGGATACTTGTCATACTCGGCCACCCGAACAAGGTCAGTTTCTGCAACACGCTGGCCGAAGCGTATGTGAGTGGAGCACGTGAGGCAGGTGCACAGGTACGGTTCGTACAACTTGGCGAGCTGGACTTTGATCCAATACTGCACGAGGGGTACGCGGCGATACAAGAGCTCGAAGATGACCTTGTGAGTGTACAGAAAGACATACTATGGGCTGAGCACATTGTCATCGTGTACCCAACGTGGTGGGGGGGCGTACCGGCACTTCTTAAGGGATTCATCGAACGCACGATACTGCCGGGCTTTGGTTTCAAATACAAACATAAATCAGCGCTCTGGCAGAAGAAGCTCAGAGGCCGCACTGCACACCTCATCACAACCATGGACAGTCCGCGCTGGTATCAGGCACTCACTATCGGGAGCCCCGGGTACACGATGCTCAAACACGCCACACTTCGCTTTTGCGGTGTCTGGCCTGTACGTTACACGGTACTTGACCGTCTCCGCTTTCGGACAGACGCGTGGCGAATGATGAAGGTTGAAAAAGTACGTACACTGGGTCGCAAGTTACTGTAATAGAAAAGGGCCCCGTAAACGGAGCCCTTAAGTACTACTGTCCCCCCAAGGGGGTGTACGGCTTGCGCCTGTGCGTCTTCCTACTGTCTAGAATTCTTGCTTGTCGTACCATTAACCATGACATCGAATTCGGCCTCAGCCGCTATGATGCAGCCAGACTTGTTTTTGACGATCATGAGATCGGTTCCGGTTATCTGGTATGATTTCAAGCTGTGTACTTCGGTCCCGTCGCGTGCCGTACCATGGTGAATGGTCCAGTCACTACCAGGGATAGAGTTCAAGTTGATAGAACCCTGTGCGCGCTACAAGGTCTTTAGTTTTCGATGTGAAAGATACCAGACTGTTGCCCCGATAATCATCGTAGCACCGCCAAGGGTAGCAGCATCAAACCCCGCTGGCACGAGTCCCTCGGGATTCTCTGCCACAAGAAGATATGTGGCACCAGCGACCATCGCTACGAGTGACCATGTTTGCGCATTTCGAAGTGTACTTTTTTTCATATGAAATAATGTTTACCGTTGACCACATCACCATAGTAGCAAGCATTGCCCGGTAGTCATAGCTCAACACAGGTCGAACCTGTGGTTATCGTACAGTACCTTACGTCACCGTAGCGCGTATGACGAGTGCATGCTCTTTCGACACCGGCGTGACAGAGAGACGGCTACCCTTTTGTGCCACACGCATGTCGCATAGGTTGTTTACTGACCGTATCTGCGCGAGAGACAACCCACATGCATACTTTTTCTTGAAACATATATCAACAAGGTACCAACGAGGTGACTCTCGTGAAGACTTCGGATCGTAGTGCGGGTCTTGTGCATCGAATGCTGTCTCGTCTGGGTACGGTGTGCTGCAAACTGCTCCCTCTCCCACGATACCCGGTTCCTTGATGTTACTGTGATAGAAAAAGATGACATCACCCACTTTCATCTCGTCTCGCATGAAATTGCGCGCCTGATAGTTGCGAACTCCATCCCACGGTGTCCTGCCGTCGCGCGCAAGATCGTCTATCGAATATGCAGCAGGTTCGCTCTTGAGAAGCCAATACTGCATGTTAGCCGGTTTGTATGTGGGCACGTGTGAGCGGCCCAAGGTAACCGATTGCTGGTGAAATATCAGCGGCATGTTGGTATTCGGCAAGCGCCCGCTCAGTCAGTGGTCCAAAGTATCCTGTTGCCCCGGTACGCTGTAAGGAAAGCGCAGCATCGCCGGTCGCCGTAGTGATAAGAAACTCCTGTAGTACGGTAACGTCTGAGCCGGTATCGCCGAGCTCAAGGTCACGGGTGAAATGTGGTGATACTGTGCCTGATGTCCTGCCAGTGGCGACTCGTACGGTACTGGAGTCCATGAGCAGTGTCACTAGCGCTGGCAAGCGTACCCTATCGGCCTGTGCCTCACGAAATACGTTCCCATAGCGAGAGACGTAGGTCTGCGCAAGCGCAAGGCGGTCCGGCGCGTTCTCCACCATCGTAAGCTGACTACTGAGCGCTTCCACGCGGTCCCGGGTGTTGAACGTACGTGTTAACCGTGGGTAAGGGTTGTGTGCCCCTCTCTTATATATTGTGAAATGCAAGTGCGTCGGTCCGCCTGCGGCGTTACCCGTGTTGCCGACGTAGCCAATTAGATCTCCTCTATTGAGACGTTGCCCCTCTCGCAGACCGTCTGCGTACCCATCCAGGTGGGCGAAGTAAAATCGTTCACCTCCAGGATTGTTTGTATACACATACTTACCGCCAAGTCCGTAGGTCCCTATTTTTGCAACGACCGCGTTTGTGGGACTGACTATCAATGAGCCCCTCGGCGCCATAATGTCGATACCTTCATGGGTGCGACCATTGCTGCGCGCGTCACCCCACGTGTCAACAAGATCATTCACCTCGACACCTATGAGTATGGGTATGGTAAGGTCATCCTCTGCTTCACCTCCCAATGAGCGTGAGCGCCGCCACTCGCGATCATCATCGTCAGCATCATTAGCAGTTTCCTGCACATCCTCACGTGCATCTAAACCCATTTGGACTCTGCTGTCAGGATTAAGACCCGCAAGTGCGCTGCTGGGCATTGTACTTGCTATAAAAAAAAGTGCCGCGGCACCTGGCAACAGTAGACGAGCATGTCTCATTGCACGGTAGTATAACATGTTGGTTTCTATGAACATACGTTGTTTATCCTGATGGTAAAACAATAACAGGTCTCAGAAGACCTGTTAAAGGAATGCGTGATGATATTTCGTTGTGTGACAAACCACTAGTGTAGCGGATGTCTTCTACGGTACCGCGCAGCGAAGCTGTGTTCGCTATTAGGGTACTGCGACCAGAACAATGCAAGCTGGTCCGCAGTAGGTGTCGGATCTCCCGTTATGCACCAATAGATTTCCCGTTGAGGTTCGCTCTCTATTTGGGCAAGTTGACACCTTACGTCTTCGTCTGGATCAAAGAACTTAGCCATAATACACCTCCTCAGAATGCGTATGGCACACTCACTTTCATTAAAGTACTACGCCATATAATGTCAAGTGTTTTTGGTGCACAACAAGTAACCAACCTGTGGCATTGTAGCGTAGGCCCATTATACGTTACAATACAAAGGTATATGTCACCACATGATCAGAAAGAGCCAGAGCACGTCGTGGGTACTCCCCACAAGCAGAATACGGGCATGGCCGTTGTTGCGTACGTACTCTTCTTTGTGCCGCTCCTCACGGATGCACGGGATGATCCCTTCGTGAGATTTCACGTGAAGCAGGGCTTCGTACTCTTCCTATGTGCAGTTGCCACATCCATACTCTCATGGCTGCCGTTCATTATGTACGTTGCTTGGATATTGCACGTCGGCATCATCGTACTCTTTGTACTAGGTGTCTTGAACGCTCTCCGCGGCGAGGAAAATGCACTACCCTTGGTAGGACACCTTGCTGACCACTTCAAATTCTAAGCGGCCTGTGAAGAAGAATATTGTGCGCTATCTATACCTGCCGCGCGACTTGATCATCGTTCCGGTGGCCTACGTACTTTTCGGAGCGTTTCTTTTTTTCAATCAGTCAAATCTTATCTATATCACCGACGAACGACCGTTTGATGCGTGCAGCGAGCTAGTGGACGCGGACGTCATCGAACACGGTTCAGTGCGCGCATACTATCGTTATGTCGGTCCACGGCTCGTAGTTTTTTACCACGGCAACGCAGGTAATGCGTGTGACCGTGCCTTTCTTGCGAACTATCTCGCAGAAAGTGGTTACTCATACCTCTTCCCCGAGTATCCCGGTTATGGGGAGATAGAAGAGCCAAGCGACGAACGAATCAAAACTGCAGTACGTGAGCTCATCGACCTCGTGCGTGCGTACAAGCACAACGAGGTGCTGCTCGTGGGTAAAAGTCTTGGCGCTGCTGTCGCCGCCTACCATGCAAGCATTGCTCCACCAGAGAAACTCGTTCTCATTACACCCTTTGACTCACTTGCTTCGGTAGCGCAGCGGAAGGTACCGATCTACCCTGCACGGCTTTTGCTCACAGAAGTGTACGAGACGGCGCGGTGGACGAACAGTGCCTCATCAGTCCTGGTCATCGCAAGTGCACATGACAAAGTGGTGCCTCTCGTACACGCACAAGACCTGTATGCAACAATACTAGTTGAGGACAAGACCTGGGCACTGATTGATACCAGCGGACACAACGACCTCTTTGGCGACCCCGCGTTGTATGAAGCCATGATGACGTACCTTTCGGACGAACAGTAGCGACACCGTCATATGTTGGTGTGGTTGGTTGTGCAGGGGATACTCTGCGCTACTTGAGCTCAAGCGAGACTGAGTTTATGCAGTACCGTTTACCACCCTGGTCTTGAGGGCCATCATCAAAAACATGCCCAAGGTGGGCATCACAGGCGGTGCACACAACCTCGTTGCGCAAGGTTCCGTTGCTCGTGTCCTCCCGTAGTGCGACAGCAGCGTCGGTTACCGGTGTCGTAAAACTAGGCCATCCAGTTCCCGAGTCGTACTTGCTACGTGAAGAGAACAACTCCGCTCCACAAACAGCACATCGGTACGTGCCTTCTTCATGCGCATTCCAGTACTTGCCTTGGAAGGCTGGCTCTGTCGCTTTTTCACGCGCGACTTGGTATAACTCCACCGAAAGTTCACTATCGTGTTTCATATACATGCTGTTTATTTATCTGTTCAGTGTAGCACATCAGTGTACAGTTCGTTGAAGCATTAGCGTTGTGTGCACACCCTCCTCATGCTAGGCAGAACCAGTACGTACTGATAGCATACACATATGACATCACAGACGCGCACACAGAACAATGCCAAGGTCGCCTTTTTCGTTGTGCTGCTCCTACTCGCTGTCGTTTGGGTCGGCATATTCTACTATGTAGACCCAGCTGAATTTGTGCAGACCATTGGCGTCCGGAACGGTTACATTTTCGTTTTTCTCATTGCGCTGTTTGGTGGTGTCTCCTCGCTTACGTTCAGCACGTACATTGGAACTCTTTTGCTCCTCTCCTCCGGCGGACTCAATCCATACCTACTTGGTCTTGCCTCTGGTCTCGGTGTTGCGATCGGGGACAGCGTTTACTTTTACCTTGGTCGACATGGCAGGGCATTGTTGAAGGGCGGATCAATTACCCAGCTTGTGACCCGTCTTACTCGCTGGCTTGATTCTAAACGCCCATGGGTCGCCTCCGTCATCACGTACCTGTATGTGAGTTTTACGCCTCTTCCAAACGACTTGATTGCTATCGCCATGGGACTCTCAGGACGCCGGTACATCCCCATTATCATACCGCTTGTGCTCGGCAACATGACGCATACGATACTCATCGCTCTTTTTGGGACAACGCTGTCGCTCCTGTGGTAGCAGTGTCTGCGATCGCGTCACGTGCAACGTTGTTCAAGTAAGCACGACATGATGTATAGTCTGGCACGGTGCGGGCAACAAGGTCCCAGAAGCGGCCTCCATGATTCAACTCCTTAAGGTGACATAGTTCGTGCACGAGGAGGTAGTCCTGCACGTGTGGCGGTAGATACACGATACGGTAGTCGAACGAGAGATTGCCCGCGCTACTGCAGCTGCCCCACCGGGTTCTGTTGCAGCGTATGGACACCCGATTATAGTGGAACCCGTAGTTGGTGTTCAACGCCTGTAATCGCAAGTGCACGAACATCCTCGCCCTCTCACGATAGTGCAGGTATCGTGCACGCTCCTTGTCAGTATCAACCACGTGTCGTGCATGACTCCACGCTGCTTCTAACCATTTCCGTTTACGACGCACGTACTGTTCAGCTTCACGTATGCTGCTCCAGCGTGGAATGGTCAATCGCACACGACCATCCTCGTGCATTGTCAGTGTTAGTGATCGATGACCCCGACGCTTGCAAATCGTGTAGACACACGTGCCTGACGGGAGCGCGACACTTCGTGTGTAGGTTGCCATGGTACTATCGAACCAGCACCTTGCCCCATGCAACTCTCTCCCACGCTCGCTCGTGCATGTAGTAGAAAGTCAGTTTTGCCAGTACCTCTAGTACACCAACCTCGGCCATGAGCATAAGGTCGCCGGTGAACGCGTAGACAAGTCCCATGGTGGTTACACTTGCAACGATGCGCCATGTTACACCCTTCGTAACACTTCTTGTGTGTGAGTCCATAGAATGGAGTATAGCACCAGGAGACAGCATTTCCTTTACTTCTTTCCACGCCTCGTACGAACAGCTTTCGCTCGGCCCGTCTTGTGGTCAAGCAGTGTCTCTTGGTGCGGGGAGATGATGTGACGCGGCTCGACACGCTCTATGGGGACCTCCCTTTCAAATGCGGCAAAGTAGCGAAGACGACCCGCTTGCGTGGTCAGTGGGTGTACTCGGAGGTATGCGCCATAAAACTCTCCTGTTTTTTTTCTGTTCAGCAGATACCCTGAATATACTTGCTTCTCTTGTTTAACTTGTCTCCACAAATCCTGATAAAAATCAGGTGTCATATTACCACCCCAGAGGTCGGGCCCTCCATGACGCTTACCCAACATTTCTTCGAGCGGGAATCCGGTCATCTCCACAGCGGCACGATTTGCATAGATAATAAGACCATTCGAGTCAGTAATCACTACGTGGTCTGCGAAGTGGTCGAGTGCAAACTTGAGTCGCCCCAACTCCTCTTTTTGTTTGCGAAGCTTGTTGTGCGCTTCTTTCATGTCGGTGATGTCAAAACAACTTCCCGTGTAGCCCTCAAAGACAGCATCTTCCGCAAATCGTGGTACTGCGAGCTCGCGTATCCACCGATACTCTCCACGGCGGTTGCGTAAGCGATACTCGTGCTCATATGGGCGCAGTTCACGTGCATGTTGTGAGAAGGCATCGCTGTATCGCGATTTGTCTCGACCATGCAAACCAGCCATCCATCCGAGACCATACTCATCACGCAGTCCTCTCCCCGTATAGTGCAACCATGTACTGTTGAAGTAGATACGCCGTCCTTGCATATCTGATAGCCACATCAATGCCTTAGGCGAGTGTGTCATCGAAAAAAGACGCTTTTGTTGTTCATGTTCGTGCTCCTCTGACAATTTTCGACGACTGATATCCCGGGAAATACACACCACCTCTTCCTCGGGTGTACCATGTTGAACAACGTTACTCCGGGTCTCGACCCAAATATGATTGCCACGTTTAGTGCGCATACGATAGGTGATGGTGTGCGACGCATTTGGTTTCTGTAGCACATGCGAGAGACCAGACTGCACAGTGTGTTTGTCATCTTCATGCACGAACTCAAGTGGCTTGTGGCCCGCGAGCTCGTCGGGTTCATACCCTAGCATCTGCCTGCTTGAAGGAGACACGTATACATACACACCATTTCGCTTGTGTGTGGTAATGAGATCCGCGCACGACTCAATAAGGAATCGCCATCTCGCTTCTTGTGCGCGAGGTGTGTCGGCTTGCGAGTCGGCACGCCTTGGCATTACCTCCATTGTCCAGTAAATATGAGATTCGCGCAACTATGAGCACTTTTCGTGTACCAGTTCGTGCAAGAACATACTATCTCAACCTGCTACAGGACATGTGCCGTACCTTTCTCATGGGCTCAATGTGGGGTGTGAAGACGTGCGGCCGAACACGAAAAGTTGACAGACAACTAGTGAAGTTGTATAATACCACGTAGCGAATTATGTCAATCCATGCATACATGAAGATGCATGGGAGGAGGTAATCATGTGCCACGTCAGGACATTTGGAATACACTGTCACCGGATCGGATGTGGTCAAGAAGTCCCCGTTACAAACTATGTAGTAATGCCGGGAACGGATGGCAAACTACACTCATACCACAGGTCCTGCTGTCTCGCAGAGTTGAGGGAACGAGCGGTGAAACATCCCCTACCCGGCTATAGCAACCTTCCACGTACGTTCGTGTTCTAAGCCCCCGTCGAGTTCGCAGCTGTTCGGAAAGCTGATGGGGGCTTTCCCGCACACTGCACATCAACCAAGTACCAGCTGCTGCTGGATTTTTTATTACGTTGAGCAGATGCTTCCCAACGAGTAAAATTGACACGTGTTGGATCATGATGAGTAGTACGACCTTACGTTGACCATGCGCGCATCGATGCATGATGTCTCCCTTGGTGACGGTGAGAGCGTGCTACACTTGGTATACTCATCCAATGGAACATCCTCCGCACAATGAAAATGCGCCGCTCGACCTTGAAAAGGAAGTCTACGCTGGGCTGTCGGCTACATGGTTCAAGACCGTTCAGGAGATACTTCCGGGACACTTACGCGACCTACCGAAAGCAAAACTCACGGAAGAGGAGCTGCAGTTATACAATGATGCATATACCGTACTCGGCAATATGGTGAAAGAAAAAAACGTGGAGGTATCGTTTCGTGAAGAGGAAACTCCGGTGTCAGGAGACGGCACTTCTCATACGACCCTACGCCGTCCACAGTTCAAACTAAAGACAGAAAGAGGCAAGAAGGAGGACACTCCTCGTCAGATACACACACCTAGTACCGATACTCCAACTTAAAACGGTGCGCTCCCATTGTCACTTCCTTCGCGAACGTGAGCGTTCTACTTCCGTGAGGTGCTGTTTGCGGAGCCGAACCGACGTGGGGGTGACTTCCAGATACTCATCGTCATGCATTATCTCGAGTCCCGACTCTATGGTGAGTAGTTTTGGAGGTACCAGCTTGATGGCTTCGTCAGAAGCTTTGGAACGTACGTTCGTGAGGTTTTTGCCCTTCGTCGGGTTGACCACCATTTCATCACCACGGCTCGTGCCGCCGATGACCTGTCCTTCATAGACGTCGACGTTCTCCTTGATGTACAGCGTGCCACGTGTCTGGAGGTTGTCGAGCGCGTAAGCGAGTACTTTTCCGGTCACCGCAGATATCATAGAGCCGCTTTCATGTTTTTCTATGTCACCGACGTGTGGGCGGTAGCCAATAACGCGCGTTGCGAGTACACCTTCACCCTTCGTGTCAATGACGAACTGATTACGGTAGCCAAAGAGACCTCGCGTTGGACACGTAAAGAGGAGACGCACGTGCCCGTCACTTGGCACCATCTCAACCATACGCGCGCCGCGCTTTCCCAGTTTTTCTATGATAGCGCCCTGGTGTTCTAGGGGCGCATCGATGGTGACCTCCTCAAACGGTTCGTGCTCCACACCATCAATAGTTTTCAGTATGACGTTTGGCTGACTCACCTGAACCTCATACCCTTCCCTACGCATGTTCTCAAGCAGTATGGCTATGTGCAGCTCACCGCGCCCCCGTACTGTGAACCGTTCACCACCTCCGGTGTGAAAGTCGACACGCAAGCCTACGTTCACCTCAAGCTCCCGCTCAAGGCGTGCTCGGAGTTGGCGGCTCGTCACGTACTTGCCCTCGCGTCCTGCAAACGGAGAGTCATTTACCAAAAACGAGAGCTCTATCGTAGGTTCATCGACGGAAATGAGTGGCAGCAACTCTGCGTCTGGCTCCCCTGACAATGTCTCACCAATGTATATGTCCGGGAGTCCTGCCACAATTGCGATGTCGCCTGCTTGTACCGTCACTGCGTCCTGTCGTGAGAGACCATGAAAAGTAAAAAGCTTCGTTACCTTACCACGGTGTGCAGTGTCAGCACTTCGCGCATACACGGTATCACCCACAGTAAGCGAGCCATTGTACACCCGTACAATACCGAGCCGCCCGAGGTAGTTGTCGTACGCCAGATTGAAAGGCTGCGCACGTAGCGGTGCGTTGGCGCTTCCTCGTGTTGGCTCTATGTGCTCGAGGATGAGATCGAGCAGTGGAGTGAGGTCACTGCTTGCATCCTCCAATGAGCGTTTCGCAACACCGTCTCTCCCTATAGCAAGGATGGTTGGAAAGTCGAGTTGTTCGTTTGACGCGCCAAGTTCCGCGAAGAGATCGAAGACCTTGTCGTGTGTACGGTCAATGTTTGCAGCGGGCTTATCGATCTTGTTGATAACCACAATTGGCCGGAGACCAAGCTCTAAAGACTTTTTCAGTACAAAGCGCGTCTGTGGCATGGGACCCTCCTGCGCGTCGACCACGAGCAGTACGGAATCAATGCTACGTAACACTCGCTCCACCTCGCTTCCGAAATCGGCGTGGCCAGGTGTGTCTACGATGTTGATTTTAGTGCCCTTGTACATGCAGGCAGCATTCTTGCTGTATATGGTGATGCCGCGTTCTCGTTCGATCGCGTTCGAGTCCATCGAGGTACCAACCTCGATCGCTCCTGTTTGTTGAAGAAGTGCGTCTGTGAGCGTAGTCTTACCGTGGTCGACATGCGCTATGATCGCAATATTTCGAACATCCATCGTAGGATTCTTCTCATTCATGCATGACGTTATACCACGTATTCGTTCGCTCGGACATACAAAACCTCACACGTATACCGTACGGAAAACATGTAGTGTACATGAGCAGCAGTGAACGTATCCCGCGTACAGTATCAATACCTGCGCCAGAAGTACGGTGTCAGCAGGATAAGCACCGTAAAGAGCTCAAGACGCCCTACTATCATGAGTGACGAAAGAAAGTACTTAACACCGCCATGCAAGTGTGCGTACGTCTGAGACGGGCCGACATCGCCTATGCCTGGACCGATGTTGCCGAGCGTAGCTGCAGCAGCTCCCACCGCAGTCTGCATATCTAAGCCGGAGAGCAGCAAAATGAACACGCTTACTACAAATATGAGGATGAACATGACAAAGAAAGCACTCACTCTGTAGAGCGTTGCCTCGGGGATGCTGATGTTGTTGAACCGCAGCGGCAGGATCGCATCACGGTGTATGTGTTTTCTGAATTCAAGGAGCGTACCTTTTATGAGGAGTACGTACCGTACGATTTTTATGCTGCCAGTGGTGGAGCCGCTCATGCCTCCCACAAACATAAGTGCAACAAGCAAGAATATGAGCGGAGGTGCCCATTGTGTGTAATCGGTGCTCACAAAACCTGTGGCGGTAGCGATTGAGACAACCTGGAACGTGCCATGGCGCACCGCGTCTGCAAGTGTGCTTCCCTGCAAGAAGAGGTAGAGCGCCGCGAGAAAGCTGCTCACCACCAGAACAGTTATGTATGCCTTGAATTCATCATTCTGCCAAAAAGAACGCAGTCGTCCGGTAAGACCAGCGTAGAGTAGAGCATAGTTGGTCGCAGTCAGGAACATAAAGAGTATCACTACGTACTGTACGAACGGCGAGAATGCGCCGATACTCGTCTGTCGTGTAGAGAAACCACCGCTCGCCATTGTCGTGAATGCATGTGCAACTGCGTCAAAGATGCCGAGACCTCCGACCAAGAGTAGTAGAAACGCAAGTACGGTCAGACTAGAGTATACGATCCACATGATAAGTGCAGTTTCCTTAACACGTGGCCTCAACCGGTCGATCATGACGCCGGGTGATTCTGCGTTAAAGAGCTGCATACCCCCAACACCGAGCAGCGGAATGATCGCGATCATGAGCACAACTATACCCATACCACCTATCCACTGTGTGAGACTTCGCCAGAGCAGTATGCTTTGTGTCTGTGCTTCAATATCAGTTAAGACGGTAGCTCCTGTGGTCGTAAAACCAGACACAGTTTCAAAGAACGCATCAGTGTATGTTTGCACCGTACCGGTCAAAACGTACGGTACCGCTCCAAACAGCGAGACCAGTATCCATCCAAGCACAACCACCAAGAAGATATCACGGCGTTTGAGGCGACGCTCCGTTCTGTTTGGCAACCACAACAGGAGACCCACGCTCGCAGTTGCTATCATTGTCGTCAGATATGCAAGATACTGACCATCCTGCTGTACGAGTGATACCACCAGTGGGACACAAAAGAAGAGGGACTCGGATATCAAAATGAGACCGAGGATGTATAAGATCGAACGAGGGTGAAGAGCCATACTACAGGAGCCGCTGAAACTCTTCACGGCATGAGTCATGGCACGCTGCTACGACTGTATCGCCCGGCAAGAACACTAACGTATCGTCGATGGGTAAGGGCTTATTGTGCCGTAAGACGCCACCTAGTATCACACGAGATTGGCGCAGCAGTTCAAGCTTTGACGCTTCCCGTTCCGCGAGGAGAGATGATTCACGTACAACAAACTCCATAGTCTCCATGTGGAGACCAGGGATGGTGGCGACAGAGATGACGTTTCCACGCTTCACGTGCCGCACGATATAGTCGGCTGCGAGCATCTTCTTGTTAATAAGTTTGTCGACGCCAAATTCATGCGTCAGGTTCAGGTAATGTACATCTTTCACCAAAGCCACTGTGTGGGGTACAGCATGACGTTTTGCAATAAGGCAGGTCACCATATTAAATTCCGGATCACCCGTAGCTGCCACGAGCGCGTCCATATCCTCAATGTCGTGCTCTTCCAGAAATCCAGGCTCTTGCGCGCTCCCGTGAAGAACGAGGACACCCGGCAACCATTCGGCGAGCTCTTCGGCATAGTCACGCCGAGCATCAACCAGTGTGACCTGATACTTCCGTTTCTGTAGACGTCGAGCGGTCTCTATTCCCGCACGGGTGCCGCCCAAGATGAGTGCTCTGCGCACGCGTCGTTCGCTTCCATGTGCGAGTCGAGACAGTGCTGCAACACCGCTCCGTGTAGCAACAAAATAGACCAGATCATGACGCTCAAGCGTAAGTTCATCAGCGACGATGTGGGTCTTTTCCCCACGCACCAATGCGATGGGTCGATACTCCTGAGGAGTAGTATTGCTCTCGAGTTCACGAAGGGAGCGCCCGATCAATTTGTCACCCTGCTCAACAGCTATACCAACAACAGAAAATCGTCCCTCAGTAAAACTAACAATGTCAGTAAAGACACGTTTCTCCAGCAGCATCTCGATCTCAGATGCGGCAAGTGTGTCTGGGGAAATTATGTCGTCAATACCCAACTCGTGGAAACGGAATACGTCGTCATGCTGCATCAACTTACTGTGACGAATGCGCGCCACAACGCGACGTGCGCCCATACGCTTTGCAAGTATTGCTGCCATGAGGTTGAGCTCTTCTGATTGTGTAGCAGCCACAAAAAGATCTGCACGCTCTATACGTACGAAGCTCAGGTTGTCATACGAAAGCACACTGCCCTTCTTCACGACAATGTCGTACTTGCTCAACAACGTATCAAGTCGCTCCTGGTAAGTGTCCACGACAGCTATTTCATGGTTCTCTTCAGTGAGTTTGTCGACCAGGTACGTTCCAAGGTCCCCTGCTCCTGCAACCACTATACGCATAGGTACTAAAAGTATAGCGCGTCAACGTTCTCTCACAATATACGGCAGTGTGCAACGGTGCATAAATGTAAACAAGACGTTCGGGATCTTTATGCTAAGATACTTGCACTATGTCTCTCTCTACGACAGTAGCAATGGTAGGCGTACCTCTATATGTGCTTGGTTCGCTCGTTTCTGGATACCTCGCGATATTGCTCGAACAGCAGGATGAGCCAACTGAAATACGCCTGACCTTCGTCGGCGACATGATGTTCGATCGATACGTCCGTGAGCAAGCAACACAGCACGGTTACGACAGCATCTTAGCCGACATGGCACCTTCACTGAAACAAAGTATAGCGATTATTGGTAATCTCGAAGGCCCCATCACTACGTTCACACCGGTTGCAGACTATCGTGATCAGGGACCAGATCACTACAAGTTTACCTTTGCCACACGTACCGCGACCGAGCTTGCGTCTGCAGGTTTCGGTGCTGTTTCTCTTTCAAACAATCATATACAGAACTTCGGTACCGATGGCATAACTCAGACGAAGGAGTGGCTTACAGCGGAGGGCGTCGGATACTTTGGCGGACCTGCAGACTCGTACCGTCCTTGGCGCCTCTCAACTGGGGGGCTTGATATTGCCGTGTACGCCTATGACATGTGGTATGCACATGACGTACGTGAACTTGCTGTGCAAGTTTCGCAGGAGGAGAGTGCCTTTGTTATCGTATACGCGCACTGGGGCGAGGAGTACGATTCGACGCCGAACGCAGCCGAGAGGGAGATCGCACATGCACTCATCGACGTCGGTGCTGACCTTATTGTTGGAAGTCATCCGCATGTTGTGCAACACAAAGAGATCTACAAAGACCGTCTGATCTACTATTCGCTTGGCAACTTTGTCTTCGACCAATACTTTAGTCCTGCGGTACGTTGCGGTGCGGTTATACATGTGGTGTTACGTGATGACCAAACGTACACAGTAGAAGAAACGTTTGCAGAGCTTGCTTCTGACGGTACAACAGAGCCATCTGACTGTATGAAAGAGGTCACGTTACAGAATATCGAGCCGGTACAGTAAGACACTGTCACACGAGCTTTTTCTGAACGGCTTGCAGTGTGGTAGAGTGTGTGTTACTTATATTGCCTATATATTGTATGAGCACACTTGTTATCGTTGAAAGCCCTGCAAAGGCAAAAACCATAGAGAAGTACCTCGGGACCGGCTATACCGTTAAGGCGTCTGTTGGTCACGTGCGTGACCTACCCAAGTCCAACAAAAACGCCATCGACATCGATAGCGGTTTTGTACCGCACTACGAGGTGGTGAAGAACAAGGAGAAGGTCATCTCGGAGTTGCGTGCTGCCGTCAAGGAGGCAGACGAGGTCATACTTGCGACTGACCCGGATCGTGAGGGTGAGGCGATTGCGTGGCACCTCTACGAGGCGCTCAAGCTGCCAAAGACCAAAACCAAGAGAATCGCATTCAATGAGATAACAAAGCAAGCTGTACGGGAAGCACTCGAGCATCCCCGCCCGATAGACCAAGACCTTCGCAGGGCACAGGAGGCACGACGAGTGCTAGACCGCCTTGTGGGTTACGACCTCTCCGGCCTTATCTGGAAGAAGGTACGCTATGGCTTGTCAGCCGGACGTGTCCAGTCCCCTGCACTTAGAATAATCATGGAGCGCGAGCGAGAAGTACGTTCGTTTATACCAGAAGACTATTGGGTCATTACGGCGGATCTCGCACCACGGAAGGAGGCGGTCACATTTACCTGTACGGAAGAACCACGCAGCGAGAAAGAAGCGGAGCGTATTGTTGAGATCGGAAGGAAACAGCATTGGAAGGTTGTGTCGGTGAAGGAGTCGGAACAAAAGCGAAGTCCGTACCAGCCATTCACCACGAGTACCCTGCAACAGACCGCAAGCACGCGCCTTGGCTACAGTCCGGCACGTACGATGGCTCTCGCGCAGAAGCTCTACGAAAAGGGATTTATCACATACATGCGTACAGACAGCCCGACACTTTCCAAAGCTGCACTCGGAGCGCTCGCTAAAACGGTGGAGCAACAGTACGGCAAAGAGTATGTCGATGTAAAGAATTTTAAAAGCCGCAGCAAGAACGCACAGGAAGCCCACGAAGCTATCCGTCCCAGCAACCCCACCAAAGAGATGGCCGGTCACACGGACGAGCAGAAGCGCCTCTACAAGCTTATATGGACACGTGCAGTGGCAAGCCAGATGCAACCAGCAAGGGTAATGAAGACAAAGGTAAGCGCAAATGTGGCAAGCGCCGACATACCGGACTTCGCAGTCAACGGCAGTCGTGTCATGGAACTCGGCTGGCTCAAGGCAGATCCGGCAGCACGCGGTGAGGACGTGGAGCTCCCTGCTCTTCACGAGGGTGACACGCTCGCGCTGCGCGACATACAGTCTGAAGCAAAACAGACCACACCACCAAACCGCTACAGTGAAGCCGGGCTTGTGAAAGAGCTTGAGAAACGTGGCATTGGACGACCGTCGACGTACGCGAGCATCATGAAGAACCTCGCCGACCGCGGGTACGTCGAAAAACAGGGCAAGACGCTGATACCGACGGATACAGGCGATGTAGTCTCCACCTTCCTCGAGCAGAACTTTGCAGACTACATCAGTGATAACTTCACAGCCGAGATGGAGGACCAACTCGATGACATCGCTGATGGGGAGCTTGAGTACGAGAAGACGTTGACTACATTTTATGGCGCGTTCAGTAAAGAGCTCAAATCAAAAGAAGATATTCCAAAGCTCACGAACCTCGGCCCTGCTCCCGACGAGTTCAAGTGCCCGCTCTGTGAAGCCGCGATGGAGTTTAAGCTTGGTCGTGGCGGCAAATTCATGAGCTGTACCCAGTATCCAGACTGTACCGGCGCGCGTACGGAGGCAGGCAATGTTGTGGAGCCAGACAAACCACTCGGCAACTACCCAGAGACGGGCGAACCGATCTTTGTGCTCGAAGGACGCTTCGGACCATATGTACAGGTAGGAGACCCAAAGAATGCAAAAGAGAAAGGAAAGAAAAAGGTGAAACCAAAGCGCGCGAGTTTACCGAGAGGTGTCAATCCGAACGAGGTCACGTACGATGACGCATTGAAGTACCTTTCAATACCACGCGTTCTCGGCAACCATCCAAAAACCAATGAGCCCATTACGGCGAGTGTTGGCCGTTTTGGACCGTACGTTGTCCACGAGGACGACTTCCGCTCACTGAAGACCGATGACGTCTATTCGATAGAGCTCCCACGCGCGCTTGAAATATTCGCAGAGCCAAAGAAAAAAAGCCGTCGAGCTGTTAAAAAGAAAGAGAAGTAGTCCATCGACCTGGTTGACGATGTGCGCCCTTAGGGTGTACTGTAGTCGACGGACCACACTTTCACATGGAGGAATACCAGAATGGAAAAACCGATCATGACGAACGTCGGTACGTTTGCACTTGCAGGAGGTGGCGGCACACGTTTGTATCCGTTAACGGACAAGCGTGCAAAGCCAGCAGTACCCTTCGGTGGCAAATGGATCATAGGCGATTTTGTCTGTAGATGTCTCTACTATAGTGGACTACGTGAAGTAGGAGTGCTTACTCAAGCGGAAGGCGCGCCACTCTGGCGTCACATTCGCAATGCCTGGCCTGAATGGCCCGGCGGCACGGGAGATTACTTTGACGTGCTCTCACCAAGAGGCATAGACGGACACTATCGTTACACGGGCACTGCTGACGCAGTGTATCAGAACCTTGACTTTGTGGCAGGTAAGGAACACGTTCTCGTTGTTGCGGGTGACCATCTTTACATGGCCGACTTCAGCAGGTTCCTGCAGTTTCATGAGGAACGCAATGCTGATGTTTCCATCATGGCGGTCACCACATCGCTTGCGGAGGCACGCGGGCTTGGCGTCTTGGGCGTTAACGGT
This sequence comes from uncultured Patescibacteria group bacterium, assembly GCA_947259245.1. Lineage (GTDB taxonomy): Bacteria > Patescibacteriota > Minisyncoccia > Phycocordibacterales > UBA12088 > UBA12088. The sequence continues at coordinate 33,215 of CAMYLP010000002.1, forward strand.
AAATGCGAGATCATAAAGTTTGTTGAGAAGCCAGAGAATCCTGATCCCATACCCCACGACTCTGACCATTCCTACTGTTCGATGGGTGTATACGTGTTCAAACGGGAGGTCCTCGAACGATACCTTGAGGACGACTCCTCGGACAGGCGATCGGGGCACGATTTTGGATACAATGTCATTCCAAAGATGGTTAACGACGGGCTGCGGGTTGTTGCGTTTCCATTCTCTGATCATCCAGCACCCGGACAGCGCAAAGCGGTCTGGCGTGACATCGGTACCATAGACGCGTACTGGGAAGAGCATCAGAATTTTAACAGCAACTACCCAGAGCTGAATCTTCTCAGCATGCAGTGGCAGATGAGAACCATTTCCGACCAGACACCGCCATTTAAGGAGGGCGGCCCCAATGACGCAGAGTCCGGGCGACCGGCAGACAACATCACGTCAAACAATCATTGGTCTGGTGGTGATGTGTGTACAGGGTCGACTGTTCGCTACACGACGTCTGGTAGATACGTCAGTATCTCGTACTCTACCGTCCAGCGCTGCATTCTCCTAGGAAGAACGATTGTCGAACCAGACTGCGTACTCAACAAGGTGATCGTCGATGATCCTCGCGATAAGCCAAACAACGTCCGACATGTTATACCAGCAGATACGAAGATCGGAGAAGATCACGATGAAGATCGGGCACGAGGATTCCACGTTACCGATTCAGGAATCGTGGTTGTACCGCACACTTGGTTTGCAGAGCATGAGTATAAAGTTGAAGTAGATTAGTACTATGCACAACCCCGGCCATTGGCCGGGGTTATTTGTATGTTTGTAGTAGTACTATGACGTTGGTCGTACCACAAGCGTACGTCCACTCGAATACTTCCTGTGGTCGTTACGATTTGGGCCGCATGAGCGGGAAGAGTTGTCCTTCACGCACCGGGACATCTTCCAGGAAGCTGTACAAACGTTCAGATACACCGAAGCCAAATGTTGGTGGCATGCCGTACTCAAGTGCCTCCACAAAGTTTGCATCGGCAAACTGCGCTTCGTCGTCGCCTGCCTTACGAAGCTCTTCCTGCCGTGCGAATCGCTCTGCCTGATCGATAGGATCGTTGAGTTCCGAAAATCCCTTTCCCACTTCACTACCGGCAAGTATGATTTGGAACCTATCAACAACAGTTTCATCCGTCTCGCTGCGTTTTGCCAGTGGCTCAAGGTACACAGGTACGTTCACGAGATACCCAGGACCTGAAAGCGCCGCACGACAGGCTTTCCAAAGCATGTCGACTGCCCTTTCGCGATTCATCGGCTTACCCGCACCGGGCTGTATGCCAGCTTTCTCAAGCGCGGCAATCGCTTCCTCCTCTACGACGGTCCTTGGGTCGAATCCATAGCTGTCTTGGATGATCTGTGAAAAGTCATAATCCTCCCACTCTGCACTAAGATCTATCTTATGGTCTCGAATGATAAATTCCGTCCTGCCAAAGGTTTCCTGTGCCAGGTGTATATACAGTTCACGCACCAGTTTTTTACCTTTTTCATAGTCGCTGTACGCCTCGTAAAACTCAAGCTGCGTGTAGTCTTGCAGGTGTTCACTACTCATACCCTCGTTGCGAAAGATGCGTCCGATCTCAAACGTTTTGGGTAGTCCTGCTACCATAAGTTTCTTTTGCCAAAGCTCACCTGCAGAAATTCGTAAATGTACCTCCATGTCCAGAGCATTGTGGTGTGTGGTAAACGGTCGTGCTTCAGCACCGCCGGGTGCAGTCTCCAGTACCGGGGTTTCAACCTCTAGAAAGTTGCGTGACAACAGGAACCCTCGTGCGGCACTCCAAAACTTTGAGCGTCTTCGCACACGCTCTGCTAGTTCCGTATCCAATAGAATATCCAGGTACCTCTTGCGATATCGCTCATCTTCATCTTTGATACCAAAATGTTGTGTGGGCACCGGTAGCAGACTTTTTGCGAGCATTCGCCAGACATCAGCCAATAGTGAGGGCTCCCCACGTTTGGTGGTCATGAGCGTTCCGGATAGTTCCAGTATATCTCCTCGGTCGACGGTATCCGCAAAGAGGTCAAAGGTCTCCTCCCCCACCTCATCTCGCTTGAGGTATCCCTGTAGCGTTGAGGTACCATCGAAGATGTCCACGAACATGGCGCCTCCATGCCTTCGTATGCTCATAACACGGCCGGCAACCGTAATCTTTTCCTCGGATTGTTGCAGGGCTTCAAAACGTTCGCGCACTACACTGAGCTCGTGCGTTCGCTTGCTCTCGCTCGGATAGAGCTTATACCCGCGCTGTTGGAGAAGCGCACCTTTTTCAATACGCTCAGCGCGCAACTCTTCAAGTGTTTCTGTGCGCTCCTCGTCAGTCATGGACGTTACTCCACCGAGACAATCGTATACTTCTGACGACCGCTTGGCGTTTCAAAGGTAAACTCTTCACCTTTTTTCTTTCCCATCATCGCCTCGCCAAGCGGGGATAGGTGCGAGAGTTTCCGCTCGAGCATGTCCGTTTCTTCAGAACCAACGATGCTGTATTCATGTGTTTCCTTCTCACCCTTCTTTGAGATGGCAACTTTTGACCCAAGGGTCACTGCATCGCTCTTCTTATGTTTTAGGATCTGCGCCGTCGCAAGTATGCCTTCCAAATGACGTATACGTTCCTCAGTTGCTGCCTGTAGTTCACGTGCTTCAGCATACTCAGCGTTTTCAGAAAGGTCACCGAGTGAACGCGCATACTCCAAACTTTCAGCTATTTCCTTTCGACGAGTCGTCGTAAGGTACTGAAGCTCCTGTTTGAGTTCATCGTATTTTTCTTGTGTTAGATATTGGGTTTCGTCGTTCATGCAATCGTGTCAACGGACGGTTAAATATGTGGTCTAGGCGAGTATACCACGGGTAAGTATGAAAACAAACACGCCGCATCCTACATGCAAACACTACTCGTCGGTCGTGAGTCCAAGATATTGGGGCGTATGTTCGTGCATCCAGTCAAGAAATTGACGCATGACGTAGGTGCCCCCAATAAGGTTCTTTCGCGGCCCATGCTCCATCATGACGACGAAGGCGTATCGTGGCTCCTCGTACGGGAAAAAGCCCATGGTCCAGGAATGTACGTGATCTTTGCTCACTCCAACCTCAGCTGTTCCCGTCTTTGCTGCAATGGCAACATACGGCACATTCAGACCTTGCGAGGTGCCGTCCAGTACAGCTTGGCGCATACCCTCTCGTACCACCTGAAGATGCGTGTCTGGAATGTCGATCGGTCGAGCACCATACTGTGTAATATCGGTTTCGAGACGTGGGGTGAGCAGCAGACCGTTATTTGCAATCGCAGCGACCGCACGGACGACCTGTATGGGCGTCACCTGAAATCCGTACTGACCTATGGCAGTATTGTATGTGTCGCCTATACGCCACTGCGCGTCATCAGGGAACGACTCCTCCTTCCATGCAGGTGATGGTATGGTGCCATGGCGTTCTCCCGCTAACGCTATGTTGGTGGGCATACCGAAACCAAACAAGCGCATGTACCGTTCAATTCTTTCAATTCCAAGTCCCTCTTGATCATTGAAACCTCCTCCGATGTAGTAAAAGTACACATTTGACGATACAGCAAGCGCTCGACGCATATCCACCACACCGTGAGCCCTCCAATCCGTAAACGTTGAATACTGACCCGGTATGTACGGATTTGCCAGACGAAGTGCGCCTGTTGATATAAAACTTGTCTCTGGACGCACTATGCCCTCGTTTAATGCGGCTGCTGCTAGGTAGGGTTTGACTATGGAACCGGGGGTGTACTGGCCTGCAACCGTACGATTGAGAAATGGTGTACGAGCATCCGTAGTGTAGAGAGCGATACGATCAACGTCACCCGCCACCATGTCGTCAGAGATAAATTCGGGATAGCTTGTGAGCGCGAGGATCTCTCCTGACTTCACGTCCATGAGAATAGCCGCGCCTCCACGGAAGGGTATCTCGTCGGCCAACTGTGCAATGAAGTTATTGAGCGACTGTTGTAGTCGCGAATCGATCGACAAGCGCACGTGCTTACCCGGAACCGGTTCTTCCACCACGCCCTCGCTCACTATCTGCATACGTGCGTCAGTCTCAACAATCTTTGAACCGTTCTTACCTCGCAAGCGTTCATCGTACACAAGCTCTACGCCCGACACACCCTCCACACCTTCACGATATAAGACACCACTGGCGTCTCTCGCGGGCATACGGACATATCCAAGCGCATGACCCACGCCCGTCGTAGTTGCGTAGGCGCGATCATCATACTCTTCGATGACGCCATCCTCAAGATGAGGGACGTTCCACGCAAGCGGTACGTCATTTCGATCGTAGATGATGCCACGCTCCGCAAAAAGTAGTGAGTGCCCCAGACGGTTATTTTCAGAGAGCAGCGTATACTCTTCTCCCTGTACTGCCATCAGCTGTCCCGTTCGAACAAGTAAAAGAACGCTTACCAATAAAAGTATATATATGAGTGGTGCAAGAGAAGTGGGACCAATGGGTCTGTTGAGTCGGCCCTCCAACCGTCGAGGATCGTACAACGGTAAATTGTGCGCATCGAGAAGTATCTCCTCAGGAGACATCAGAGTATCATCATTTTTTCTGTTTCGTGCCATATCACATAAATGGTATGTAGCGGGTGATTCTGAAGAGGTACAGTGCCAGCGTGCTTGCACATAGTAGTATGCTCGTACTCAAAAAATCTCCGACCGGCAGACCGGTGATAGGTGCAAGTACGCTATCGAGAATGACAGTTGCAACAAGCACCTCATACGCACGCACGGTAAACACAAGCAGCAGTGCAAGCACGACCGTTGGCCAAAACCAACCCATGAACGCCGAAAAAATCACCAGCACATCTCCTATGATACGTGCGAAGTACCATTGTAGTGGGATAGTGTTGTGCCCGAGCGTGTTCATACTATTCAGTTACTTCCCCTTGGTTGAGACCCGCACTCTCATCCGCCTCTGGCTGCAAAAGTTCGACCTGATGAACCGTATCTACGAGCACGTACCGTACCGAGTAGCTATTCATCGGGGGAGTTACGTATATGGTGTGGAACGCATCCTCCGGCTCGGATTGTACCGCAGCAACATAACCAACTGGATAGGTGGGAAACGTTGTAAGAAGAACCGCGTCACCTACGGTAACGTGTACACTTCGCGGCAGACGCATTTCCATGCTACCGGCACCATGACCCTCCAACATAACACTCAGGGTACTTGAACCTGCAAGCAGCGCATTTATGCGCGAACTATGCGACGTAAACAAGTAAACAACAGAGTGCTCGTCAAGCGCACGCACTACAGTCCCCAAAGCAGCACCATCTGTGGTAGTAACCAACATACTTTCGCGTACGCCTCTGTCAGCGCCGACATCTATCACCATGGTGCCGTATGGCTCACGCGCATTGTCGTGTAGGACTGCTGCAGGTATGAGACCGGTTTCCCGTTCAGCACGACCGAGCGCCTTACGCAGACGCTCGTTATCATCTTTGAGTATCGAAACGCTATAGTTCTCACGGCGAAGCGTTGCAAGCTCCTCTGTAAGTGCCACCCGTTCATCAATAAGGCGGTCGTGCTCGATGTCCGCAAGTTTGGAATCTTCGTAGTGTGCATGCACTGCATCACGAACATCCCACAGTGGGGCAGCAGCCGCATGCGCCATGTTCGCAAGAAATGTGGGTACCTCAAACTGCATCACGACCAACACACAGGCAACACCTGCGGGTACGAGCGGCAAAAAGCGCTTCGTTGTTGTGCTACGTCGTCTCGAGGTTTGGTAGAGCATCTTCGTCTAGCAGTATATCACTGTACTCGTGAAGCTTCTCGGCAATCGTACCTGTGCCGCGCGCGACCGAGGTGAGGGGATCATTTGCAATGTTTACAGGAAGCTCTAACATTGTCTGAAGTAGCTCAGGGACACCATGAATGAGTGCACCACCACCGGTAAGGTTGAGGCCAACTCCCATGATGTCAGATACGACCGTGGGTGGACTTTCCTCCAGTACCTCACGAATCGCTTCAATGATCGCGTCGACGCTTCCCGCTATGGCGTCACGCACATCCTCGTCAGTGATGACCACCTCCTTGGGGAGGCCAGTGACAAGGTCACGACCCCGCACTGGTGCTTCAAGGGGAGCATCCTCTTCAAGCACAGAACATACTGCAAACTTCAGATCCTCCGCTGTACCCTCACCAATAACTATCTTAAACTCATCCCTCAGGTGTGCGATGATGTCGATGTTCAACCTGTCACCCGCAACGTGTAGGTTCTTTGACCGCACAAGACCGTTCAGTGCAATAACCGCAATGTCGGTCGTACCGCCGCCAATGTCGACGATCATACTTGCGCGCGGTTCATGTATTGGTAGTCGCATTCCGATAGCAGCGGCAATCGGTTCTTCAACAATATACACTTCACGGGCGCCAGCGTTTTTTGCCGCGTCCCTCACAGCACGTGACTCAACGTTGGTTATACCGGACGGAACACCGATGACAACACGCGGCCCAATGAGCGCGCGGGTACCCGCTTGTGCCTTGCGCAGAAAGTACGAGAGCATCTCTTCGGTTACCTCAAAATCAGAAACAACACCGTTCACAAGAGGGCGTACGGCACGTATGTGTTGCGGAGTACGACCAAGCATCTCTTTGGCCTGCCTACCAACCGCCACCACCTGACCGGTCTTTAAGTTTAGCGCTACAACCGAAGGCTCATTGATTATGATGCCCTTGCCACGTAGGTACACCAAGCTGTTCGCCGTACCAAGGTCTATACCAATGTCATTGCTAAACGGTTGTACGAATGTAGAAAAAAGTGTCATGGTCTTCCACCAGCGGTCGTTATGAAAGCTCCTCGAGCAGCTGTTCCTCCGTCTGCATCTGGACCTCTCCAGAGGACCGAAGCGAAACCTCATACGTACCAGACTCTATCGTCTTGTCGCTTATCACAACGCGGACTGGCAGACCCATGAGATCTGCGTCGGCAAACTTCTCACCCGGACGAAGCGGGCGTTCGTCGTAGAGTGTATCGACTCCTGTCGCCCTCAACGTCGCGTGCAGGGCGTCAGCACTAGAGACAACACGTTCGCCATCACCCAAGCGGACAATGTGTACAGCAAATGGTGCCACCTCGCGCGGCCAGACAAGTCCCTTGCTATCAGACAGCACCTCAGCCACCGTGCCAAGTACTCTGCTAGGACCGATACCGTATGAACCCATTATGACCGGTTGCTCTTGTCCCTGTTCGTCCTTATATGTCAACCCAAGCGCGTCGGAGAACTTGCTGCCGAGTTTGAATATGTTCCCTACTTCTATCGCCCTATGTTCTACCAGATCCTCTCGTTGTAGATCCAGGTCTGTCAGCACGTCATCATTTAATACTTCCTTATTGACTGCAACACTGCGTTGTTTATCAACATAGATCGTGTCCTCGCCTGCATCTGATATGGTTTGAAATTCGTGGCTGTATTTACTAAACGAACCACCGCTTGCGAACGTTTTGTATGTGGATGCACCGAGTCCTACACGCTCAAAAATTCGGAGGTATGCGTCAGAAGCTTCATTGTAGAATTCTTCAAGCCCGGCGGTATCACGATTGAACGAGTAGAGATCCTTCATCGGGAATTCCCGCGTGCGCATGATACCACTCTTTGCACGCAACTCATTTCTAAACTTTGTCTGTATTTGGTAGACGTAGCGCGGAAGATCACGGTACGAACTAATGTGTTCACGCATCATTCGCGTAATTGGCTCTTCATGTGTAAACCCGAGGCCCAGGTCCGTGTCATTCTTCAGTTTCGTTTTGAACCACACATCCACATCCCCACTATCCCACCGTCCTGTGGCCTCCCACACGGCCTTATCTTGGAGTGCCGAACAAAGTATCTCCGTGCCACCGAGTGAATTCATCTCTTCACGAATGATGGTGTTGATGCGTTCGAGAACCCGTAACCCGAGCGGGAGAAACGTATAGACGCCAGCAAGTTCTTTATGTAGAAAACCGGCACGAATCAGGAGCTGTGCATTGTTCGATACCTCGTCAGAGGGTGCGTGTTTACGTGTTCTCGTGAAGAGCTGTGATTGACGCATAGTAGCACAATCGTACTGCAATTGTACGGTATGGTCAAAAAAGACAACAAGGTGTCCTAATCAAAAATGTTAATGACGTCGTTCACCGTAATCAGAAACATGAGAGAGAGGAGGAAAATAAAGCCAATCTGGTTCACGCGCGTCGCTATGATCGGCCGTATTGGGCGACGAATTATCGATTCGATAATGACGAACACAAGTCTGCCTCCATCCAGTGCAGGTATTGGGAGAAGATTAATAACGGCGAGGTTCAATGAGATAAACGCCGTGAATATCAACAGCCAGGACATGCCGAGTGATGCCATATCACCCACGAGTCCAACAATCCCAACGGGGCCTGCTACCTGGGAGTAGTCCGCATCACCCTGAACTGCATCAACAAGTAGACCCCCCAGACCTTGAGTAATGAGGATAAGCGAGATGTATGTCCGCGCGAACGCCTGATGTGCCGCGGATAGAAATGAATGACGTTCCATGACAATAAGGTCCATGCTGAAGCCGGCAGCCGCGCGTTCAGGGTGCTGTTCGTTGACGCCTATTTCCGGGATGACTGTTACGGTCATTGGATCACCACCCCGCACAATATCCATCGAAAGCTCCTCATCAGGTCGCTCACTTATGAATGTAGATAGTCCACTTGGAAGCAGGGTTTCCCCATACCCCACGAAGTCGTCCGACGATCTGATACCAGTAATGACATCTCCTTCAGTGAGCACTTGGTCAGCAGGTGAATTTGGAACGATGTACTGGACCATCAGTGATGCCTCATGCAGTCGTTCGGTCTCAGTCTCACTGATGGATGCGGGTACACCAAACATGTAGACAAGCGTGTAGAGCACGAATGCAAGCAGCACATTCATGGCAACTCCTGCTATCAAGACGGCGGCCTGAACTAGGCGCGGCTTGTTGACGAAGCTACGTTCGCTATCAGGGTCCTCTGACTGATCTTCCGTGGGGTCCTCACCCCATATCCTTACAAAACCACCTATCGGCAGCCAGTTGAACGTGTATTCTGTCTCACCCACTTTTTTTCCAAACGCCTTGGGCGGAAACCCGATACCAAACTCATCTACACGTATTCCAAACCACTTTGCGACGACAAAGTGACCAAACTCATGAACAAGTATGAGTACAAATAGTACGACAAGAAATAGTACGATGGTCATGTACGTGTGGGGCTATGCCTGAAGTTCCTGCTCTTTCTTCTTCGCGAGCTGCTCAAGCTCATCATTGACTTCCTTTACGATCGCTTCCATTGATTCTTTCGCCGAAAACTTTTCATCTTCGCTTAGTTCCTTATTCTTTTCCTGTTTCTGGATACCTTGCCACGTCTCATCGCGGGCAATACGGACCGCTGTACGTGCGTCTTCAAGTTTTGACCGAGTGAGTTTCGTCAACTGTTCGCGCCGTTCGCTTGTCAGCTCAGGAAACGAAATACGCACACCCTTTTCATCAGTACTGATAGAGGCGCCTAGGTCGGCTTCGCTGACGGCGGTTTCAATAGCTTTAACCTGCCCAAGATCCCACGCGGACACGCGCAGCGTCCGTGCGTCTTCTGCTGTGATACCACCTACCTGGTTTAGCGGTACCAGACTGCCGTAGGATTCAACACGGATACTATCGAGCAGCGCCGGAGCTGCACGACCGGTGCGTATGGCCGCAAGTTCAGTCTTATAGTGCTGCGTGGCAGAGGCAAGAGCTTCTTTAAGTGAAGTAAAATCGTACATAGATGTTTGGTAACGTAGAATCGCATTGTAGCAGAAACTGGTAACAGCGTGAAGCAACGTCACCACCTGCGCCGGGCAAAAAAAAGCCACACAACGTGTGGTACTGAACAACCCTGCCCCGTGAAGTGCACGTGAGTATGCTTGTATGATGGTGTTTACCCGCTACTACAGTGATGCTACGACCCCTGCAGCGACAAGCGCTATCGTCGCCAACAGAATCGATAGTCGCAGGGCATCACGAGCGAGTCGTTCAGTTGCCATACGCGACTTCATTACTGCTACTTACTGCTAATACGTACAGTGTATCTCAGCAACCAAAGTTTGTCTCTTGCGTCAAGCCCAGCTCGTGGTGGATTGTGTGGACAGCATGTTGAAAACGTACATGTTCTCACGTACTCCAGACCCGTCAGAGTACAGATGTATATAGACGCAGTACCTTGGGTATAACGATTGCCAGGCCGAGTAAAGGCAATACAACCATAAGGAGTGACGCTACAAGAAACATCATAAAGTACCTCCGAGTCCGTTCCACCGACTGCAAGATCGCATCAAGCTTTCTCTCAAGTGTGTCTATTCTCTTTTCAATGTCATCCATGATGTACGGTCTCCGTGAGCGTCTAGAGCGTGACTGTGAGATGTTCAAGCAGCATTTTCAATGAACTGCTTGCGTCACCAACGTACTTACGGACGTAAGCCACCTCTACCAATGCCTTCCTAGATTCTCGAGTGTCTCTCTCATAGAGTTCGAGCTCTAGGGCATCACACAACTTCCTTGCAGCCACGCGGTCACCTTCCTTTACCATGTGTGCGATGCTCTTACTCCGTGCTGGCGGATCGAGCGCCAGAAACCCTCTTCCCTCTGTGGAAGCACGTAGCGTCTGAAGCTTCGGCAAATGTGCAAGACGAGAGCGAACGGTTGAGAGTAGTATACGTGCCGTTGGTACAACAAGAATGATCGACGTGTCCGGTGCCGGTTCTTCCAAAAGTTTTAAGAGCGCGTTTTGTGCAGCGTGAGAAATTCGTTCAAAGGTAAGCACGAATGTCTGGTGTGAGCCCAGAGGTGTCTGCCCTGCTCGTCTCTTCAACTCTCGCGCATCTTCCACGGTAAAACTGTCTACACTGTGTACAAGGTAGTCAGGGTTGCCGATGGTATGTATGTTGAAAACGTCGCTCGAGTATTCAGCAGCAGCGGAGAGACCTTCTGCAAGCGGACCTTCAATCAGGATGGCATGATGCTCTATTGGTCTCATGACGTACATAGTACCGTAGAATGCAACGACCATACAGCTCAGTACACTAGCGTTGGTAGTGGATTCGTTCTATACACATGCTATCCCCTCTCACATGGAAATGCACGTCTCGCAGATGATGGTACAATACGTATCCATGAGTGATAGTCCTACTGGTACACGTGTGCCGCCTCAAGCCATCGACGCAGAAAAAGCACTACTCGGAGCTATCATGCTTAAAAGTGATTGCATGTACGATATTTCAGACATGCTTTCTGTAGACAAGTTTTATGTAGAAAAACACCGCATCATATACAAGTCGATGCGAGAGCTGTTCATAAAAAGTGATCCAATAGACATTCTCTCAGTGTCTGCACGGCTGAAAGCAAACAAGGACCTTGAACGAGCCGGGGGCGAAAGCTATCTTGCAGAGCTTGTTAATACAGTCCCTGCAACGGCAAATGCGCATCACTACGCAGACCTTGTGCAGAAAAGTGCAACTTTGCGCGGTCTTATAGATGCAGCAGAATTCATCGCAGAACTTGGTTTTGACGAAAGCAGTGATCTTGAAGAAGTACTGGAAGCTGCAGAAAAACGTATGTACGAGGTTACCGATGCGCCGACACTACACAAGTTTGTTTCCATGCAGGAGTCGCTGGGCGAGGCGTGGGAACGTATCGATCACCTGCACAAGTCTGGAGACGAACTTCGCGGGGTGCCTACCGGATTCAAAGATCTCGACAAACTACTTGCGGGTTTCCAGCCGTCGGACCTTATCATTCTTGCGGCAAGACCTTCGATGGGAAAGACGGCACTCGCACTCGATATCGCACGTCAAACAGCAATACAGCACAATACGCCAGTCGGGATATTTTCACTCGAAATGAGCAGTCAGCAACTCGTTGACCGCATGCTCGCGGCTGAAGCGCGCGTCGATGCATGGAAGTTGCGTACCGGAAAGCTAACGACAGATAAGGAGTTTGAACAGGTGCGTGAAGCCATAGACCACCTCTCCACTGCACCCATGTACATTGATGACAAGCCCGCAAATAATATCCTTGCCATGCGTTCTGTTGCGCGACGCCTCAAGAGAGAGCACGGGCTTGGGCTCATTATTGTTGACTACTTGCAAATGATGGCACCGGCGGGTAAGCATGCTGCGGACTCCCTCGTTCAGCAAGTGACCGAAATATCACGATCGCTGAAGTCGCTCGCACGAGAGCTGGAAGTTCCCGTCCTTGCCCTGTCCCAACTCTCACGTGCGATTGAACAACGTCGCGGCACGCCACGGCTCTCTGACCTACGGGACTCTGGTTCAATTGAACAGGACGCTGATGTCGTAATGTTCATTCACCGTGATGATAAGATGAACGATAATTCGGATAGACCAAATATAGCGGAGATAATGGTTGAAAAACACAGAAATGGACCGGTCGGCAAGATAGAGCTGTACTTTGATGACAAGAAGACTTCGTTCTTGAGCATAGAAAAATCAAGTTTTGCTGCACTGGAAACCTCAAGCACTGGAGAAGACGAATGGTAGGGCCTGTGAGTGACGTTCTGAACAATCTGACGGAGCTCTTGCGCGAACTACCTGGCATCGGCCCGCGCCAAGCTCGTCGTTTAGCGCACTGGTTCGTACGTAAAGATAAACGCTGGGTCGACAAGTACTGCACCACGCTTATCTCTGCGCAAAAATCAGTCTTTACATGTAGTAAATGCCAGCGGCTGTTTCAAGGTTCACCCAACGTGAAGGAATGCGCGCTGTGTGCTGATAGTCAGCGCGACAGCACACTACTCATGCTTGTAGAAAAGGACGTTGACCTGGAAAATATAGAGCGAACTGGAACATACACTGGGAAGTATTTCATACTCGGTGGTACCACCAGCTTGTTGGACAAGGATCCGGAGAAGCGCATCCGTATTAGTACCCTGCTGGAAAGACTAGCGGAGGACCTGGACCTACGTGAGGTCATATTTGCACTGAGTGCGACAACCGAAGGCGAGGACACCGCTGCGTACGTCAAACAACGTATTGAAGCGACTGGACGGCAACCAGCGCTTGTGCTTTCGGAACTCGGCAGGGGTTTGTCAACTGGAACTGAGTTAGAGTATGTCGACACCGAAACAATGAAGAATGCACTCAGCGGACGACACTGATGCTACTCAACGGTTACACTCTTTGCTAAGTTCCTTGGCCGGTCGACATTCACACCCCGCAGCACGCCCATATAGTATGCAAACAATTGGAGAGGTACGTTTGCCAGTATCGGTGTTAAACACTCCTTGGTTTCAGGTATGTACACGACGTCATCTGCAAGTCGTTCGACCCCAGTATTGCCGTCAGTTGTAACAATAATCACCTTGCCATCTCGTGCTCGTATTTCCTCAATACTACTTCGCATCTTACTGTAGGTGGAATCAAGCGGCATGATACCCACTGTCGGAAATATGTCGTCTATCATCGCTATGGGACCGTGCTTCATTTCGCCGGCTCCGTATCCCTCCGCGTGTACGTATGAGACCTCCTTAAGCTTGAGGGCACCTTCAAACGCCGTCGGCAGGTTGTACGCACGTCCGATAAACAAGAAATCGTCGTACCCTAGGTACTCCTCTGCAAGTAGTTTAAGTTTATGACGCTCGCTCAGTATCATCCGCACCTTTTCGGGTAGGCGGAGCAACTCCATAGCAAGTTCTGCGCCCTGCGCCTGAGTGAGCGAACGCATGCGACCCATGTACAAGGCAAAGAGCACAAGCAATTCCAACTGACTGAGAAATCCCTTGGTGCTGGCTACGCTCATCTCCGGACCGGCGTGATTGTAGATGCCAACATCAGTCTCACGTGCGATCGAACTGCCTACGACGTTGACTATACCGACGGTGGTAAGTCCACGTCGTTTTGCTTCCCGAATGGCCGCAAGTGTGTCCGCGGTCTCTCCAGACTGTGAAATGGCAAGGACTGCCGTGTTCTCATCTGCCAACATCGAACGGTGTCTAAACTCGCTTGCCAATTCTACATGTGCTGGTATACCCACGATGTCCTCCACCAACAGCTTGCCGACCATACCTGCATAGTACGCGGAGCCGCACCCAACAATAATCAGTCGTTCTACGTCACGTAAGACGTCCTCACGGTCCACAAGTCCACCGAGCTTTGCGTTCCCCTCTTTCATGAGAATTCGACCGCGAGTCCCATTTTCCAACACGGATGGCACCTCAAGTATCTCCTTGAGCATGTAATGCGGATGTCCGTTCTTATCTGCGTCCTCAACCTGCATGTCCACAATCTCTGGCTCGCGCTCTTGCTGCCGATGTGAAAAAGAGTATACGGTGTAGCCCTGAGGCGTTACTACAGCGTACTCGCCATCTTCAAGATATATGATCGAGTTTGTGTGTCTCAACATGGGAGCAGCATCACTTGCAACAAAGAACTCTTGTTCTTTCACACCAATCGCTATTGGACTGCCCAGTCGTACTGCTACTATGGTATCAGGCGTATCTTCAGCCATGACAGCTAACCCATACGTGCCACGCACCGATTGCAGTGCTGCCACGACCGAAGCAGGCATGTCGTGGGTTGCCTCATACTCCACTCCGATTAAATGCGCCAATACCTCAGTGTCTGTTTCTGATGTAAACGTATGACCCTGTTCGACAAGTTTCTCTCGGAGCTCCATATAGTTTTCAATGATGCCATTGTGTACTAGAAAAATGGTGCCGTTCTGGTCAGTATGTGGATGTGCATTTTCCAAGCTCGGATTACCGTGTGTTGCCCAGCGAGTGTGACCCATACCTGCCGTTCCCGGAAGAAGTCCCGGAATTGCGTCGGCCAGAGCTTGAACAGGGCCAACCGCCTTGTGTACTCCTGCACCAGGCACGTAAAGACCAGCCGAGTCATACCCGCGATACTCGAGCACCTTCAAACCCTCAATGAGTATAGGACTGGCAGGCTTGCTGCCAGTATATGCGATAATGCCACACATGGTGTTTGTTACTTCATTTAACGGTAATTCCAGGCAATTGTTATATTGACGAACTATCAGCTCGATTGTGTTATAGATGGTCTGAATTCACAGTGCGTGCTAGAAATTGACAAACGCAGATAAAGTTGTATAGTATACATGGATTTACAGCATTTCGTTTCAACTACCTAGGAGCAAGTTGTGGAGAGCAACACACAAAAAACGCCTCCACTACCCCGCGAACAGTGTCTCCACGTCTCTGTACGTACGTCAGACCGTGAATACGACGTTGTAGTGCTCAGACAGCTTCTCATCAAAGCGGCGGTCTTCGCCAGGCAAAGTCCACGCAATCAGGACATCGAGTTCATCTTGCCCGAAGAGATTGGTCGGCATGATGGACTGAACGGCACACCGCTCTGCATCAAGATACGCGATGAGAGGAGCTTTAGTGACAGGGCTCGCAAACTTCACGTTCATCACGCAGCTCGTTCGTTTGGTATAGCACTGAACTGTGTTGCGCGAGACATGGGCGCAGGGGTAGTGTTCAGCAGCACTCTTATACACAAATAGTAAAACCGCCCGGAGCATGGCTCTGGGCGGTCGTTTGTTACTTCACCTTGTTGACAGCAACCTTCGCGTAGGCCTGTCTGTGACCCATACGTCGCTTATAGCGGCTCTTGCTCTTGAACTTTTGTATCCAAAGCTTCTTGCCACGCCCCTCCTCCTTGAGAGAGACTTCCACTGTCGTGCCTTTGAGGTATGGGGTACCTACCTTCGTGGTCTTTCCATCATTCAAAAGCAGTACTTTGTCAAAAACGACCGTGTCACCCTCGGTCTGACCGGTGAGCTTTTCTATACGAAGTACATCGCCTTCGGCGACCTTGTATTGCTTGCCTCCCGTTTCAATTATTGCAAATGCCATAGTCGCGATAGTATGCACCATTTATCACATTCATGCAAGTGAAAACGGGGCAAAAGCCCCGTTTCAGTGAGTCGTATCCGTATCAGGCGGTTCTTCGAACATACCCTCATACGTGAGCTGGTCGCGTAAATACTCTCCCAGCGCACGAAAGGTCTCAATACTCCTGAATGCTTTATCCATCTCCTCATCCGATGCATCAAGAAGTCTCATGAGGATGTGGCGGTTGTACTGGAGTCGCTCCCATTCCTTCGTCGGCATGTAGAGCGATACAAGACCGAAGAGCTGGAATGCGACGGACTCGAACTGGTCAGACATGATAGGTACCTCCAAGAGTGACTACCTGCATATAGTCATAAAAAAATGTGTGTGTCAACACTATCGTTCCGATTCGACCTGCGGTTTCTCGAGCGCCAGGTTGTCCAATGTTGGAGACTCACCTGTGACACGCAGGACGTCCTTGTCTACCTTTCCCAGTTCTTTCCCCGCTGCATTGTAGTGGTTTACCGTTGTACCGAGCGAGTTGCCCAGTTTTAAGAAGTACTCGTTGTAGGCACCGAGATGGCGGCCGAGCTGTTCTACCCTTATGCGTATTTCCTTTGCACTCTCCTCTATCTCAAGCGCGCGTAAGCCCTGCAGTACGGTCTGCACATAGGCAAGGAAACTGGTCGGTGAGACGATAATAACCTTCTTGTCCCTGAATGCATACTCAATGAGATCTCGGGCGCTCGCTTTGACGGCGCCAACCTGATTTACGAGGAGATCGTAGTAGATACCCTCGGATGGTATGAACATGAAGGCAAAGTCCATGGTGTTCTCCTTGGGGCGTATGTATTTACTGGTCTCATCAATTCTATTTTTGAGATCCTGACGAAATAGTTTCTCGAGCTTCTCACGTTGACCTGTATCGTGCGCCTCCAATAATCTGTTGTAGTTTTCAAGTGAGAACTTCGAGTCGATGGGGAGTATCTTGTCCTTATCGAGGAACATGACGGCATCCACGACCTCCCCGTCCTCGAACTTGTACTGCATTTGATATCTACCCGGCGGCAACACATTCTTGAGGACCGACTCGAGGTAGTACTCGCCCAAGACACCGCGTTGCTTTGGATTTTTCAACACATCCTGTAGTCGTTTCAGCTCCTCCGCGAACGAGACCACCTGCTTGTTGGTATCATCGAGCTTGGTGAGGCCTTCGGTCACCTCTCGAATAAGTTTCGAGCTTTCACTCAACTGTGAGGTGACGGACTGGTGCACCTGCTTACTGCTCTCTGACAGCCGTCTGTCGACCGTTTGCGAGAGGTCTTGGAGCTGCTGCTGAAGCATAAGAACACCCTCAGTGTCTTTTGTATCTTTCTTGCTTCGTACAAGCCACACCACCAAACCGATATTGGTGATGAGTAGCAGTACGACCACTACAACAAGTATGAATTCCATGGTCATAGTCTACCCTTCGTGGAGCTTTCGCACTAGCCGCGTTCAAGCACCTCTGCCACCTTTGCATCCTTTTTAAAGGTCTTGCCAAAGAAGAAGTACTTCATCAGCTCGATGGTTGTGAGGTTGAGCAGCCCAACACCGACAAGGAGTATCATTTCAAACCCGTTCAGCGAGGTGAGCGATAGGAGGTTCTTCAGAGGTGGCCATATTAGGGCGAGGATGAGAAGCAATATGCTCGTCACGAGTGCAAGGAGGAGATAGCGGTTGGTGAATGGATTGATACGCCAGATGGGCGTGTCGAGTGACTTCAATGAAAAGCTAAAGAAGATAGCGTCAAGTGAGAGCGCAACGAACATGACCGTGCGGAGCTCCTCGACAGGTATGCCAAGTGAGAGCAACCAGTAGAAGAGAGCGATCAAAAGGATGCCTGTGGTGATCGATACGAGAATAATGAGCTTACGAAGTTCTTTCGTGAGTATGCTCTTGGACCGTGCGCTACGCGGGTTGCGCTTCATGGCATGCGGGTCGCTCTTTTCAAATGCAAAGGAAAAGCTCATCATACCTTCCTCGACAATGTTCGCCCACAAGATCTGCGCAGGTAGGAGTGGCAATGGTGCACCACCGATGAGCGCACCACCAATAACAAATATCTCACTGAATGAGGTGGAAAGGAGATATGCGACGATCTTCTTAAGGTTGTCAATGATGCGTCGCCCTTCTTCTATGGCCGCGACAATAATGGAGAAGCTGTTGTCGATAAGCACGAGGTCACTTGCCTCCTTTGCGACCTCTGTGCCGGCCCCTACTGCCACGCCAATGCTCGCGGCACGGAGCGCGGGTGCATCGTTGATGCCGTCACCGGTCATCGCAACCACCTCACCGTTGTTCTTCAACACGCGAGCGATACGGAGTTTGTGAGCAGGAATGGCACGTGCAATGACCCGTACGCTCTGCAGCTTGGTGTAGAGCTCTGCGTCGTTCCAGTCGTCTATTTCGTTACCGCGAATGACGAGCTCATCGCCTGGCTTGGTGATACCTACCTTTTGTGCAATGTAGTGTGCCGTCTCGGGGTTGTCACCGGTAAGCATAATGACCTGTGCGCCTGCTCCGTGTACCTTCGCCATGGACTCCCCAACGTCGTCACGTATCGGATCTTCGAACGACATGAAACCCATGAAGACAATATTCTTCATGAGTGTGTCGGACTCGGGGTCTTCTTCCGGTATCACTTCGATAGACATGTCACGATATGCAACAGCAATGAGGCGTTTGCCCATGCTCGTCTGCTCAGCCAGCACTTCGGTAAAGCGTTTTCGCTCATGGTCGGTGATCTTTTGTTTCTTGCCTTCCAGGTGTATGTAGCCAGATGATGCCAGCAGCTTCTCCGGTTCGCCTGTAAATATGAGGCGACGGGTTTTCTTTTTATGCTGTGTATGGAGGCTAGCGCCGTAGCGTCGTATGGACGTGAACTGTAGGTAGTCGAGGCGTTTGTGCTCCTCGAGGAGCTGGTCTTGGGCGATGCCCGCCTCAAGCCCCGCCATCACCACGGCTTTCTCCATGGGCCGACCGTGTACCGTGAGCTTGGCCGGTGCGTCCTCACCCTCCTCAATGAAGGCGTCAGACTCAAGTACGGCGAGCTCAAGGAGGTAGCGATTGTCGTTGGTAGGCGCCACAGAGTGGTCGCGAATGCCCTGGTAGCTATGGAGCGCCGTAAGACGCATGTGTGCTTGTGTGAGGGTACCGGTCTTGTCTGTGAGGATAACGGTCGTTGCACCAAGTGTTTCTGCGGCAAGGAGGTTTCGTACGAGGCCGCCGCGTTTCAGTATCTCTTCCATACCCACCGCAAGCACCACAGTGACCGCTGCAGGGAGACCAGACGGTATGGTTGCCACAGCAACGGCAATAGCAACAAGCATCAGGTCCTGCAGTGGTATGTTGTTGAGAAGGCCGAGAATGCCGATACCAACAAGTGCACCAGCGACGACGTATGAGAGAAAGCGTGCGACCCGCCGGATATTCTTCTGGAGGGGTGTAACCTGGTCTTCGATGGTGCCAAGCTCAAGTGCTATTGCGCCCACCTGTGTTTTGCTGCCTGTTGCTACGACGACTCCTTTTCCATAGCCAGACTCGATGAGCGTTCCCATCCACGCCATGTTCGCACGCTCTGCAAGTGGCAGTCCCGTTTCAAGTTTCTCGCTTGTCTTTTCAACCGCGAGCCACTCGCCGGTGAGTGCCGCTTCATTTATCTTGAGGTCCTTTTTCTCAGTGATACGTAGGTCTGCCGGTACGAAGTACCCACCCTCGAGTATGACTATGTCACCCGGTACGAGGTTCTCTGTTGGTACGTTGGTGCGCTTGCCGTTTCGGATAACGATAGCGCGGCGCTGTTGTGAGGCGTTGAGCTTTTCAAACGCTTTACCTGCGCGCTCCTCCTGCAGGACGCCTATGATGACATTGATGGCAAGTGCAAGGAATATAACGATGGTGTCCACGTACGCCTCGTGGTCGACGTAGATCGTGATAAAAAGCGTGGCAATACCAGCAGCAAGGAGTATAAGGGCAAGTGAGCTCTTGAACTGCGCGAGCACTCTTCCTAATAGTCCGAGATCTTTCTCCTTCGTGAAGACATTCTCTCCATACAGCTCGATACGACGTCTCACCTCGTCTTGTGTTAAGCCCTCGCTGTAGTCAATAGCAAACAAACGGTGCACCTCGTCGAGCGACATGCACTCCCATGCCTTTTTTGAAGGATCCATACATAGAAGTATAAAGAACATACGGCACTCAACAAAGGACGAATTCCACTGCTGTGGATTTACAGTATGGACCCTGTGGTATACTGACGGCACAGGTTATGTCATTGCAAGAGCAAGTCCGTGAAGACATGAAAGCTGCCATGAAGGCGAAGGAGACAACGCGCCTCACGGTGTTGCGGGGACTTGTAACCAGCTTCACGAACGAACTCACCGCCACAAAGCGTACCCCACAGGACAAGCTGAGCGACGAAGAAGTACTCG
This sequence comes from uncultured Patescibacteria group bacterium, assembly GCA_947259245.1. Taxonomy (GTDB): domain Bacteria; phylum Patescibacteriota; class Minisyncoccia; order Phycocordibacterales; family UBA12088; genus UBA12088. The sequence continues at coordinate 53,622 of CAMYLP010000002.1, forward strand.
ACCTCATACGGCGCGCGGTCAAACAACGTAAGGACGCGTGCGAACAGTTTCGCAAGGGCAAGCGGGATGACCTCGCAGACCTTGAGGAAGAAGAGTCGAAGATGTTGGAAGTGTACCTACCTGCGCAGATGAGCAAAGAGGACGTGGAACGTGTGGTGCGTGAAAAGAAAGAGGCACTTGACGTCTCAGACAAGTCTGACATGGGCAAGCTCATGGGTGCGGTGATGGGTGAACTCAAGGGAAAGGCAGATGGTACCCTCGTGAAAGAGGTTGTTACTGAAGCATTGCTGTAGTCATATGAGCCACGAGAAACCCCCAGAGATCAAAAACGACGCCATAAAGGCAGCAGAGGGCGATAAAGAGGCGCGCAAGCGGCAACAAGCTCGTGGTAGGAAGGGTGGCCGCGTGGCTGCACAGAAAAGGAAAGAGCAAATACACATAGACGAGGCCGAGCTAAGTGAACGTGAGGAGCAGCAGGTCAAGCACGAGATCGCACGACTGAAAGAGTCCTTTCCGGAGGGCATCGGACCGGAGGGCGAAGAGTTGTCGGAAGAATGGTACGAAGAGGAGGCTATAGCGACCGTGCGTGCCATAGAGCTAATGAAACAACGACAAAAAGAGATGCTTAGTAAGAGGGAGAAGTAAGTTGCATCGCATCTACCACTCTGTACTCACCAACCTGCGTCCGACGAAGGTTTTCCAGACGTGCGGGGTACCCAAGACGTCTTCCAAACTCCTCGGCAAGTGATCTGACATAGACACCGCTTTCAACTGAAAATTCTACGTTAATGAATGTACAACGGTCTCCCGTTCTTTGTGACAAGAGCTTTGCACGGGTAACGTGCATCTCTCTGACGGGCACTTGCACGTGCTCTCCCCTTCTTGCCTTTTTGTAAAGCGCTTCCCCACCCTGTTTGATGGCCGAATACTTTGGTACGGGTAGTCTCAGTACAGCTTCCATATCACTGAGTACGCTGCGAATCGTTTCTTCAGATAGCGGAGCCACGTTAGTGCGCTCTAGGATCTCACCTTCCCTGTCACCTGTGTCACTCTTTTCACCAACACATATCTCCGCGACATACGTTTTTGGTAGCTTGAGGAACTCGTGCAAAAGTTTTGTGGCAGCACCTTCGGCAACAATGAGGAGCCCCGACGCAAGCGGGTCGAGCGTGCCAGCGTGCCCCATCTTTTTTGTGCCCCGCAGACGGCGCAGCTGGCGAATGATATCGAACGAAGAAACGCCAACCGGCTTATCAATGAGCAGCACACCATCTGGGAGCAATGAAGACACGGTCTACGCCTGACAGCAACTCTGTACCAGCTGCAGTATGAAGAACACATAGAGCACCAAGAACATGATACCCTCCCACCTATGTAGTTTATGTGCCAGTCCAATGATGAGAAAAATAAATGACGAGACGAGAAGCACTGGAAGTCCGATAGCAAAAGTCGGAGCATCCATCGGTAGTGTGACAAAAAGGCCAGGCACACCCACTGCCACGAGCAGGTTGAAAGCATTGCTGCCAAAAATGTTACCTATTGCGACTTCTGTTTGCTTTTGAGCGAGTGCCTTTAACGACACGACCAGTTCCGGAAGTGATGTACCGAATGCGATTGCGGTAATGGAAATGGCACCAGGAGGGACAGAAAGTAGTGTTGCGAGAACTATCACTGCATCAATGACATACTTCGCACCCACCAAGAGTCCTGTTAATCCCAGCACGAGAAGAGCCACGGTGCGAAACTCTGAAGATCGAAAAAAGGTGAAACGCTCATGCTGTACCTCTTCCTTTATTGCGTCAACTACCGATCCGCTCTCGTACTCCTCAGAAAAAAGAAAGATCATGTACACGACGAACGTCGTTGTCAGAAGCACAGACTCAATGAACATGATCTGGCCATCAAATGCAATTTCCGCAAACAGTGCCGTGGATATGACAAAGAATGGCAACTCTGCTTCCAACAGATTTCTATCGATAGTGATGTGCTTGCCTACGAAAGCAAGTACACCACCGATAAAGAGAATGTTCGCAATATTGCTTCCGATTGCATTACTAGCGACAATTGAAGGTGCCTGGGCCAGTACAGCAAGTAGAGAGCTTGTAAGTTCAGGCAACGATGTCCCAAATCCCACGATAATGACGCCAATGACGAATGAGGATAGACCCATCCGTACGCCGACAAGCTCCGCATTCTTCAAGAAAATCTCTGCACCGCCTATCATGATCGCCAAAGCCACTAGGAGTATCACTATCCACACTATCAGTTCCATATGGGCGTATCGTAACGCATGCTAGCCCGAAATGCCACTGGTGTTGGTGGATTCGTGGCACGACAGGTGACATCTTTCGAATACGTATTATGATGATAGTAATGTCTTCACCGGAAAAGCCAGTCGATATTAAGAACGAGTACGATGGAACCGAGTCACCGGAACTTCAGATAGTTCCGCCCACTCCGGAGGAGAAACAGCGCGACGAGATTAAAAGTACCTGGCCAGTAATATCTGAACTGCCGGATGACGATGAGCTTCCCGGGGAGAAAATGCCAAATGAAGAGAAGAAAGACATACTGCACTAGCATAGCTGAGTTGCCTCTACTTTACTCCATGAGGAATACGTACTAGGATGTTGCATACTGTCCGACAGGATGGCCCCATCGTCTAACGGCTAGGACATCGGCTTTTCACGCCGGCAATCGGGGTTCGATTCCCCGTGGGGTCACATGTACACAATAAGCCCTGTGCTCTGCACGGGGCTTATTGTGTACAGTGAGTCTCCTTACGGAGACAATCGAAAGCCGGACTGAGCGTAGCGAGGGAGGCAGGACAGGAGCCACACAATATTCCTGGAGCAAAGCGAACAAGAATATTGATGTGAGCTGCGTCGATTCCCCGTGGGGTCACGATTATAAAATGCTCCCTTACAAACCAGGGAGCATTTTTGGGTAGATAAGAAAGCAGCCGGCTGCTCATTGTTTCTTGTAATCGAAGAGAGAGCCGCTCCAGTTTCTATCGCCACTGTCACATGGTACAGCAGGTTCGTTAGCTCGCATTGAGGCGCCACCGCGGCTAGTGAGCATGTCGCCAACCAACATGTCGAGCTCCTGTCGCTCTGCATGCGCGGCAGCTATCATTTCTTCATAGTTCATGATTAGTCTCCCTTAGGTCACGTGTCTACCAAAAGTTTATACTCATTAATTTAAGAACACAATATGATGCATTAGCATCCATAACGGGTTTAAATCAAATATCGTTAGGCTCACAAGTGCCAAAACAAACACCATGGGTGCATACCCAGGGTGTTTGTTTGCACTCACTGAATTGACTGAGATTGTAGGCTAATGGACTGAGCACGATTTGCATAGCGCTTGTCTTAATCGAGAAGTGGCGTAAAGTGTAGCCAGGCCAATGTTCTATACAATAGAGGAGTTACATATGACTACCAGAACTCGTGCGGTACACGTACGTTCAGTAGGTACTAACAGGCAACCAAAGGACACACGTACGAAAACAAAACGTGGTGACCATTTGAAACAAAAGATACCAACTCGTACCCAGAAACGTATCCTTACCCTGGACACAAACACGTTCATAAATGCTCAGCGAGCTATATATGTTTTCCAGGAACATGACGTGAGAATCCCCTTTAGGGTGCTCATGGAGCTTGATACTCTGGCTCATAGCAGCGATGCTGAACTCAAAAAGAAAGCAAAGGCTGCAATAGCAGAACTTCTCATGCTGGTTGAGTCATTTGACAAGAAGCAGCGTAAGGAAGTTCTTAAGAGCGGGATTCCAGTCTCTCGAAAGGCTCGCGGCGGTCCAAAGCTCTATTTTGAGAAACCTTCGCAAGAGCAGCTAGATGGCAGTCTCGGTTTCAGGGCTGACAAGGAAATAATCAGCTCGTGTCAGAAAGCAGCGGAAAACGTGCCTTCAGACACCGAGCATCATGTACTTGTAACTGACGACAAGCTCATGCGTCTCGTTGCTCTGCTTGTAGGCGTATCGGCTGAACCATTTGGACATGTTGCCGTTGGTGAAGAAGCACGCCTGTCGACAGGTATCCATACAATGCCTGACTCGTTCTGGCGTAAGCAGGACAAGTCTGAGCTACGGATAGAGACACACGCGGACTTGGATAGCAACGGTCTTCATTTTCTGAACGATCGCTTTCCCCTGTACAAACACCGTGTGTTTTTCAGACTTGAGGACAAGGATGAAAAAGGATCCCTCGACAACGTGTGCGTTAACGAGTTTCTTGAGATTCCCAAGGGAAACAAGAAATTTGAGCGTCTTCAGGTGGTCTCAAAGCCAACTCCTAGCTCAGCAATAGCGGTCAGAATTGTAAACTATCTCAACAAGAAGGTGTTTGGCATCTGTGCGCGCGATCATGAGCAGTCATACGCTCTTAATCTACTCATGAATCCATGGATACCATGGGTAATCCTTGAGGGACCGGCTGGCTGCGGAAAGAACTTCCTGGCACTTGCTGCAGGTCTCGAACAGGTAGAACGTGGCGCGTACCACGGAATCATTGGCACACGCGACGTGATACCGGTGGGGCGCGAAACAGGCTACAAACCGGGAGGTGAGCATGACAAGATGTTGCCGTGGATGGCTGGAATGACAGACAACCTGGAGGTGCTCGTGCTCGAGGAAGCGGATGCCAACCTCGATCCGGAAGGGCAGGGTTTGCTCGGCTTGTACGTGGGGGTGCCGCTGCCGGAACGGGGGGCAGATTATGCCGGTGAACTTCCCGACGTCATCTATATCTTCCGCCGACCACACCTC
>CAMYLP010000003.1:0-96335 GCA_947259245.1 uncultured Patescibacteria group bacterium
TGAGCCACCACCAAACGCCTTCCATAGCCTCATGTCGGGACTCCATGTTCCATTAAGTGACCAAACTATGTACACCAGTAGTGCAGCAATAATGGCCATACCTGTGTGGCGGGCTAACACAATTTTTTTACTTTTAATACCTAGTAACATAGAGTGAGAATAATTTTATTGTAAGCGCATGATCGTAGATACTAATTAAGAGCAAGCTCAATAAGTTGCTTTACTGACGAGTACGGCTGCGCGCCATTGATCGGATACTTTTCGTCGTTTGGTGCAATCAGAATACTCCACGGCGTTCCTCTCCCTCCGGTTGCCGCTGAGTTCTGGAGGTCTTTTGCAATGTGATCGTCATACGTACCACTATCTAAGCATGTCTCGAATGCTGTACGGTCGAGGCCAATTTCTTCAGCTATTTGCGGGAGGATTGCAAGATCAGTCATGTTGTTCGATGGGGTAAGCTCAAAGAAGCGATCGACATACGCCCAGAACGCATCGTTGCCGCCAAGCTCGGCCGCACACTCGCTCGCAATAGCTTCTCGCATCGCTTTTACCGGATGCAGTCCTTCAATCGGTGCTTGACGGTACACCCATGCAACTTTGCCGTCTTCTCCGTACTCGTCCATGACTTGCTTCATCGTATCGTGAAAGCGTTTACAGAACGGACATTCAAAGTCCGAGTACTCAACGATTTTGACTGGTGCATCGGGATTCCCTCGCACATGATCTTCTTTGGTAATAGGTGCGACTGCATCGAGCGACACCGCTTGCTGTAGTTGTGCCGCGTCGAGCTGCACCTCTTTTTGGTTGTTGTCCACTTGTGCTTGTACGTTAGTCCCACTTCCCTTGTTGTTTGAGACCATGACCGCACCGGCGACAAGTGCACCTGCGATCACGATCGCAATAGGTACTGCCAAGTTATTTTTATTTGTCTGTTCTATTTCACTCATACATTTTGAAGGTTAATTCTTTTAAGTGTTAATGCGTTCATAACCACAATCACCGTAGACATACTCATCACCAATGCCCCAATCTCTGGTCGAAGGAAAAATCCCCACGCCGCGAAGATGCCTGCGGCTGTAGGTATTGCGACAACGTTGTATCCAAGTGCCCATACAAGGTTCTGTACCATCTTTCTGTACACGTTCCTTGAGAGCACTACAAGGCGCGCTATGTCGAGCGGATTGTTGCGTGTAAGCACCACGTCTCCTGCTTCAACCGCAACGTCCGTACCCGCACCGATGGCGACACCCACGTCGGCCTGTGTGAGCGCTGGAGCGTCGTTCACACCATCACCCACCATAAGCACCACATTGCCTTTCTCCTGCAGCTCCTTGACGTGTTTGTACTTATCTTCCGGCAGTACTTCTGCAAAGTAGGTGTCAATGCCAAGTTCCTCGGCGACACCTTGCGCGACAGCTTCATGGTCGCCGGTAAGCATGGCTACCTTCACCCCAAGTTCATGCAGTTTTGCAATCGCTTCATGTGATTCTTCCTTGATGGTATCGGCAAGGGCAATGACGCCAAGTACTGTGTTTTTGTCAGCTACAAGGACGGGTGTTTTTCCTTTACGTGCGAGATCGTCAAGCACCTTTTGTGCTTTGTCTAGGTCAACACCTTGTTCTTGCATCAACCGCTCGTTACCCATTATGTACATCGAGCCGGCAGCTTCTCCCTGCACCCCTTTACCGGCAATATTTTTAAATGCCGTAATGTTTGAAAGTTTAAGTTTTCGCTTCTTTGCTTCCTTGACGATAGAAATGCCGATGATATGCGATGACTGTGCTTCGAGCGACGCAGTGATCGAAAGCACCTCGTCCTCTGTGCGACCACCAAGCGCCACGATGTCAGCAACACCGAACTCTCCTTTAGTGAGCGTGCCTGTTTTATCAAATACCACATAGTCAGCTTTTTTTACGTCTTCGATCTTGGCAAGGTTTTTGAGAAAGACGCCATTTTTGACAGCAAGTGATGTGGTGATAGTTGTCACGGTTGGGATTGCAAGCCCAAGCGCGTGCGGGCACGCGATCACGAGCACGGTAATAGCAAGCGTGACTGCAAAGACGAATGGTTGCCCTAAGAAGACCGACCATACCAGAAGCGTAAGAAGTGCAGTAACACCGGCTACCGCCGTTAGGATACCGGCTGCTTTGTCAGCAAGCCGCTGTGAGCGGGGCTTTGACTGTTGCGCAGTAGCTATGAGTGTTTGAATTTGCCCGATGGTTGAGTTTTCACCAACGCGGGTGAGGCGTACCGTGAGCGTGCCATCGAGTACGATCGAACCGGCAACCACCTCGTTCTCTTTTGTCTTTTCGATTGGTGTTGATTCACCGGAAATGAGAGACTCATTTACATTTGCGGTACCGTCAGTTACCGTACCGTCAGCTGGTACTTTCTCCCCAGGCTTCACGCGCACAAGTATATTTTCAGTTAGTTCAGTGACCGGCACATCTTTCTCTTGTCCATCATGCAGGACGTGTGCATTTTTTGGCAAGAGCTTCGCCACTTCCTGCAAGGCATTACCGGCTGCCGCACCGGAGCGCGCTTCGAGGTAATGACCAAACAAGAGCACCCACACCAACGTCGAGATTTCAAGATAGAATTCTACCTCGATCGACGGGATGAAGGTGGACACAACAGAAAAGAGATAGCCGGCACCCACAGCAAGCGACACCAGCGTCATCATGCCGTATTGTTTTGCCTTGATCTCATGCCATGCGTGCTGAAAAAAGATGAGTGCAAAGCCAAAAATGACCGTTGCAATAGCAAAGCTTACCCATTTACCGAGTGCAAATGTCGGCAACCCAAGGAAGCCCATAATTGCCTCATTGGTAAATACGAGAGGCAAGAGAAGAAAGGTCACAATCCAAAATCGACGCAAAAACATTTCCGCCGACCCGTGATCCATGCCATGGGCGCCGTGTCCTCCCCCGTTTTCATTGTGGCAGTGTCCTTCGGGTTGCTTCATGTGCTCCGCATGTGTTCCATGCGTGTGCTCGTCAGGTTTTTCTTTAAAACAAGAATGATTGTTTTTCATATTGTGTATGGCGGTTATTAGCTGCTGTTGGTTGTTAATGTCGTAAATATGGAACAAAACGCGGGGTGTGCTTCGCACATGCATGCCAAGCATCACCAAATTCGCTTTCAGTTATTTTCTCCTCATGCTTTGCCAACCGTACATACATCCAGACAAGCAACGGAAACATAGCGATCGTCAACAGGGTGGGCCACTGCAAAAGAAATCCGAACATGATAAGCACGAAACCAACATACTGCGGATGACGTATGCGTGCGTATGGGCCCTCGATAGCTAACGTATGCTCACGCTGTGCTTTGTACAGCACCCGCCAAGCGGCGGAAAGTAACGCAAATCCGGCAAGTATGACAATGAAGCTTGCAATATGGAACGGGCCGAAGTGCGGGTTACCACCCCACCCTAAAAACGTTTCGAGCAAGTGGCCTTGGTTGTGCGAGAAGATATCTATGCCGGGGAACCGTTCTGAAAGCCAGCCGGATAGAAGGAATATAGTTAGCGGAAACCCATACATCTCTGTGAAAAGTGCTACGAGAAAGGCGGAGAACGCACCGAACGAACGCCAGTCGCGCTTTGTTTTTGGTCGCACAAAGCTGAAGGCAAAAAGTATAAAGATAAGCGAGTTGACCGCGACGAGCGGCCACAGGCCATATTCGGGAAACGATGTTGTAGTCATACGGTGAAAAGTAGTATCGTGATCGGCGCCTAATATAGGTACTTATAAAACAACTGTGCTTGGTCGGTAATGTTTTGCAGTAATGTGCTATTCTCCTCTACAGACTCGCTTGACTTTGGCATAATCAAGAAACATTGTGTTTGCGATTCTGTGTCTGACGAACGACATATGAGGAGTTCCTCGCCCTCATGCATTTTTTTTGGTGTGCCGTTGAGCGCAAGGAGTTCCGCATTACTAACATGTGTTTTAAGAAGTGCATACTGCTTGTTGGAGGAAACGAATTCTCCGCACGTGCGACTGGTTTCTGTGTCGATCATGCGCAGCATGGACCAATCCGCTTTGGCAAGTGCACCTGCCGTTCCCAGGAGGTCAGTAAAGATTGTGGCACGTGCTTTTTTGCTTCCACGTGCCCGTTCCAAAAGTTCGCTGGTCAGCTGACTGATGAGAGGTAGTTTTCTATTTACCATACCAATGTACTTGTACGATTCATTTAGTTTTTCTAGTGACATCCCCAGTTCCATTTCCAGTTTTCGTATCTCTCCCTCCTTTATCGCAATTTCTCGTTGGTGAAATCGGTACACGACGTAGCCACCAAGAAGAAGGAGGATGGTACCAATCGACTCCGCAAGCGCTTCAGGAAGACCAAATATGTGGCCGGTGATAACATGCGGCTCCACAATAAGGCCCAATACAAGGATCAAATAAATGAGTTTCGTTCGTCGTGACATGTTAGTTGGTCAACGAATCAATGGCGCGCTGTAATTTTCCTTCAACCTCTGTCGCAATGACCGAAAGATCAAGGTTATCAACAACACTCATTGCAGCTGTTGGTAAGATAGCGGAAACAAACACCTTCTCCTCGTCTTCGTACACAATGACATTGCACGGCAGAAGTAGCCCAATCTCTTTCTCTGCCGCAAGTGCTTGGTGCGCAAGCGGCGGGTTGCAGGCACCGATAATGACATACCTGCCATAGTCGATCTCCAGTTTCTTTTTGAGCGTTGCTTGTACGTCGATTTCCGTGAGGACGCCGAAATCCTCTTGTGCGAGTGCTGCTTTTGTTTTTTCTACCGCATCATCAAACGGTACTGCAAGTTGTTTTTTGTATCCGTATTGCATGGTTGCTTTAGTTAGCTCTGTTAGAAAAGAAATTGTAGAGCAATGCAAACGCATACAGCAGTACAAAACTAATGATGGCCGCCTCGACCATGCCACTGACAATGCCGAGGAACGAGAGCGAAAAGAACATGTGAGCTTGGAGCATCATTTCCACAAAGCCGCTGTACATGCCGATAGACCCGAGAATGCCGAGCAGGAGCATACCTGCTGCCGATAGCGCGGCTCCGGCATATCCGAGTGCAGCTGGGTGTAGTCTTTTCATAGTTGCATTGGTTAGTAGTACTAATTACGCAATGTCCTTTTTCTTTTGTTCGAACTCCTTGTGGTTGATCTCTCCTTTTGCGTAGCGCTCTTTGAGGATATCAATAGCGCTTTTGTCGATGCGTTGATCACGTTCTCGTGTATCGTCTCGACGCATCAGTTTTTGAATAAGGAGCACGACACCGAAGATAACGAGCACCCAAAAGGCGATCATAATAATGCCGCCAAGCGCACCGAACCCAAGTCCCATATCATTAAACCCCATCATAGAATCAAATGTGTTATTGCTGGTAAAACCCGACCTTTGGTTGCCAAACCCCTGTGATCCCATCATGCCCATAGGCCCGCCACCCATCATGTTCATCATGCCACCCATCATCATTCCGGAGCCAAAGTCATCATCGGTGCAATTAAGGTACATTCGCCCCATACGCTCATGCATGGCCCTAAGCGATGTTGATCCTTCGCCGCCCATCATACGGTCCATAGTGTCGTGCTGATCGGTATTGTTTCCGAACATGCGCTGCATCACCGCTTCACCTAGCGCTTCCCATTCCTCCGGCAGTATAGCTTCACAGTCGAGAAGTTCAGGCGAAAGTACGTTGTGCACGGTCAGTATTTCTTGCACCACCGCGTCCGGACTTGCAGCATGTGCATCGTCGCTTGTTGCAAGGCTTGGCTGCGGCAGTGCGAATGTTGCAACGAGCACCAACGCAAGAGCGCTTATAAGACCTACTATATTCGTACTGTTTTGTCGTGTTTTCATACTATTTTTTCTTACTAAGCTGATAAATCATTACCAGTTCGTTAGCGGCCTTTTTATGCGAGCCTTGCCTCATCTGCTCTATCACGTGTGTGCTAATGTGCTTTTCGAGCAGAGAGTCTTCAATGGCTGAAAGTGCCTGCCGCACTGCCTGCGTCTGTGTGATGATGTCAACGCAGTACTTTTCCTCTTCGACCATTTTTTGGAGCCCGCGCACCTGTCCCTCTATTATTTTAAGTCGACGCATAAGTGCTTGTTTTTGTGTAGTGTGGTTCATATACGCACAGTATACCCATACGGGGTATGGGTGTCAAGCATTCCTCCGTGCTCTGGGTTGCCCTCGAATCCTCGCGCCCGTACGCCACGCTGTTACCACAAGCAGCACGATTGCGGCAAGGGTGAATTCCATACCTTTAAGTGGCAGGAGCGCGACGATACCCAAGGCTGCGGTAAACGGAAGAAACACTGAAAGCACCACCGCCCCACAGCTTGAGCATCCCGCGCCGAGTATGCCGCCAAGCATCCCCGCACCTCCCCCTATGCCTGCGTGGCATGTTGTGCGCATCAGGTACACCTGACTCACCAACGCCATATTGATACCCGCAAGTGTTGCTAGCAGACTTGCCAACAGCACCTGTACTGGCGTCATAGTGGTTGTTGGTGCGAGAGCAAACAGCATGAGCACGTCCACTTTCTCGCTTAGGGGAAGCGCTGGGTTCGTTACAAGTTCGCGCATAAAACCAATGTTGGTTACTAGTGTCTGCACGAAAAACATGAGCAGTGTAGTACCCACCCCTACAGCAGCAAGTAGTGTCATGCGTCGCCTCATGGCTGTTTCGTTTTAAGTGCTTCAAGGTCTTCTCCACTAAGAGCTAGGTCGATCAGTCTTTTTACCACTGCGTACGGCGGACCACCTGTTAGGGGATACCGTGCACCATCCGGCGTTACGATTACCGTCCACGGCGTGCCGCGCGCGCCTATTGCAATCGCATTGTCAAAATCCTCTCGTATGTGCGCATCATGCCGCCCGCTCTCCATGCATTCCACAAAGACATCTTGGTCAAGTGAAAGCTCATCAACGATCTGTGGCAACACCACTGACAGGTCCGTGTTGTTGTTCGACGGTGTAAGCTCAAAGAAACGATCGGCGAACTGCCAGAACATGCCGTTTCCACCTTGCTCTGTGGCACATTCAGACGCGATCGCTTCGGTTGTCGCCTTCTCGGGATGCAGCTGTTCTATGGGGAAATGCCGATACACCCACGCCACCTGTCCTTGTTTGCCGTATTCGTCCATGATCCGCCGCATGGTCCTATGGAGGCTTTTACAGAACGGACATTCAAAGTCCGAGTACTCCACCATGAGAACCGGTGCTTGTGGATTGCCGCGAATGTGATCTCGCTCGGTCAAGGGCGCGAGTGCCGCAGGAGAGCCCTTGTTCTGTGCTGTCCTGCTCTCCGGTGCTTCTGAAGATCGCGATGCTACTTTGACAACCCCAACAAGCAGAAGTGTCGCCAGCACTAGCGCAGCAAGCACAAACATAGGCTGTGTCCTACGCGGTGTCATGTAGTTGTGTCTTTACCGTGCAAACCATGGCGTCCGCCATGCCCGTGATGCATGAAGAGATGCATCAGTGGACAGAGAAGTAGGATCGCGAACGGAAGGTACGGCACGAGGTGCGGCCAGTGCACGTAGCTCACATACGCGCCAAGCACGACGGCAGCGATACAGATAGTGAGGAGTCGTGGTGACTGTGTAATTTTTTGAAGTACTGTTGTCATATGTCAGTTTGTTATTGGTTCTGTGCCACGTACTGTGTCTTCTGCTGTCTTCCACTCGAACACACGGTCTGTGGTTAGAGCTATGCCCGTTAGGGCAAGTACTACGGTTTCACTTGTCATATCTCCGTCTTCGAACATGAGTACGCCTTTCCGGTGATGACCACCGGGAGGGTCGCCCTCCCAAGAGCGTGGCAGGTAGACGGTGCCGGTCTGGTCGGTGAGCATAGCAGCACTCACCATATCCATGTCCAGAGGTACGCTATGGGTGTTCATGGTCACGTCAAACCGCCAGACATTGCTTTGTGCATTAAAGCTTGGAGTAACGTCGACGGTTACAGCCCCTTCCGTGTTTGAGCGTGTCAGTAGTGTCGTGAATTGGTCGTTGTTGCCGTCATCTGTCGCCATGCTTTGGTCTGCTGTTTTTTGGGTGTAGAGAAGGTATCCTCCGCCAATGAGGGTAAGCAGTGCAAGACCAGCTAGTACTTTCATAGGTGTTTGTGAGCGTTTCGGAGCTTCATCGACATGAACCCGATACCGCCCAGGTTAGCGAGTAATCCGACCCAGAAGAACTGGATCTGGTACTGTGCGAGCGCAGTGGCAAATCCGGCAAGCCCCAGTACCGGCAAGAGCGTCGCAAAGTAGTGTGCGCAGCAGGCGAGCATCGCAACACCCGAAGTGGTGCCGGTCGTGGCAAGTACCGCTCTTGCGTGCTGTCGCTCACGCAAAAGCGACAGCAGTATGCTGTAGAGTGCAACCTGTACGCCAAACCCTGCCGAAAGTGCCGCGAGGTAATAGCGGTAGAGTTCCCATTGTTCCCGCAGCATCTCACTTCCCGAAACCAGGGTGACGACCACGCCATAGAGCACAAGGAGAAATACCGCAGCAAGCGCACCCGTACCTATGCCAAGTACGAGCGCGCGGGGGGCTACGATTGTGTGTTTGTACTCGTTCATAATCAGGTTGTAATCGTGTTACGCTCCGCAGCCGCCGCCACCTCCGGTCGAAACCGGTTCGACCGCCTGACGGATCTTGCCGTAACCCGAACCGCTTGAGTAGGACGCGCCCAAGACCTCCTCGGCACTGACGTCCTTCCATGCCGTTTGTTCATTCTCTTTGTACTTCGCTATCGTCAGGTACGTATCAGGAAACCAGTACGAATTGACCGCCAGCGCCGTGTCCCATATATCGTCCTCGGCCACATTGTTTGCCACCATAAGCTCAATGAGTCCCAGCATTGCCATACCGTGGTTACAGTCCGGGAAGTGCGTCGGGTTATTGCAGCATGGACGGAAAATGCCGGATGCTATCTTCTCGACCAACTGCCATTGTTCTTCCGAGAGTACCACAAACTCGTGTGCACTATAGTGATCCATAGGGTTCCCCGTTGAGAGCGGCCAGCCACCGGTTGCGGCCATGCGCCCCGCTTTAGCGCGAGCCACCTCAGATGAGGTAGCCTGCTTGCCGTCATAGCTCGTCATAAGGCCGGTCTCAAGAATAGGACTCTTGTTCCCGAGTCCGAATGCCCAGAGAAGGTTCAGAAGCTCCTGCGCATTATCGCGGTGGATGCGCAATTCTCTGTCACTTACACCGTAGAGGAGCATACGTGTCTCATCAGACATCCCACCACGCGACTCATAGAGCTTTTCAAACTTGTCCACATCAATAACTCCCGTGTCGAGCATTTGCTTCCCAAGGTCATTCCATTTGATAGGTAGTGCCACACCATCATCAGGGAGCACTTCTGCGGCAAGTGCTATCGGAGTCGAGGGCACATGTGTTGTGATATTGCTCAAGAACGGCATGACGGAGAAATCAACCGCAAGCGAGACAACGAGCAGAAGTGCCAGTGCGGCACTAGCACGCTTCCAGAGTTTCACTTTCTCCTTCAGTACCGCATTTGTAACCGCATCTTTGATTGTTGTCTCAGAGTTCTGTTCGGTTGTTGATTCCACTGCAGCCTTGTTGTTTGCACAACAGGAAGGAGTTGCCCCCTCCGTACTAGTGGCAGGAGGTGTGATCACTTCCGTTTTGTTTTTTGTTGTTTCGTCGTTTGAGTTCATAGAGTAAGAAGATAAAGATACCGATAATAAGCGCGCCCCATACCCACTCCGGTACGACCGAGAGCGAGGTGAGGAAGTCATTGGACCAGGTGTTCAAGTGGCCGCCAAGCTCGGCTTGGTGTTCGGGTGAGTAGAAGGCGTTGTTTGAGAGGCCAAGGACAAGCATGACGCCACCGATAAGCGCGAACATCGCCGAAGCCAATAGGTTGGTCGTGTGTACGGTGATGCCTTTATCACCGATCGGCAGTTTTATGAGCTTGCCTTGGATGAGTTTTGACTGCTCTATTTTGAACTTGTCGTAGAAGTAGGCGGTGAGGAAAAGCGGAAACACCATGCCGAAGACGTACGCAAACGTTACGATAAGCGCTTGCCAGAATCCGCCCGAGAGTACCGCAAGTGTCATTGCGCCAGCAAGCACCGGTGCGCAGCATGATGTCGCCGCTCCAGAGAGTACACCAAGCACAAAGACCGATTTGCCGTGGTTACCTTCATGCATGTTCGCTTTGAGCTTTCCAAGGAATGGGAGTGACATGCCTTTGCCTAAGACCGAGTACACTGCGAGAAAGAGCATAAACGCACCCCCCACGATCCACAGCTCTTTATGGAAATCGCGGAAGAACTCAGCCAACCCGGCCGCGCCAAGTCCTATGGGTACGAGCACGACCGAGATACCCGCAAAGAAGATGAAGGTCATCTTGAGCAGGTTCTTTTTATTCTGGAATGCCGAGGCAATATACGCAGGCAAGAGCACAGTGATACAGCACGGTGCAAAGAGTGCCACCATACCAGCGAGGAACGAGGCTATTATTGAGGCTCCGAAGAGTAGATCCATATTAGTTGGTCACCATTGCCTTAAACCGAAGCTCTACTTTTGGCTCCACACTTGAATTGGTTTCAAGGTACACGAGCCTGTCTGCAAGACCAACGCCGGAGGGACCATGAGCATTCGGGTCGTACACTGCCTCAACAGTGATTGTTTCTCCCGGGGCAACTGTCGTACTCGTGTAGGGTGACCCACCATGCCCGGGCATGCTAAATGCACGACTCTTCTCCCCGTCTGCGCCGGTAATTTGTGCGGTCGTACACATGCATGAGGTATACACTTTTTCTATCGTCACCGACTCGGAACCGGTATTAGTGACGGTGTACTCATGGCTCACGTTCCCATCCTTCATCGTAATGGTACCGAAGTCATAGAATGCCGCCGCCGCCGCCAGTACCCCTGTTGAAGCTTCTGCGCTCGCGGGCACTGTATTGTTACTGACAAAGCCATAGCCCAAGAGAAGTAGTGCTACTCCCACAAGGGCAAAGACGTTAAACTTTTTCATGGTGGTGCGTCATCTAATAGTAATTGCTAGACGTCACAAGCTACATTTCTCGCAACGTTGGTTTCGATGTAGTGTGCTTCATACATGGCCGCACTAATTGTTCTTTACAACGTTAGCAGCAATTCTTGCGCGGAGGTCAGGCGTCTCGGTGGAATTTGTTTCCAGCATCAGTTCACGGGTGATACGACCAGTACCATTTGGACCATGGGCAAGCGGATCATACACGGCGGTCAGCGTTTTTTCGCCACCAGCCGGAACGGTAATGACGTCGCCCGTTGAGCCGTGCATACTAAACTGGAGGTCGTCGATAACGCCTGTTGTGCACATGCAGCTTGTTACAGCGGAAAGCACCTGCACATCTTCAGTGCCGGTATTTTTCAGAGTGAAGTCGGTAGCCACCTTGCCGCCAAAAATGTCTATCGTGCCGAAATCATATGAGTCCGTTGCAAGCACGAGAGATGAAGCGACAGTAACTGCAGCTTCTTCGTTGTTTGAAGTACTGGCACTTACCCCTACCACAACGAGGATGACTGCTACTAGTGACGCCAGGATTATGTATTTTTTCATACTGTTTGATTAGTCTACGATTATTGTCCTTCGATAATGTCTACCAGCACTGCAACCTCAAGCTCTGGCACTGACGGATCATCTGTTGGGATAAACACTGTACGTTTGAACACGCCCAGTGGTTCTTCGTGGAAGTCTGGATCGAAGTAGACAGTGAGTGCTGCACTTTCTCCTGCAGATACAGTTTTCGAGCTTACTTCAGCCGAAGTGCAACTACAGCTCGTGGTAATGTCACCAAGTGAAAGTGTGGTGTCTCCAGTATTTGAGATGGTGAACGTGGTTTCCACGACACCTCCGTACTGAGTTATGACACCAAAGTCATGCAAGGTCCGATCCACGGTTGCCTTTGGAGATCCTGTTGTAGCTGCGGTCGCGCTCTGTACATTCTCACCGGTATATAAGCCTACCTCTGTGTACGGGTACTCATCCTCCTCCCAGTGAATCATACCGCCGGCAACGCTCTTTACGTTGGTGTACCCAAGCGACGTCATAAGGTCATATGCGGTTTTGCTTCTCGCACCACTTCGGCAATACACGTAGATCTCCTTGTCTTTTGCATTCGTACCAAGTCCAATTTCATTGAGTGATTGCTGTGAGAGTTCCTGGACTGGCAAAAGGAGCGAGTTTTCCAAGTGTATAACCTCGTGTTCCTCAGGGGTGCGTACGTCAAGCAAAATGACATCGGCTCCATCTTGTAATTTTTCGGCCAAGTCGCCGGGGTAGATTTCGTACGCTGCAACAGTGTCATCGTCATCCTCGTGATGTTCTGTCGTGCTTTCATCGGCGCTTATGACAAGAAATAGCATGTATCCTGATACCATCAGTACGACAGCTGCAAGCGACGGGAGTAAGGTTTTTTGTATAGTATTCATTATGAGTTATTACGCTGATACCAAAAAACGCCTCAATGCGTGGCGTTGAAGAGGTGCTCAATGTGTACCTGCAATGACTATGTGGTGTACACAAGCACCCCTGTTGGATCAGGTATGAGACGCTTACTATGTAACACGAGCCAACGTTGGAATTTAAAGAAAGATGGTGGTCTACTTCTTGACCTATCTTGCAGTACTAACCTGTTGGAGAGCGTATCCCCACGAGGTAACAAAAAACCAAATAGCAGACCTATAGCAGCAGCCACAAGTGCCAGTACAAGCAATGAAGCAACACCTGCAGTAAACGTGTTCTGAATTACTGACTTAAAACCGTCTAAGTGGTGTAAGGCGCCTACAGCAGCTCCTGTCGCTGATATCGCGCACTCCTGCATACTCACACCGTAAAATGGACAATTGTGTTTCACTCCATGGTCCATGGCTGCTGTTGCTGCCAATCCTGATGTTGCGACAAACACAAATGCCAGAAGTACTAGCCGTGTCGCGCTCCTCTTTGTGTTTCTCTTGATCATGCCGTACATAACAGAATACCCCCCAGAGGGTATGTGGTCAATCAAATCTACCAACTGTCTGTTGTGAATAAACTAAACCACCTTTTGGGGTGGTTTAGTGTTCCGGTACCGACTCACGGGTATGCAGTTACAGTGTAGAGGCTAGAGTAAGGTTATCGACCCTCTTAGGTCTGCTAGAACCCCGCTCTAGTTGGCTGCCGGACTAGGACTCGAACCTAGATACCCAGGACCAAAACCTGGTGTCCTACCATTAGACGATCCGGCAATGTTACCATCCATGTTGTGCCGTTCATCATATGGTACTCCATGTTTTTGAAAAACCTAACCTACGGATGAAACAGCTGCGCTGTGTCATTCCTACCATTAGACGATCCGGCAATGCTGGTAACCACATTGTGCCGTTCATCATATGGTACCCCAGGTTTTTGAAAAACCTAACCTTCGGATGAAACAGCTGCGCTGTGTCATTACTACCATTAGACGATCCGGCAATGTAGGTAAGACTACCGTGAATTGCGTCGTTGCTCAAGATGTACAGGTCGGCCTGCCGTCTACATCCCAGGTACCGGCAAGAGTATAGTCGTCCACACCATTATTCGTCCATGTCGCCTTCAGGTAACAACAGTTGCCGATGGTCAGATTTTTCCACAATGCACGCCGATACTGCGCTATAGTATCCATACCGTCATGCTTCATGCGTCCCCAGAGGTTTGCCATAAAACCTTTGTGTGTTATCACAAGCATGTTCTGCTCAGGCCTGTTCGCTAGATACTCCAATGCACGCCTTGCACGAGCATGAAACTCCTCGAGATTTTCTTCGTCAGCATAGTGCCAATGCGGTCTTCCTGCAAAGAGGTAGAGAAGCCCCATTATCCAGATCGTTTTGGGGTGTGCCCAACTCACCCCCCACAGTCTTCGAGGCCGGCGCAACTCAACAAACAGGTCACTTGAGACAATATTTGTGCCAGTAACTGCTGCAATGTCTTTTGCTGTCTCCTGTGCTCGAGTCAGGTCGCTTGTAACAATTACATCCAGTGGACTATCCTTAAAATGTTCGCCGGCTGCACTTGCCTGTTCATGGCCCACGTTTGAGAGGTGTGTAGCCGGAAACTGATGCACCCAAACTCTATTGAGTTCCGTTTGTCCGTGTCGGAGAAAATATATGGTTTTCATACGCTAGTGAGGCTCTTCCATATCCGTTTCTGCTAAGTGCGCGTGGTCGTTCCATGCAACAAGTCTCCACTTACTTCTCCGTACAGCATCCGGATAGTACGCGCACACGGTAATGCCAGTGTTCATGGGCTTCATGAAACGCATAAGTCTGCGGGCCGTAACGGCGTCAGGTTCAAACTCAGTCATCATCGCCGTTAGGGCAACACGCAGTATCCCCACATGTGTCACAATGAGTATTTTTTCCTCGTCACGCTCTTCGAGCTGCGTTAGAAGCTCAACGGCTCTGTCATGCATTTCGTGGTAGTTTTCCTCATCTTCGTAGTGCCACTTCGGGTTGTCCAGGTTTTGCAGCATCTGCAGTACATAGGTTCTGCCTTTATCAGAAGTTCGTGACACACCTACGAGCGATGTAGGTGGCAAGTACTCTCGCACGAGAGCGTTTTGCTCAATGGGTAGATTCGTTAAATCCGCAATGATGTCCGCCGTTTGTTGCGCACGTGGCATAGGACTGGTGATCACAACCTCTGCATCAACGCCTTTTATTCTCTCGCCAACAAAGCGCGCCTGTTCCTCCCCAAGCTTCGTAAGTGGACTGTCGGGACCCTGAAATACATCATCTGTATTTGCCTCGCTCTGCCCGTGACGTATGAAGTATATTGTTTTCTTTGGTTCCATCATGGTATGAGCTTCTTTTGACTACCAGCATCACCACCCTCCCCACACTGCTCTATGAGCGCCAGCTCCAAGGGTAATGAGGGGATGAGTGTTGTGCCAATCTGCTGTTCGGCCTCGAGTAGGCGAAGCAGAAGTTTTGAGTGGATATGTGTTGGTGTTGCCTGTGCATGACGCAGTACTGCTTCTTGCTCCACCTCAGACAATTCGTTCATCACCTCCTTGGCAAAAAGAGGAGCAGTGCGTTGTATGAGTACCGCGCGAAGAAGGCGGAGAAACAGTGTCATCATGACAGCAACATCAGCACCCGCCTCCGCCATTTTCCGTACCGTCGTGAGCGCACCGTCTAGGTCATGTTCTGCTACGGCATCAAGTAATGCAATGAGTTCTGCACTTCTCGGAGCACCGGTGATAGACTCTACCTCTGCAAGAGATATCTTCTTGTCATCACTGCTTGCTATCACCTTTTGAAGTATGCCGTGTGTGTCTCTGAAAGAGCCATCAGCAAGAAGTGCAATGAGCTCCGCACTTGCGGGCTCGAGGGTGAAGCCCTCCGCTTTTGAAACGCGCAGCACCATATCACGTAGTATGTTCAGTGTTGGCTTCTTAAAAGTGAATGACTGACATCGAGATACAATCGTATCAGGTAACTTCTCGAACTCCGTGGTTGCCAGTATGAAGACTACGTGCTTGGGTGGCTCCTCAAGCGTCTTCAAAAGTGCATTAAATGCCTCCTTGGTAAGCATGTGGACCTCGTCAATGATGTACACTTTCTGTGGTGATTCAAACGGCATGGAGTGTACTTCTTCCCGGAGCGTACGTATGTCATCTACGCCTCTGTTACTGGCGGCGTCTATTTCGTGCAGATCTCGATCACTTGTTCCAATCTCACGCGCCATAATACGTGCCAAGGACGTCTTGCCCGTACCGCGAGTCCCCGCAAAGAGATAGGCGTGCGATACATTACCCGCCTTGATAGCACCCTTGAGGGCCGTCACGACGTGCTCCTGCCCGAGTACATCCTTGAAGTGTAGAGGGCGATACTTTCTATACAACACCGTTCCTGTCATATGTAGCATTATACCTTGACGGTCCATATGTTAATAACATCGCGCATTTCCGCGGCATTGGCACACTTCATAAGTTCTACTCTCATTTCATGTGCTCCAGGAAAGTCTCGAACGTATGCTTTTATGTGCTTTTTCATCACCGCAAAAGATTTGTGTGGACATAGCTCCTCAAATAATTCACAGTGCTGACCTAGTACCGCCAGCCTTTCACTGACCGAAGGCACACGTTCGCTCCATAACCACGGATTTCCAAAAATGCCGCGGCCTATCATTACGCCATCGGCGCCTGTTTCTGCAACCTTTTGACGTGCTCCAGCAAGGGATGTAACATCACCGTTGCCGAGAATAAGCGTGTCGCTACCCAGCTGGTCTCTCAGTTGCACTGCATCTTTTACATGCTCCCATCGTGCAGAAACCTTCGACATCTCTTTGCGCGTTCGTGCGTGTACCGTTATGACGGCCGGTTCTTCCGACAGGAGCTCTGAAAGCCAGCTTTTGAGTACGACGGTACTATATCCAGTCCTTGTTTTTACGGAGACCGGCAACTCACCACGTACACCCCTTTTTGCAGCACGGATGAGATCTCTCGCCAGTGCCGGTTCCTTGATGAGCGCAGCGCCCGAGCCCTGTTTCTCCACTGAGCGGTCCGGGCAGCCCATGTTGATGTCGACACCATCAAAACCAAGCTCATGCACCACTCGCGCTCCGTACTCCATCATGTCTGGGCTGCTGGAGAAAAGCTGTGCGACTATGGGGCGTTCACTATGATCGTACTGTAAATCCTTCATGAGAGGATTGTGTTCGTCATCATACTTCAGAAGCTCACGGGTATGATACAGCCCGTCAGCAGACACAAATTCTGTCCACATAACATCGGGCTTCCCATACCGCGCTATAACTCTGCGAAATGCTGCGTCTGTTACGTCCGCCATGGGGGCAAGCACGAAGCACGGGCGTTTCAACATTGTCCAAAAATTGCGCATCAGGACATAGTATACGCCACTCTAGCGTGTAGCAACGTGTTCCTCAATATCTTTACCGTATATCGTGACGTGTGCGCCGGGCTGTATATCTCCTTCCAACACCTTGTCGGCAATGATCTGCTCGACGTTTTGCGTTATGATCCTACGCATCGGACGACCTCCAAACTTTGGATCATAGCCAAGCCGCGCTACTGTTGTTATAAGTGTCTGGTCAAATCGTATGTCTACCTTCAGCTCATCTGATACGCGAGTGCGTAGCATCTCAAGTTGCCTTTCCGCTAGCGTGTAGACATGTTCAGGTGAAAGTGCATGGAACACAACAATGTCGTCAAAACGGTTCAGCATCTCCGGACGGTAGAGACCCTGCTCAACCAAAGCGTCCACGAGGGTCGCTTTCATTTGTGTGACGTCCTGCGCCTGCTTCTCCCACTTCCACAATAGTTCAGCAGCCGCGTTACTTGTAGCAATCACAATGAGATTTCGAGCGTTCACTAGCTTACCTGAAACATCGGTAAAATGACCCTCATCCAGTATTTGAAGGAACAGATCATGAACATGTTTATCTGCTTTTTCGAACTCATCCAGCAAGAGGACCCCATACGGTTTCTCTCTGACCAGTGTTGCCAGTACCCCAGGTGTACCAGTCTCAAAACTTCCAATGAGTCTTTCCGCGGCGTCTGCGCCGGTGAACTCAGACATATCGAGACGAGCCATTGCATCCTCATCGTCAAACAATGCATGTGCCAGGGCCTTTGCCGTTTCAGTCTTGCCGACGCCCGTAGGGCCAAGAAACAGGAAACTTCCCATGGGACGCGCATTCCCACTAATGCCCGAACGCGCACGCCGCAGTGCCCTTGCGACCGCACTTACCGCCTTATCTTGACCAACAATACGCCGGTGTAATAACGTCTCCAGTGACAGTAATTTTTGTCTCTCTTGTGCCGTTGGCTCACCGACAGGTATGCCCGTCTTTTGTGTAACGTGCGACTGAACGTCATGTCCTTTCAGTAGAGAGATGTGTTTGTTCACCGCTATAGGTATTAGCTCCTCGAGCAGGTCAAATGCCTTGTCAGGCATTACGCCTGTGGGAAAGTACTGATCCGCGACCTGAGCCACACTCTCCAGTGCTGGCACCGACACGACGACGTTCGAACCGCGTTCAAGCTCAAAGGCGCGCTGTTCAAGCACGGACATAAGTGCACCTTGTGACAGGTCGTGCATGTGGACGGTATCAACCGTGCGCATCAGACGACTGTCTTTTTGCAACCGATTGTAAAAACCGTCTCTTGATGCGACAGCTATGATCTGCACATCCCCTTCGTCAAAGTATGGTAGGAGCATGTCCACAAGGTCGACACCAAGAGTCTTGATGCTTGCGACGTCAACAGTGAAATACTCTATGTACAGAATGATGTTGCCTGCTGTTACTGCCTGGTCGAGCAGTGAGCGCAGTACTGTCTCAAAACCAGCTTTGTCAGAATGCTCCGCCACTAGCAACTCCAAGTCCAACATGAAGATCCGCTTCGCATCGACAGGAGGAAGCGCTTCGCCTTTGCGTATTTTATAGTACAGTTGAGCCACTTTCTGGCGAACGCCAGTTACGTTATCACTCACTACCAGTGCGTTGCTGTGACGTGCGCGGGCGAGTATGGCCTCTATTGCTTCCACCTCGTCATCTTCACGGTGTCGAGTGATAGCTGCTGTACTCCATACGTGGTCGTGTGTCATGTCATGGCCGTAGGTTTCAAGCAGGTACGTCTCACCGTAGCCCCATGTTTTCGCTATACCTTGTATGCGCCCAAGATTATCACGGGACCACCACCGTGCGCGTCGCCGCTTGCTTCTCTCTATCCGTGTAACCCAGCGGGCTGCTTCGACAAACTGTTCCACACTTACGTTGTTGTTGTTTAAAAACTGAACGAACACCTTGTCGTTCTTGCAGAGACTAATGGCGTATGTTGAAAGGACCACACCAGCATCTCGCTCAACCACAAATGTGTCGGCAGTAACCGTTGGCGTTCTATTTGTATAAAACTCGACGTACTCACTTTCCTCAATGCCAGCACGATAGAGAATCTCTTGCCCGAAGGACGAGTCAAGAAAACCGCCAGTTATATCATGCAGCGGTGTGTCAACGACAACCGAAGCAACCTCCCAGCTCACAGGAACGTTTTTCGGATCGCTCAGTTCACCAATCACCTGCTGTAGACCATGGTAGTATTGCGAGCGGTGCATAGCTTCAAGTGCAGTAAACAGGTAGGCGAGCGAGATAGCGACCAAAAACGCACCCCACACCTTTGTTGCCAATATCCCCAGCACTTCACTCCCCGGGATGATAGCAAGCGTACCTTGTTGTACCGCGAAGGAGAGTAACGCAAAAACGAACAGTATCAGACATATAACAACTAGGTTCTGCTCTATCAGTGCTCGTCTTTCATGTGTAAGTACCCGCCTCAATGCAATTGCAGGTGCATATGTTTTGTGGACGTACTGAAGGAGATCTTTGAACGGCATACGTTATCCGACACTTATGAGTAGTATTCCGGTCGCACTTAAAACCGTGACCACGAGTGGCATGGCCAGCCATACCGCAAGCGACACGATACCTAGTACTGCTACACACAACATTAGTAGCAAGGCCAGTAGTATTACGCAAACGCGCGATACAAATCCCACCACCCTCATGAGTGATGTTATGAGAACTGCCTCTGCCCACTTTCCAAATTGAAACACGCTGCCCGCCTTTTCTTGTAGTCGGTGAAACGGTACGAACAGTGTCCGTAGCAGGATGGGGACGCTGAAAAAATTGTAGGCAAACCAGAGAAAGTTGAAGGTAAGGTTCACCAAATCAACCACACCCTTCGTGTAGTGCCATCGTATGTACTGATAACTAAGCTGGAGCATACTATACGTACGTGTACTATAGCACGACGCCATTTGTTTCAGCAGGAGAATTTTCCTCTTCGTCGACGTATCTGATAAATACCTTAGCTCCGAAACGTAGGTCAACGTACTCTATGTTGCGTTGGAGGTCGATTGCTTCCGCTTCAAGTGAGGCAGACAGTCGTCGTACGATCTGGTGTGTGTCATCCTCGCGACCTGCAAGGACACGTAGGCCATTCCCCAGATAGAATTCAACATCCCGATCGTCAACAAACAAGAGCGCAACCGGTTCAAACGAATAATCTTCTAAGATTTCAAAGAACTGCTGCCAGCGAACAAACTTCTTCTGCACAAGTAGCTGCTGACCTAATGGTTCAGCGGTCTCGAGTGACCCATAGTAGCGCGGAAAGAGTGAACCAGTGTATATCGGTGAACGAGCGTATATAAAGCCTCCTTCGTCGACAAGAAAACATGTACCCCATGATTCTTCTGCACGAAGCATGCGCGTAGCACTGTCCATGTACGCAATAGGAGGCACAACGTCACCGCACCAAAGTGCGGCAGGTTCTCGCTCAACGATCCTCGCTTGTAGCGTGGTGAAGCCGATTCTGTGGACGTATACGTTCTGTATACGTGGAAACTGCTCCTTAAGTCGTTCCTCCAGCGCTCCAGTATGTAGTAAAAGCGTGTTTGTACGAGCAACTAGGCCAAACATGCTCGTATGCAGCTCATCCCAAAGCCAAGCGGCAACTTCCTTCGTATCGAGTGCTCCATTCGTTTCAACCTGTACGTCACGAATTTGTAACATCTCAAGTTTTAGCACATAGATAGCTCCCAGAGAAAGCAGTAGTACGACAATGCTAGCTACAACACCGTATGCGAAGATGCGTATTCGTTCACGCGCACGAGCTTCTTTCGTGCGGAATTTTCGTGTGCCTATCATGCATCACCAATATGTTCCTTTCCCATGTAGGGAACCAGCACTTTGGGTACCGCGACAGCACCGCTCTTCTGTTGATAATTTTCAAGTATCGCAAGCAACATCCTACCCATGGCAAACACCGTGGCGTCGTTCATGTGTACATGTTCTATCGTTCCGTCACTCCTACGCACGCGTGTATTAAGGCGTCGAGATTGATAACTTGTCATCAGATCAGCACTGTGTGTCTCTCGGTACTTGTCCTGTGTAGGAATCCACGTTTCAATATCGATACCTCTACTGTTAGGCGTCCCCTGATCCATTGTGCACTTCAAAACCACTTGATGGGGTAACTCTAGTTTCTGCATGAGGTACTCCTGCACCGCAATAATGAAATCCTGTTCCTGAAACGAACGTTCTGGTATCGTAAATGTTTCGATCTCAATCTTGTCGAATTGGTGTGTACGCAGTATACCCCGTGTATCTTTACCTGCCGCTCCCGCTTCCCTCCTAAACGCTGTTGAATACCCAACGTAGCGTTTCGGCATATCTTTCTCCTCAAGTATCTCATCCATATGTAGCGGACCTAGGGTATGTTCAGCGCTCCCTACGAGCACAAGGTCATCTTTTTCAAACACGTAACGGTCATCCATAGGGTGAAGGCGCGCCATGCGGTTCATTACTGCTGTGCGCATAAAGACAGGTGGTAAGACGGGAACGAACGGTGTAATGGGTATGTCTATACGCGCCGCCTTAGCTACTCTCGAAAGTACGTCTACATCACCCAGCACATCAAACGCAAAGTGCAGGAGTGCGAACTGCATACGCACAAGGTCTCCCTTAAGGTACGCAAACCGTGCGCCGGAAACCTCTGCCCCATGTTGAATATCAATCAGATCTAGATCTGTACCAAGATCCCAGTGTGGCTTTGGTTCAAAATCGAACTTTCGCGGCTTTCCCCACGTGCGCAACACACGATTATCGCTCTCACTTGTCCCCACCGGTGTATCAGCCGAGGGTAGGTTTGGGATCTTAGATACAAGTGTAACTAACTCTTTTTCAACAGAGGGAAGTTGCTCAGTTAGACCGCTTATCTCCTGTTTTATACGTTGACCCTCGGAAATATTCCGCTCCTGTGCTGCCTTCTTCTTTTCTGCGTTCAAAGTATCAAGTTTTTGACGCAGTTCCTTACGCTGTAGGTATAACTTCTCAATTAAACCAATGTCCACAGGTTCAGTCAGCTTGTCCTTGATCGCTTTTTCAACGATTGAGCGGTTGTCGATTATAAACTTGATGTCCAGCATACAATGAGTACGTACCACGTGCAGAATAGTAAGAATATGCCTAGTGTATCATGTAAGACCCCGCCACAACGACAGTCGACGCACTTGACAATGGGAGCTCGTCTGTCATAATAAACTAAGGTAAATATCAGGGAAAATACTAGGAGGAGCAATGAAGGCAAGCGTACTGGTGCTCAAACAGCCATACAAAATCATTTACGACACAGCTTCGCAGCAACTACTTACGACACAGACAGATTGGGACGTTGATCTGACGGTGGCAACTCCAAGAAGTGGACAGCGTTCTGCATATGATGAGTACATCCATATGGCGTTACTTGCAGAACCCCATTTACATCTTTGCGAGACAAGTGACGTACGTAACGCTGCACGCTTGATCGGAACGACAAATGGAATCTGGAATCGAAGGGTGTTCCTTGCAATGAACTCCGCCTGTCTGCTTGCATGTAGGTACGTGCTGAGCTTGATGTATAAACAGTCACAAGGAGTAATACATGTGCAAGCAACGAACGTTGTTCGACTTCGTGAGCTTGCAAGCGAAAACGTACACTTCATGTTTAGAGTTTCTAACTAGACATACACCCGACAGGTACGTCGGGTGTTTTTTATATGTTACAATCGCTACATGTTTGAAATTACTAAGTTCTCACCACCATACCTACTGCGGCAGATACACGACCCTCCGACCACGCTCCGCATTCGTGGTACGTATCCCCCTTCTACGTACAAGTTTGTTGCTGTCGTAGGATCAAGGCGCTATACACCCTACGGGAAAGCGGCATGTGAGAAGGTGATACATGAGCTGAGAGGTATGCCGGTCGTCATTGTGTCTGGCCTCGCGCTAGGTATTGATGGTATCGCACACAAAGCTGCGCTTGACGCCGGACTGCACACCGTCGCAGTACCGGGTTCTGGACTTGACGAACGTGTTCTATACCCTGCTACACACCGGAAACTGGCACGAGATATACTGAAAGCCGGAGGTGCACTAGTATCTGAGTTTGCCCCGATGTGGAAGCCGCGTCCCGAAAGTTTTCCACAAAGAAACAGAATAATGGCGGGTCTTTCCCACGCTGTACTAGTGGTAGAAGCTACGCTACGTTCCGGAACGCTCATTACTGCACGGCTTGCCGCAGAATACAATCGTGATGTTATGGCTATTGCTGGGCCCATACAGTCACCCACGTCCAAGGGACCACACATGCTCATTAAGCGAGGTGCTGCGTTGGTGGAATCTGGAAGTGATGTTCTTGAAGTCCTGGACCTACACAACGATCAACAGGAAACCGCAATATCTACCAGCGATCTGTCTGAGAAGGAGATACATGTCTTCAACTTGCTAGAGCAACCGCTCACACGAGATGAAGTCCGCGAGGAACTACAGTGCGATATCGTAGAACTCAACACACTGTTCGCATCACTCGAACTGAAGGGTGTTATACGTGAGCATTTGGGTAAAATGCACAGAGCATAACGCACAAAAGACCCTTGCGGGCCTTTGTTACGTTATGATGTTTCCTGTTCTGCAGCCAAACGGGCAAGTTCACGTTCTTGCTCTCGCACCGCTAACGTATCTTGAAGTTCAGCGATCCGTTTGTACTTGCTTGACTCAGCATACCCTGTACCAGCAGGGATAAGTCGACCAATAATGACATTTTCTTTCAACCCGCGCAACGGATCAACTGTACCGCGTACAGCGTTGTTGATAAGCATTCGAGTTGTGTTCTGAAAACTTGCTGCTGAGAGCCAACTTTTACGAGTCAGCGAAACCTCCATGATACCAATCAGGTGACTTTCGCCTACCGCGGGGGCACCACCCTGCTCTTTTACCTTTTCGTTAGCATTGTCAAGTTCCCATTGTTCAACAACGTCATTTACAGCGAAGATGGTGTCGCCCGGTGTCTTTATCTTACGGCGCGAGAACATTTGCCGAATGATAACTTCCATGTGCTTTCTGCTGATTGTCACCCCCTGAAGTTCATAGATCTTGCTTATCTGCGCGATGATGTACTCCTGCGTCTTTTCGCGTCCAGCATACTTAAATAATTCTGTAAGATCTGCGCTACCATCTGACAGAAAATCACCCTTGTCCACTTTCTGTCCCTCTTTTGCATTGCACAAGCGCGGATGATAGACAGAGAGCTCAATGAGCTTGCCCTTCTTGGTCTCGCCCTCGTCGGGTGTTATTGTAATGACCTTTTCATTACCGAGGTCTTTTATTTCAGTGATGAGTCCGGATACGTTAGCAAGCACCGCAGAGCTTTTTGGAGAACGTCGTTCGAACACCTCCTCGACACGAGGAAGACCTTGGACCACATCACCACCTGCAGCGGCAGCACCTCCAGCATGCTTTGTGTTCATGGTGAGCTGAGTGCCGGGTTCACCAATCGCCTGTGCGGCGACTGTTCCCACCGCCTCACCAACATCGATCAGCGTCCAGTTCGTGACATCCGCACCATAGCACTTCTGGCAAATTCCATAGCGACACTGGCAGGTAAGCGGCGAGCGGACACTCACTGACTGTACTGGTGATTGTTCTATCTCTTTTGCCGTATCTGCATCCAGAAGCGTTCCCTTCTTCGCAATTAGTGAACCATCCTTGGCCCGTATCTCCTCTGCCAGCGTACGGCCACGTATGTTCTTCGAGAGATCAGTATCAATACCGAACGCGTTCGCACGCTCAATGGTCACCGAGTCCTTGGTACCACAGTCACTATCTACGATGATAGCATCCTGTGCCACATCGAACAGTTTTCTTGTCAAGTAACCTGCCCGGGCGGTGTTCAGTGCAGTATCAGCGAGACCTGAGCGCGATCCGTGTGTTGTTGTGAAGTATTCGATCGGAGTCAGTCCCTCCTTGTAGCTTGCCACAATTGGGAACTCGATAGTTTCACGTGCCGTATTTTGAATAAGTCCCTTCATACCAGCCATTTGTGTAAGCTGTCCCATCGAGCCGCGGGCACCTGATATTACCAAGTCGTGCACAGGGCCTGTCGGGTCTATCATGTCGGGTATGGCCTTTTCAATGTCACTTTTTGCCTTGTGCCATACTTCAATAACAAGACGGCGTTTTTCATCGCGAGAGAGGAGACCATCGTTGTACTGATTATTAACGGTCGTGATACGTTCTTTTGCATCCTCAATGATGCCTGTCTTGCTTGGTGGCGTCTGGAGGTCATCAAGCGACCACGTCACGCCTGATTTTGTAGCATAAAAGAAACCAAAGTGTTTTATCTTATCTACTATTGTTGGTATCTTCTCCAGGCTGTAGTGGTCAATAAGGTCATTGATAAGCTTGACGAGCGCACTTTTCTTCATTTCAGCATTAAGGAACGGGTAGTCCTTTGGGAGCACTGAGTTAAACAGTAGACGCCCCACTGTCGTTTCAAAGATTTTACTTTCAAACTGCGCGTATTTCGGTGTATCAGTACCAAGCACATTTATCTTTGCCCGAAAACCAACGACGCCGTAATCGTACGCGCTGATGGCCTCGTTAGGACTTGCGAAGTAGCGTCCTTCACCGCGAGAGCCTTCAACCTCCTTTGTCATCCAGTAGCAGCCGAGAACTATGTCTTGTGTCATTGCTACAACTGGCTCGCCATTGCCCGGCTTGAGGATGTTCTTGTTCGCGGACATGATCTCCGCTGCCTCAAGCTGTGCCTCCTGTGAGAGAGGTACGTGTACTGCCATTTGGTCGCCGTCGAAGTCCGCATTGAATGCCGGGCAAACGAGAGGGTGTATACGGATGGCGTTGCCTTCAATGAGCACGGGACGAAATGCTTGTATTCCTAAACGGTGGAGCGTTGGTGCACGGTTGAGCATCACGTGCTTGTCCTTCGTTACCTCTTCCAGTATTGCCCACACTTCGGCCGTACCTTCTTCAATAAGACGCCCTGCCCCGCGGATATTATATGCGAGCTCTCGTTCCAGAAGTTTTGCAATGATGAATGGCCGAAACAGTTCCAGGGCCATGTGCTTCGGAAGTCCACATTGGTCTAGTTTGAGCTCTGGTCCAACTACAATGACGGAACGTCCAGAGTAATCGACACGCTTTCCGAGTAGGTTTTGCCTAAAGTAACCCTGCTTGCCCTTGAGGTAATCAGAGAGCGACTTTAGCGGTCGACGTTGCGCAATGTTCATTGCCCCGCCTCCCGAACCATGCCGTATCGAGTTGTCTATGAGTGCATCGACTGCTTCCTGCAAGATACGTTTTTCATTCCTCAGTATCACTTCCGGTGCTTTTATGTCCATCAGTTTTTTCAGACGGTTGTTTCTGTTGATCACACGTCTATAGAGGTCGTTGACGTCCGAACTGGCATGCCGTCCACCCTCAAGTGCGACCATGGGTCGAAGTGCGGGAGGGCTGACCGGAAGGACAGTAAGAAACATCCATTCCGGTCGTAGTGCAGCACGGCTGAGTTGACCAAGGAGTGCTATGCGCTTGTTGAGTTTTATTCTTTCTGCAGCACCGGCCTTGTCACGCGCCGCTATGAGGGTCTCACGAAACTTTACTGTATCGATCTCCTTAAACAAGTTAAATATAGCTTCGGCACCAATGCTTGCCTCAAAAATCGTGCCGTACTTCATGGAGTACGTGTGGTACGTTGCCTCGTCTATGATCTTTCCCTGCGCGAGTCCGGTCACTTCGGACTTAACTTCCGACATGCGATCCTTGAGACGCTTCCGCTCGTCGTCCTTTGCAGCACTCTTGCTCTTAGTTTTGTATTCCGTATCTATTTCAGCTAGAACTCTACTTCGCTCACTCTCATCAACTTTTGTAATGATGTAGCTTGCAAAGTACACGACCTTCTCGACATCTGCCGCTGACATACCAAGCAGCATCGCAATGCGTGAAGGTATACCACGAAGGAACCATATGTGAGCAACAGGACTTGCAAGCTCAACGTGCGCGCCGCGTTCACGTCGTACCGTATTGCGCGTAACTTCAACTCCACAGCGGTCACACACGATCCCCTTATATCGTATCCCTTTGTACTTGCCACAAAAACATTCGAAATCACGTGTCGGACCGAATATTTTCTCGTCAAATAGCCCGTTCTTTTCCGCTCGTTGTGTGCGGTAGTTTATAGTTTCAGGCTTTGTGACTTCTCCAAACGACCAGTCGCGTATGCGCTCTGGGCTTGCAAGACGTATTGACACTGCGTCGAATTCATCTGCGTTTTTGAATGTTCCTACTTTCATGTTTGTATCGCAAAGCGCATTAGTTTGTAACGTCCGCGTCAGTCTTTTCAAGTCGCACATCAAGAGCGAGAGCACGGAGATGATGAATAAGGACGTTAAACGCGGCAGGCGTGTTCGTCTGTGTTATGTGTCCATCTCGTACGATCGCGTCGAAGGCAGCTGAGCGTCCCTGAATGTCATCAGATTTGACCGTTAGCATCTCACGAAGCGTATATGCGCTTCCATAGCCCAAGAGTGCCCAGACTTCCATTTCCCCAAATCGTTGACCACCGTTCTGCGCCTTACCGCCGAGCGGCTGTTGTGTAATGAGTGAATATGGTCCTATGGAACGCATATGGATCTTGTCTTCCACCATATGATGCAGCTTCATAATATACATGTAGCCGATCGCTACCTTCTGGTCGAAGTGCTCACCGGTTCTCCCATCACGAAGTGCGACTTTACCATCTTCAGGATAGCCGGCTTCGACAAGTTCACGCTTGATCTCTTCTTCCGTTGCCCCAGCAAACGGAGGCGTGATGGCCTGATAGTTCAGTGTGTGAGCAGCAAGTCCGAGGTGCAGCTCCAAAATCTGTCCTAGGTTCATACGACTCGGTACGCCGAGAGGTGTCAGTATCACGTCGATTGGTGTTCCATCCTCTAGGTACGGCATGTCCTCTTCGGGAAGTATTCGGGAAATAACACCTTTGTTTCCGTGTCGTCCCGCCAACTTATCACCCACTGCGACGTTTCGTACCTGTGCAACTGTCACCTGTACTTTCTTCAAAATACCTGATTCTAGATTGTCACCACTCTCTCTGGAAAACACCTTCACGCCAACGATGCGGCCCCGCTTACCTCCCTCCAAACGGAGAGACGTGTCCTTGACATCTTTGGCCTTCTCTCCAAATATCGAGCGCAGTAAACGTTCCTCGGGAGTCAGCTGACTTTCTCCCTTAGGCGTGACCTTACCGACAAGTATGTCTCCCGAGTGCACCTCAGCACCGATACGTACGACACCCTCCTCGTCCAAGTTTTTAAGCTTTGCTTCTCCAACATTTGGTATGTCGTGGGTTGTCACCTCGGATCCCAACTTCGTGTCACGTACGATACACTCGAAAACTTCCATATGTATTGAACTGAACTTTGCATTTTTCACCAGACGCTCAGACAGTACGATGGCATCCTCGTAGTTAGCACCGCTCCACGGCATAAACGCCACAAGCACATTTTGTCCCAACGCCAACTGTCCATTTACTGTGGAACTTGTGTCCGCCAAAAGCTGACCCTTTTTTATCTTATCTCCCGCGTTGACCACGGGGCGCTGATGAAACGCAGACATGTCATTTGTTCTTGAAAAACTTATGAGTGGATACTCACGTGTCTTACCCTTGGCGTTCTTTATCACGATCTTGCTTGCATCACAGACTGTTACCGTACCCGCCTCGGCAGCTTGCACTAGCCGACCCGTGTCCTGTGCCGCTCTCGACTCAATGCCCGTGGCAACCAGCGGGACCTCAGGGACGAGGCACGGTGTTGCTTGTTTCTGCATGTTTGAACCCATGAGCGCACGGTTCGCGTCGTCGTTCTCCAAAAACGGGATCATGCTCGTGGCAATGGAAAACGGTTGTGTTGTTGCAACGTCCATGTACTCTACCTTCTCTCGCGGAACAAGTGTTGGCTCTCCACGATGCCTCACTTCTATCTGATCCTCAACAATAACACCCTTATCGTTGATCACGGTGGCTGCGTGCGCAACAAACGCTCCTTCCTCTTGAAGGGCGTTCAAATAGATAAGTTCGTCCGTAAGCTTACCTTTCACAACCTTCACGTACGGGGTCTGTATGAAGCCAAACTTATCGATGATACTAAAGTTGGCAAGGTGAAGTATGAGACCAATATTTGGTCCTTCCGGTGTGTGTATTGGGCATACTCGCCCATAGTGACTTGGGTGCACATCACGCACTTCAAATCCTGCCCGCTCACGCGTAAGGCCCCCTGGTCCCAGTGCGGAGAGTGTTCGCAAGTGCTCAAGCTCCGTCAACATGTTCTGTTGTTGCATGAACTGCGACAGCTGGTTTGTGGTAAAGAACTCTTTTATTGCTGCTTGTAGCGGACGTGGATTTATTATCGTAACAGGGCTTGATGTCTCCGGTTCAATAGTAGACATTCTATCCTGTATGTTTCTTTTCATACGGCTCACACCGACACGTATCTTTTGCTGCATCATCTCACCCACGAATCGTACACGTCGGAATCCAAGGTGGTCTATATCGTCGGCTACAGCCTCCGGATCATGATTTAGTTCAATAATGTGCGTGACTATGGTTACAAGGTCGTCAAGACTGACGGTGCGTCGATTGAGCTCCGTAGGTGTCTTTGCCTTTTCAAAACGCTGGTTAAAACGGTGACGTCCTACCTCAGAAAGATCGTATCGTTCCTCGGAGAGAACCGACTCGACGAACTCACGCGCAGCATCTGTTGTTGCAATATCACCGTCTCGCATGCGACGGTACATCTCGATGATGGCGTCGTTTGTTGACTTCGCCGGGTCCTTTTCCAACGTTGTTTGTATCCACTCCTTGCCGTGGGGTACGCGCGAGAACAAGTCCAACATGTCTTTGTCGAAACGTGCACCTAGAATACGCAAGAATGAGGTGACGGGTATTTTTCGTTTTCTGTCGATACGGACGTAAATAGCCCCGTCAGCCTCAGATTCGATCTCAATCCACACTCCACGACCGGGTATTATTTTAGCGCCAAAGTATGTATTGCCCTTAATGATCTGGCTAGTGAAGAAGACACCAGAGCTTCGTGCCAGTTGCGGAACTACAACACGCTCAACACCGTTGATGATGAATGTGCCGTGGTCTGTCATCATGGGGAAATCCGCCAGAAACATTTCTTGCCGGTTCTCGGTACCCAATGTCTTGTTCTTTAAGTTGACTATGCACTTCAGTGGGGCCTCGTATGTACGCATGTTCTGTTTCGCGTAGTACTCGTCATACTGAGGTTCACCAAGATCGTAGCTCACAAGGTGTAAGTCGAACTTTTTTTCGCCGTAGTCACGTATCGGCGAAAATTCCTTAAACACTTCACTGATTCCTTTCTCAACCAGCCACGTAAAACTGTTAAGTTGTGGCTCTACGAGGTTCGGTAGTTCAGCGTGTGCTTCACGGTATCTAGAGAATGTTTTCTGCGCGCTCTGAGACTTTGTGGACATAGCAACGGTAGTTTACTTCACGAATAAAACCGGTCCGCACGAAATAGATTATGAAAAAATGTTCGCACACATCAAAATCCCTCAGCAGAGGGACAAAGGTAGCCGCGCTACGCTATGTGCGTTTCCGTACAGACCATTATAATGTAACGTATTTAATAGAGAGTGCGCAGCATCCGAAACTCAATCACTCAGAAACGTTAGCGGTAGTATAGTCAAGAATGGGTATTTGTCAACCGTGGTCAAGAGGCGTTATCCACATTTTTGTAAATCTTGCTGGTGTATCGGGTTGTTACGTTCTTCCCTTTCGCCACTCTTCAATATCTTTATGGTTTCCTGACAGGAGCACCTCTGGTACTTTGTAACGTTTTCCCTTCCATGTTAGCACTTCAGGCCGCGTGTACACCTCCGACGCAGCGATGCGACGTTCCTCGATAGACTCGTCATCACCCAGGACGCCTGGCAACCTTCGTGTGATAGCGTCGAGCATGACCATGGCTGGTAATTCACCACCGGTGAGAGTATAGGGGCCTATGGTCACAGCCTCTGCACGCAGTATCTTCTTCACGCGCGCGTCCACCCCTTCGTAGCGACCACAGATGAGGATGACGTGCTTTAGTCTCGTTGCAAGTTTTTCTGCATACACAGTATCAAACTGCTTACCACCCGGCTCAAAAAAAATGATTTTCACCTTTCGACGATTCTTCCTCCCAAGCGCTTTTGTCACCGCCTTCAACACACTCTCAGCTTCAAGGACCATGCCGGGGCCACCACCGTATGGCCGTCTGTCAACACGGGACCACTTGTCCTTGGTGAAGTCGCGTGGATTATAAAAGCTGACACGTATCGTCTTGCTCTCGATTGCACGCTTCACTATTGACTCGTTGATGTATGACTCGAACGCCTTTGGAAACAAGGTAATGATGTGGAAATGCATAGCGGTACTATACCCCACTTCGCATAAAAACAAACACCTGCGGTCAGGTGTTTGTTTCTTATTGTGTATGTGTTTAGAGCTTCAGGTCTGCCATCGCCTCATCGAGACTCTTTGCCGCATCTGTTTCTGGTGCCGCATCAGCTGCTGGAGCATCATCAGCTGCAGGAGCGTCGTCGGCTGCCGCTGTTGCAGGTGCACCGCCCTCCTTGCTGCGCAGACCACCTTCTGGTTCATTGATCTTTAAGTTCACACGTGCATTGTTTTTCATCCCAACAACACGGAGAAGCGTCCGGATGGCCTTTGCGGTGTTGCCACTGCGACCAATTATTTTTCCCATGTCTTCTGCGTGGATGTCGAGTGTAAGTAGTACTCCCATCTCATCTACAGTTCGGTCCACCTTTACTGCTTCTGGGTGGTCTACCAATCCCTTTACGACAAACTCGAGGAATGCCTGATCATCTTCTTGCTGCATAGTAGTTTTTTACTGAGTTCTTCTAAAGCTGTCTTACGACCTGATAACGTACACAATTGTACCTTGCATACATGGGAGAGCAAGTCTGAAGTGTGCTTACGCGGCCACTTCCTCTTTCTTCCCCTCTTCTTTCGGCTCTTCAGCCTCCTTCTCTACTACCTCTTTTTGTGCTTCTTTGTCACCTTCTTTTGATGGTTCATCGGACGCCTCTTCGGCGACTTCCTCCTCAGCTTCCTTTTGGATAGGATTCTTCTTTGGGAGGACGTTCTTCTTGTCTCCTTTGATGACCTTGTGCGTGACAAGCAGGTTGTGTAGCGTGTCACTTACCTGCGCACCGTTCGAGATCCACTTTTTCACACTTTCTTCATTCACACTGAAAGCGTCAGTGTGCGGGTTATAGTTACCGATTACCTCAAGGTAGTTGCCACTCTGTGGTCCACGCGTGTGTTCCGTAACAACAACTCGGAATTCGGCGTGATTACGGCGCCCGACACGTTGTAGTCTGATGATTAACATAGTGGCAGATACAGTACCAGATGAAATAGGGCTGGTCAACCTATGACGTGTTCATGCATTCCATCCTTTGGTCTCTAGTGCACATTGTGCGGCAGACTGCTCCGCCTCCTGTTTACTTCTTCCCGCGCCCTCAGCAACAAGTTCTTCATCAAGATACGCTCCAACGACGAATCGTTTATCGTGGTCAGGTCCATCTTCTGCAATGATGGCATATCGGGGCGTGATGGAGACATGTTCCTGCGCCTCTTCTTGGAAACGACTCTTACTATCTTGCCACAAGCGTTGTCTAACAACCTCGTCGACAAGAGGAAATATGTTTACCGCTATAAAACGCTGAGCATCATCATAGCCCATTCCGAGATATATCGCACCGATAACAGCCTCGAATGTGTTTGCGAGGATGTACTGTCGAGCACGACCCGTGTCTCGAGATTCTCCTCGGCTTAAGAGCAGAAGATCGTTCATGTCAAGTTTTGACGCTGCATCACTTATTGTGTTTGTGTTTACAAGAGCTGCTCTGTAGGAAGTTAACTCACCCTCAGTGCTGTCTGGATACTTGTCGTACAGAAATCTTGTGACGGCTAATTCCAATACCGCGTCACCTAAAAACTCCAGCCGCTCGTTATGCTCGATTGGATCGCCACGATGCTCATTGACGTAACTCCTGTGTGTAAACGCTGTACGGAGTAGTGACAGGTCCATGGTCGCGACCTCAAGTTTTTGTGCAAACTGTTGTAAGTGCTTTGTGTAGTCTTCATTCATGTTTCTTGTAGAGCGTGTTGATACACGCTCGACGCAGTGCAGTCATGAGAGCTGACTGCTACTTTTTTTTGGCGTCCTGTGGGTTTAACAGTATGTTAATTGCCTTGGTAATGATGGTCAGAATGTCGTGGTAGAAGTTCAGCTCAAGTATGTCGGCAAGCTTGAACCAACGAGCGTCGTCCAATCCTCCCTTTTCTTCTAACACAATATCAGCAAAAGGCGCTTCGAGAAGAAAGTACGTGACATGTTTGCGTATCTTACCCTTCTCAGGGTTGCTAGCCACATACTCATTCTCACCAAGTTTTTCTCTGAGGTCCGCATCAAGGCCAAGTTCTTGCTTTATCTCACGTATCGTACCTTGTTCTTCGGTTTCAGCGTCTTCTATTCCACCCTTGGGCAGTGTCCAGTGACCAAAGACATCGTGTACAAGTGCTACATATACGTCATCATCATGCCGTGCGTACACGACAGCCCCACCCTTGCGCTCGACGGGCATTTGGTCATATGGTACCAGCGGATGTTTCTTTCTTTCCTTGCGCTTGCTCGTCTCATCCTTACCTGGTTCACCAAGCTCTTTATATACGGATCCAAGTACGCCGTTGATGAATCTCCCAGAGGATTCACCCCCGAAGTTCTTACCAAGTTCTATTGCCTCATTAATTGCCACTTTGGCAGGAACCTCACTACGATCAGCAAAAAGAAGTTCAAATAAGCCGATACGCAGTATGTTGCGATCCACCCGTGAAATTTTATCTAGCGGCCATTCCGGAGCAGCCTTAGTTATGACCGCGTCCAGATCATTTTGCTTTTGGAGTATACCATCCAACAATGCCGTCATAAACGGCTTATCTTGACTGTCGGGAGCAAACTCTCCAATATTTCTTTCAAGTATGTTGTTCGTGGCCGGGGTATTGTCGGAATTATCTTCGAGGTTCATGTCCCACTCGAAGAGTGTCTGCAGTACAATAGACCGAGATAGGTGCCTGTTTGACATTGTGCTAGAAAGTGCTGGTCGAGGCGCTTCGAAGTCCCATTAGTACACACGTTCCACCGGGGCTTCAAAAAGCCTACTTCTTTTCTGAGGCCTTTTTCTGACTCTTTTCCGTGGCCTCCGTCTTATTCGCGGACTTTTTTGGTGTCCCGGCAGGGGTGTTTTCACCCATTGCTATGATCTGCTTTCCGCGATACATACCGGTAGCGGGGTCCATAAAATGCCTACGGCGCGAACCGCTAGGCGTTTTCACAAGACGCGGCGTACCTGCGCGATGATGCGCGCGACGGCTTGCTGTCTTGCTATGGGTTAGCTTCATCCGTACCGACATTGCAGCAACTATACCCAGAAATGGGAGAAATGCAAGCATTCTTGTCCACTTGTACAGCCTCTGCGCCCCATAAACGAGCTTGTGGGCTCGTTACGTACTCCTGACCGCTTTACAGTAGGTGTGGCGGTGTACGGGCGTTAATCCGTGTCTCTGTATGGCTCGACGATGTATTTCCGTACCATAACCTTTGTGGGTATGGAATTTGTATTCTGGGTACCTCGGGTGTTGTTTTCCCATGTACCTATCGCGCGTGACCTTGGCCGCTATAGAAGCTGCACCGATGAGTGGCTCAAGTGCATCACCTCGTATGATAGTATCTTGGCTCTTATATTTTTTGGGAGCATAGAGAGCACCATCGAGCAAAATGTGTGTTTCGTCAGGATGTAAGGCCAGCTTGCTAAGACACCGTGACAAAGCGGTGCGGATTGCCCATTGTATTCCCTTTCGGTCGATCAGTGGTGCCCCCACCATGGAAACCGTAAACCATAGATCTGTGGCCGACATAAGTGCATCATATAATTCTGACCTTTTGTTTTCTGTTACTGACTTGGAGTCACACATCTGCGGCAGTACGTCTGGGACATGACTGGTGTCAATACAAACAGCCCCTACAGCCACAGGACCTGCGAGAGGTCCCCGCCCAGCTTCATCTATACCCACCAGATAGCGCGCTTTCATCTACCCATTGTAACAAAATGATATACTTCTCCCATGTCGACATTTACGCATCTCCACACACACTCGCACTACTCCCTCTTAGGAGCAGTTCCGAAGATACCGCCGCTCGTTGCACGCGCTAAGGAGTATGGATTCACATCACTGGCTCTTACGGACAATGGAGCTCTGTACGGTGCAGTTGAGTTCTATAAAGCATGTCGGAAGGAAAATATTAAGCCGATCATCGGTGTCGATGCCTACCTTGCGCCGAGAAGCCGAATCGACATGGAACGAGGCATTGACGATAAGCGAACGCGTCTTGTACTACTTGCTGAGAACAACACCGGTTACGTAAACCTCATACGACTGGTCACAGCATCGTACATGGAGGGATTCTTTGACAAGCCACGCATGGATCGCGAAGTACTTGAGAAGTGGCACGAGGGCGTCATTGCGATACTACCGTCATTCTCGGGAGAGCATATATCCGCCCTCCGTGGATCTGACATGGCAAAAGCGGTTGCCATTGTACGTTGGTATCAGGACACCTTCGGAAAAGACAATGTGTTCCTGGAACTCTCCCATCACTCTGAGATAGAGGGTCATGAGTATCTCCAGGAACAAATACAGCAGCTGTCGAGCGAGTCAGGCTCTGAACTTGTTGCAGCGCACAACACGTACTACTTACATCCTGAGGACAGACTTGCACGCGAAACGATGCTAAAGATCAGCACCACCGGCTCACTAGAGGGAGAGGATTATTATGAAGATGAGGACTTGTCATTTATCACTCCTGAGACTGCTGAAAAACTCTTTGCGAATGAGCCGGAAGCGCTTCGAAACACAGCGGCACTGGCTGAACGATGCAACGTACAGATAGAATTGGGCCACTGGTACTTCCCCGACTTCAAAATAGAATCAGGCCGTACGGCCGATGAAGAACTTCAGCACCTTGCACAACGGGGTCTTGCGTGGAGGGGTATGGCGTATGAAGGAACAGTAAAGAAACGTTTGGATTACGAGTTGGACATCATTAGGTCCAAGGGTTACGCAGGATACTTTCTTGCAGTGGGTGATCTACTGCGGGAAGCGCGAGAGAGAGGCATTCTGACGACAATACGTGGTTCTGTTGCAGGTTCTCTTACAACATACGTACTTGGCATAACGAACGTTGACCCGTTAAAGTTGAACCTGCCGTTCGAACGTTTCTTAAATCCACATCGTCCCTCTGCGCCTGATATTGATATGGACTATGCAGATAACAGGCGAGACGAAATGATCGAGTATGCAAAGGATAAGTATGGTCATGACAATGTTGCTCAGATCGGAACGTTTGGCACGATGATGGCACGAGCGGTGGTACGGGACGTAGCACGAGCACTTGGCTACGCGTATGGTGTGGGCGACAAGATAGCAAAAGTAATACCGTTTGGGTCGCAAGGTTTTCCAATGACCATCGACCACGCTCTTGAAAGTGAAAAAGAGTTTGCTGCCCTCTACAAGAAGGACAAGGACGTACAGCGCATCATTGACCTTGCGAAGAAGATAGAAGGATGTGCCCGGCACGTAGGCGTGCACGCGGCTGGCGTCGTAATAGCCCCAAGTCCGCTGGACAACTATGTTCCCGTACAGCCAGACCCAAAAGGTGGCGGTAAACTGATTACACAGTACGACATGCATAGCGTAGGTGAAGATGGTGTTGGACTTCTCAAATTTGACTTTCTTGGCATTAAAAACCTTTCGATACTAGCTGACGCAATCGAGCGTGTGAAGGACCGACATGGTGTCGAGGTAGATATTGAGAACATACCACTCGATGATGCACGGACGTATGACATGCTCGCACAGGGTGAGACGGGAGGCGTATTCCAGTTGAACGGAGCTGCAATGACACGGTATTTGAAGGAGCTCAGACCAACAAGGATCGAGGACATAAACGCCATGATCGCACTCTACCGGCCGGGTCCAATGAAAAACATTCCCGAATACATTGCACGTAAACAGGGTCGAAAGCCAGTTCGCTATTTCCATCCGCGGGTCGCCAGCTTTCTCGAGCCCTCGTACGGTATTCTTGTATATCAAGATGACCTTCTCTTTACTGCGCTAGAACTCGCTGGCTACAACTGGGAAACAGTAGACAAGTTTCGTAAGGCAGTTGGAAAAAAGATTCCAGCTGAAATGGCGAAACAGCATGTTAAGTTTGTTGAAGGTTGTATGGAGCACAGTGACATGTCAAGGCGTGATGCGGAGGGTGTCTGGGAGTTGTTTGAGCCGTTTCAGGGGTACGGTTTCAACAAGGCGCATGCGGCTAGTTACGGTAAGGTCGCGTACCAAACTGCGTACATGAAGGCGAACTATCCTGTGGAGTATATGGCCGCAATACTTACGGCTGACTCTGGCGATATCGATAAGGTAGCGGAGGCAGTTGTGGAGTGCGAGCGGATGAATATTCGGGTGCTGAAACCAGATGTCAACCAGAGTTTTGATACATTTACGTGCGTGCAAAAGGACGGGAAGGATGCTATACGATTTGGACTCAGCTCGATCAAGAACTTTGGTGAAGGTATTGCGCATACGATCATACAGGAGCGTGAACAACACGGACCGTACAACACCATCGATGACCTTCTCATGCGTATTCAAAGCAGGAACCTGAATAAAAAATCCCTGGAGTCTCTAATCAAGTGTGGTGCATTGGATTCCTTTAAAGTAAAGCGCGGTAGGTTGCTGAAATACATTGACGAGTTGTTGGCCTTCAACAAAGAACAGCATCAGGAAGTGGCACAGGCATCGCTCTTCACCGGCGATGTAGGGGGCAACGTTCTATCAATACCCGAAGCACCGGAAGCGTCACTTCAGGACATGCTTTCTTGGGAGAAGGAGTTGCTCGGTCTATACGTGTCCGGACATCCTCTCGATGTACACAGGGATCGCCTTGAACGCCTTGGACAAACAATACGTGGAGTTAAGAGCACGCCCAGTGGTGTTGAACAAGTGGTCGCCGGCATCCTGAGTGAGGTAAAACCCTTCACTACGAAAAAGGGTGATAAAATGGCATTTCTGAAACTCTCAGATTACGATGACACGTTGGAAGCCGTTGCGTTCCCACGAA
Organism: uncultured Patescibacteria group bacterium; assembly: GCA_947259245.1. Classification (GTDB taxonomy): domain Bacteria; phylum Patescibacteriota; class Minisyncoccia; order Phycocordibacterales; family UBA12088; genus UBA12088. Next base: position 38,172 of record CAMYLP010000003.1, read on the forward strand.
CGTACACACAGTACCGTGACTTTCTAAAGAAGGACGGATGTGTCGCGTTCAGCGGTCGTGTTTCCGAGCGCAACGGTGAAACAAATTTTGTTGTAGAGAAAGTAAGGGCGCTGTAAACCAACACCTACTGAACGGTGATCAGTTTCTCACCGTACCCGTACTCGGGGTACTCGAGTACAAAGCGGTAGGTTCCTGGACGCAATGAATAGTTGGACTGGAGATGTTCTATCTCGAACATGCGGGTTGCGCCGGCTGCAAGTGTGTACTGCACACGCTCATCTGTTTGGCAGCGTTGTTCATCGGCACTACTGTAAACAAGAGCACTGTCAGCCGCATAGATACGATAAATGATCTGGCACCGCCGTTTTGCCTCCATCATCATGGTCGTATTTGTCTCATTCGTTACCAAAAGCAGGAGACCTTTAATGTCCTCTGATGGAGCGTATGTCAGGTCTGCGTACTCAATGAGCTGTGAAACTTTTACGCGCACATTGTTTCCTGATGTTTTCTTCGCCTCTTCAATGCGCTCTATTGCACCTGTTAACTCGCGAGCACGCTCAACCGCGTACTCTGGTACAATTCCGCGTTCGATCAGAAGATCCACAAAACCCGAAACAGTACTGGAAGAGTGTGTTGTGGAGGATTGAGCAGCCCATGCCACCGTACAACCCGAAACGAACACAAGCGCTCCAACAAGTAAGTATAGTTTTCTCATACTCATATACTGTACTCTACGAGCAATTAGCACAAGTATTGCACGATCTATGTTTATGGGTGTATAGTAGCGCGGGATGTCAACAGCTCATAAAGGAGGGGACCATGCGTCTGAACTGGAGTTCACGACGAGTGCTCACAGCGTACCTAACGTTGTTTGATGTAACCATCGATCCGATGAAAGATTTCTATTCCGCGATTACTATGCTCATAGAGACGTATCCGGATGAGAAGCCGCACATCGATGTATTGCTCGAACTACTCATATGCGAAGACGAAAATTGCGAGGGGTGCATAAGTACCCGACGCAGTAGGTTACGTGAAATTACGCCGGTGCAAATGTTTTTAGCGGGTGCGTGCGAACGTCGCTACAGACATAGGGGTGGCAGCTCGGAGAAGTTGTACGTACAAGAGTGCCTAGAAAAAATTTACCGTGTTTTCGATTCCATGGACGAGTTTGATGACACTGATCACGTGGTCTGTAATGACACCTGACCATGTTCCATGTCTGACCGCACCTGCACGTGCGGTCAGTTTACTTTACATATGTCTAAATACGACCTACTATGTGTGTTTGTAGATACACAGCAGTACATGGAGCACGGACAGCTTGAAAAAATACGACACACACTAGCGCACCTCTTGGCTGCCGCAGTACTTGAACTCTACCCACATGCAAAGTGTGCGATCGGGCCTGCAATCGATGATGGCTTCTACTATGACTTTGACTTTTCGGGAGGGAGTAATCCGGGCGAACAGGACCTTGTACAAATTGAGCAAAAGATGCGCGAATTGCTTAAGAAGTGGGATGCCATTGTCGGTGAGAGTATTAGTAAGGAGACGGCACACGATGCGTTTAAGAATAATCCTTACAAGAATGAGCTCATAGATGACATCGTTGCACGTAATGAGGAGCTCACGCTGTACCACTCGATCGCCGGAGATAAACAAGTTTTCACAGACCTCTGCAGAGGCGGTCACTGTGAACATCCGAACAAAGATGTTGTAGCGGGTGCGTTCAAGCTTGACCGTATTGCGGGTGCATACTGGCGTGGCAGCGAGAAAAACGAAATGTTAACTCGTATCTACGGCCTTGCATTTCCAGATAAGGAAACGTTGGATGCGTACATACATGCGCGAGAGGAGGCACGCAAACGGGACCACAAGAAGCTTGGACGAGAGCTTGACCTATTCTATATTGACGAGGACGTTGGAAAAGGTCTTCCTATGTGGACACCCAAGGGTACGCAAGTTAAGTTCGCTCTTGAAGAGTTCACGCGAGAGCTAGAACGGTCGTACGGGTATGAGCACGTGTGCACTCCCTACCTTGCCTCAAAGAAGCTGTACGAGATGTCAGGACACCTAGACCACTACAGCGATACAATGTATGCACCGATCGCGATGGACGATGACGTCATGTACCTGAGACCCATGGCTTGTCCGCACCACATCAAACTCCTTCAGCGCAAACCCATCAGCTACCGCGAGCTTCCCATTCGTTACGCAGAAATTGCTGACTATAATCGGTACGAGAAATCAGGCGAGCTTATGGGTATGATACGAGTCCGGAAGTTTCAGCTTACTGATGCCCACGTCTTTGTGTCACCCGAGGGTTTGAAGGAAGAGTTCATACACGTCTGTCAAATGATACAGGAGGGTATGAACGGACTTGGTATTAACGATATTGTTACATACCGCTTTTCCAAGCGTGATCCGCACAATACTGAAAAATACTATCCGGACGATGCACTCTGGACACGTGCCGAGGGTGTCATGAAGGAGGCATTGGACGAGCTTGGGCTCAGCTATGTTGAGGTAGAGGATGAGGCCGCCTTTTACGGTCCAAAGCTTGATGTACAGGCGAGGAACGTAAATGGTAAGGAGGACACGCTTTTCACTGCACAAATGGACTTTCTCTTACCAGAGAAGTTTGGTTTAGAGTACGTTGCTGAAGATGGCACGAAACAACGTCCAGTCATGATACATCGGTCTGCTATTGGTTCACTTGAACGTACGTTTGCCTTTCTCATTGAACATTATGCCGGCGCATTTCCTTTTTGGCTTGCACCTGTTCAGGTACGGGTCTTACCCGTTGGTGAGGCGCACAGTGAGTATGCAAGAGGAGTACACGATGCGCTCCGCAAGTCGGGCATTCGTTCAGAACTTGATGAGTCCGCTGAATCACTTGGAAAGCGCATACGCTCGTGCAAAGTCGAGAAGCTGCCGTACTTCATCGTTCTAGGCGACAAGGAGGTGGAAGCGAAGCAGGTGACCCTTGAAGGCAAGACAAAGGAGGTACATACGCTCGACTCACTTGTGTCGCTGCTAACTATCAAAAAAAACACACGGACGTGAGCCCGTGTGTTTTTCTGACGCGACGTTACTTGATACCCTGGAAAAGTTCGAATACTTTTGCGAGTGCTACTTTCGTGCCAATTCGAGCATTTGAATAGCTGTAGTCAACACATTCAACCAGAGTGCCGAGTACTTTTTCAAAGTCTGCAGCGCTCCAGGACGCGGTCAACTGTGCGAGTTGTGCATCTGGCTTGCGGTTGCCCTCAAGTCGATGCTTGTACACTTCGTCTAGGTCGCGAATAACACGGCCGATAAAATCTGCACTGTCTATTCCCTTTGTACCAAGCGTACGCAATAGTTCAAAGGCCTTTTGCTGTTGCTTTTCTACCAAGTACCCCACAAAGAGTGGTATGACTCGCATGTCATTGTCAGGTGCTGCCTCTACATTGTCAGTAACGGGTGAACCAGCATTTTGTGTTGCTTGTGCACGTTCCACGCGTTGGTGCGGTACATGTGCTCTTGGTGCTGACTGTGTCGGTACTGATCGTTGCGGCGCTGTAGCTCGAGACGTAACGGCAGGTGTTGTCGTGTCCACGGTCACATCTTGACCGCTTTGCGATGCTGAGCTCATGAGCTTTTGGCATCGTTCCTTCGACAGTAGAATCCACCCGTCTTCTCTTGGGTACATGGCTTTTGCCTGCCCGAATAGTCCATCAAGCACCTCCGTGCTGTGTTCGTTATCTTTGTTCACGAGTTCAGCTATCATACGGCCTGCTTCAGGTGACAACAGAATGTTGTCACGATGTGCGCGATCCTCGATCTGTGTGTACGAGTCACCACCGTGCATATTGCTCATGCTAACGGGTGACGGAACAGCCGTGAGTTGGGACCGTTCGGTCGTGTGTGTATCCAAGAGTGTATGTACTGCTGCGTGCGAGTACGGACTCTTTTTTTCAGTGAGGTCGGCACGATACGTTTGAAAACGTTCAAGTGGTCGTACTACGGTTAGGGCGTATGCGATCAAGGCACTCAGTAGCAGAACTCCCATCCAGAATACAGCAGTCATTATTGGCCCTGCCTCAAAGCCAGTGTATGGTACCTGATCAAGTGTGATGAAGCTACCTGCACGTGTTACTGTGCTGTTAAGAAGAATGTTCGGCTCAGGCTCCTCCTCATCGTCGTCATTCACCACGGTACCACCACCACCATTGTCATCTTCATCGTCATCACCATTGCAGTTTATACAGCTTCCGCCACCGCCACCTCCGCCGCCACCTCCGCCGCCTGTGCTGATGGAAACTGAAGCACTACAGCTTGTGCTATCGCCATCGTCATTTGAGAATGAAGCTGTGTACGTGATATTTTCGCTTATCGTCACAATCTCACTTCCACTCGTCGCAACTGGTCCAAATCCCGGATCAAGTGTTCCAGTACTAGCATTATCACTAGACCATGTAATGGTCACCATGTCGCCACTGTTCACTGTAGATGCGCTTACGCTAATGTCACATGATAACTGGTCAACCGGTGGCTCAGTTTCCTTAGTCAATGCGACACAGACCGGCTGAACGCTGTTTGCAGAACTGAGGTCCGGGTAAGCTGCGTGATCTGCACGTACAGCATCAGCATCACTTGTAAGGACAAATGCGCTTTCAAGTGTTTCGTTGATCTGAGAAGAAACGACGTTGTCTTCAAGATCAGTTGTCGCTGCTGTGGCACCAAGCGTGGTGTCACCAGAAAGGAATGTCACGAACCAACTTTCATTTGGTTGTGAGTGGTCGACACGCGTTTCGTAGCCATCCCATGAAGCTGATTCCACAGTGTAGGTTCCAGCAGGAAGAGGTGCGCTGTACACATCACTCTGCGCATCGTCGAGAGCCCCATTGCTCATCAAGCGCTCGTGGTCACCAAAGTACACGACCTCGGTGTTTGCGTCAGGAGTGAACGGACATACAGGACCTTCCGGTTCGGTCTGACACGCACGTACGCTCTACAGTAGTGGAACATTGCCCTCCTTTACCTGAAACACTGGAAAGCTGTTTGTTGAATTCTACTGTCTCAACATCACTCCACGATTCTTCGACTTTACCACTGGATGTACCATCACAGAAATATGCAGTGTAGTGTGATAGCGCAGGAGGACCAGCCCATGTGAAGCTTGTCTCATGTATCGATAGGTCTACAGACTCACATGTATTGGTCGGTGCTGTGGCTGGCTCTACATGTACGGCACATGACATTGTATCGTCAGTGTAGTCAACGTGTGTGTGCGCTACGAATGTCGTCGGCTCGTGAATGACTGTTTGTACCGAACCTGTACGACCAAATACCTGTCCTTCCAGCTGTTCTATGGTGAGTGAATCAGTATCTGCTGCAGCGTTCCATGACAGAGTTACGATAGTGCCTTCTGCGGAGTATTCAGTCACCGCCTCAATAGTACATTCCCATGCCAATGCTGACTCCGTCGCAAAACGTACAGGTGCCGCCTCAAGCATGAATAGTGCCATGATGACGAATGCACTCAGCACACCGCTTTTCAATAGCGTAGTTGCATGTGATCGTGCGATTTTTGTAATATGTGTAATGGTGTTCATACCGTTGTATGAGTTTCTAATAAGGGCATCGTACTACTGTACGTACTGCTTTTTGTCTGTTAATGATGCGGTGACTACCCACCGCTCCTGCTTGGCGCCAAACGTGTTGCACGTGGCCAAAGTCAGTGTGGGCGTATCCGCCTCGAAGTAAATAACTGCGTCATCCGCATTAGCTAGGTATACATCGCGGACTGTGTATTCATACGTGTGCGTATCAGAGTACACAGTGACAACGTCACCATCATGCAGTTCTCCCAACTCATTGAACGCTTTGTACGCTTCATTTCGAACCACTGGCAAGTAGCTGCTATGTCCAAAAATGAGCATGTTCGCGCTCTCACCGGCTAGGCCGGAACCAGGGTACAGCACGGCTCCAGACAATAATGCGCGATCGAGCACCTCTACATCTGTGCTCGTGGGTGACAAAACTGTGGTGTCCACGTCGATGTCATCGATAACAATGCGTACAGGTGTCGTCAACTCGTACGGCACGTCTACTGCTTCCGTTGTGTTGCCAGAAGCAGGTGTTGCGTACAGTACATCTGTTGATGTGCTGGTTGACTCGTTGGTCACGGGGACTGGAACGAAATCGATAAGTATTAGCAAGAACGTAAGCACTGCAAATACACCAAACGTTTGCAGTACGACGTGCGCACTGTTCGATAGCGTATCTCCTATGCTCCTGTTCTCCTTGTTACTCATATGTTGTTCGTGTGCCGATGGACACACAAGAGCATATAACTAAATATATTATAGCAGCTATATTATATGCTGTCAATGGTTGCTCCGCGTCCTTCTATAATGAGCGAGGCAAACGCGCGTGCAACTTGTCCGAAGGAGACAGTGTCAGTGTCGTCTTTCTCTTCATAGTGCACCGTAATAGACTTGGTAGCACAAGTAGGACTTTGTACAGTGATGTGCTGTTTACGTTGAAGTCGCACCACCACTACACCCTCAGTTCCCTCCTCATGAATACGAATAGCTCGACGTGCTTTCTTGGCGTTACTCAGACCACTGTCGTTTCCGTGTGTCACAGCCACCGGAGCAAGACGTAGCGCATACATTGGTGCCCGAACAGCTAAACTGTTACGGTCGTACGAATTTTGTAAGTACGACGTGATGTTTGTACATACAGAACCCAAACGTACAAGAATATTTTCGCTTACGCTATCGAGTATGACAAACATTTTCATACTTACTTCGAAAGTTCGTGTGGCTATACTATGTAGTCTCGCGACAATGCCTGAAAGCCACGTTTGAATGTCTTCGCTAGTTACTGTCGGCACCAAGTGCTTGTTAGGATGCGTGGGGAATATCCTCGCAGCCACAATGTCAGCATCATGTGTTTTGTACGTATCATGATCCAGATTCAATATTGAGTGTATCTCCGTATGTACGGGCGGTTCGTCCGCATAACATGTTGGCGATGATGCGCGCCGAACATCCTCACTCTCAGTAAGGATATCAATAAGAAATTGTGTTTCGTCGAGACACAGCGTATGTGGCACGATCGAGTCTAGTTCTACAGTATTGTATTCCATGCAACGTAATTTGTGTGTCTTTGTATACCAGCTTTATCTAGCTCTGTCAAGTTTTTCTATACAATAAAACTTGACACTACACTAGCTATATGATATAGATATCGCATACTCATTATTATCACAGGCATCACACGCCTGTCGGACAAAGTATGAATGATAAGCAAAAAAAACGAAGTGAGAGCATAGCTGCAGGCGTCATGCGTGTTTTCGCTGTTATTGGACTTATTTCAATATTGGCACTAGCCGCGTGGATCGTTGTACAAGGTGCACGCTTCGCTCCAGAGGTTGGTGAGAAGCTGGGAGCTGCAGTTACCACAGTCACGTCTGTATTCAGCCGCACGCCAGGTGCCTCACTTACCTTCGACGTAGCACAACGCACTGTTAGTTCTGGTGACGTTGTAACAGTCGGATACGAGTATCGTGGTGACGTCATACCATTGTCGTACGATTTTTCTTATGCGTGCGATACATCAGTCATACTCAGTATGAAGTCCGGAGACGAGTGGTCTTCCCTGCCCTGTGCTACAGGTGTTGCGGTTAGTGGGGATCAAGTACAGTTTATTCCGGTTAGCGACGACAAACGTCTTACGAGTCTGGCCATCACGATCTCGGGTGGTGACATCACCGACACGACGATACTGACCGTAGTCAATACAAATGTTGCCAGTACCACGGAAGACGGTGACATCGTCCTGGATGAGACCGCTCTGGATGATGCGTCTGCGCAGGACTCAGGCTCACCAGACAATGTAGACAACGATATGGTCTCGTCTGACATTGCGTCCACTGAATCTACTGCTACCCGACAGTCGACGTACGTCGTGTCAACACCTGTGGATCGCACACCCGCAGACCTCATGGTGACAATCAAACAAACAGGAGTTCTGGTACCAGTTGCAGGTGATAACACGTTCTTCGAACTTTCACCTATACCATCTGACAGAACCGCCGCTGTCCGCTTTACGGTGACCAATGAAGGCGGTCAACACTCGGGTGCATGGGCCTTTGTTGCCAACCTGCCCGTACGTGGTGACGAGGAGTATCGGTATGTTTCTCCTGCACAGGCATCTCTCGCACCGAACATGGAGGTTGAATTTACACTGGGATTTGACGAAGTGTTAGACGCTTCGGTGGGTACGGTTCGCATCGAAATATTTCCGACAAACACAGTGGATCCGGTCGGTAATAACCTAGACATGGTCAACATCACTATTGACTAAGCAAACCACATGCATAAACGCCCCTCCAAGGGGGCGTTTTGCTATATGTCTAACTGTGCAAGCTTTGCGTTGCTTTGAATAAAAGATTTACGCGCCACGACGTCTGTCCCCATCAACGTATCAAATACCTGATGCGCCTCAGCTGCATCCTCCACAGTGACCTGCTTCAGGACCCTATTGTGAGGGTTCATGCTCGTCTCCCACAGCTCCTCAGGATTCATCTCGCCCAGGCCTTTGTATCTCTGTATTATGACTTTTTTGGCACGCTGTGGTTTTTCAGCCTCTGTTACAGAATCCGAATCATCCTCATCGTCGACGTCCTCTTCCTCTTCTAGCTCGGAAACGCCAAACTCCTTCAATATTGTTTGTTTCTCTTTTTCATCATACGCGTACCGTATGTCCTTGCCTTTCACTATCTTGTACAGTGGTGGTTGCGCGACGTACAGGTACCCTCCCTCAATGATCGGCAAGAAGTGTCTGAAGAAAAGCGTTAGTAAAAGCGTACGTATGTGTGCGCCATCAACATCTGCATCAGTGGCAATGATGATCTTATGGTATCGAAGCTTTTCAATGTTAAAGACATCGCCAATCGCCGTCCCAAATGCTACAACCAGATCTTTAATTGCGTCGCTCGAGAGCATACGGTCAAGGCGTGCCCGCTCGACGTTCAATATTTTTCCACGTAAAGGTAAAATTGCTTGTGTTACTCTATCACGACCCATCTTCGCTGAACCGCCCGCAGAATCTCCCTCAACAATGAAGAGCTCGCTTTGCTCTGCCTTCTTTGTCTGGCAATCTGCAAGCTTTCCTGGTAGCGTCAGGCCGTCCAATGCACCTTTTCGCAGTACAGAGTCTTTTGCAGCTTTTGCGGCCTTACGAGCCCGCAGCGCGAGTGCCGACTTGTTGACTATTGCCTTTGCATCATCGGGGTGCTCTTCCAGATACGATGCGAACATGTCACCAAATACTGTTTGCACCGCGCTCTGTGCTTCTACTGAACCAAGCTTGGCTTTTGTTTGGCCTTCAAACTGCACTTCGCGCAACTTTACTGACACTACTGCTGTAAGTCCTTCAAGCACGTCATCGCCCGTGAAGTTCCCCTCAGATTCTTTAAGGAACTTTGACTTCCGTGCGTAGTTATTGATCGTGCGTGTTAGTGCAGTCTTAAAACCTGTAAGGTGCGTACCACCTTCTGCATTATATGTGTTGTTGGCAAAGGCAGTGATGCGTGAGCTTATGTCATCAACATACTGCAGTGCAACTTCAACGGACACAACATTATCATCCACATCAGTACGCTCGCAGTAAAAAATATTCTTGTGCAGTGGTTTTTGGTGGTGGTTATAAAAGGTGATCAGCGATCTCAAACCCCCTTCAAAGTAGAAGGTCATCGACGGTACGTTGAGATTCATCTCACGCACATAAAACGCACTCTCAAGGTCGATCTTCTTTTCGTCAACGTCGCGTAGATCTAGCACTGAAATGCGCATCTTCTTCACCAAGTATGCCTGCTGGCGTAGATGAGCCACGACCTTGTTCCACTCAAAAACGACATCTTTGAAAATATCGGTATCCGGTTCGAAGGTGATAATCGTACCCGTACGTTTACTTGCACCAATTTTTTTCACTGCCGCTTTCTTTTTACCACGGGCATACTCTTGACTGTAGTGTCCGCCCTCTCGGTGCACCTCTGCACGTGCATAGCTCGAGAGCGCATTCACTACGGACACTCCGACACCGTGTAAACCACCGGACACTTTGTATCCTTCGCCGCCAAACTTTCCTCCGGCATGCAGTGTGGTCATGATAGTTTCAAGCGCACTCACCTTCGTCATTTTGTGCTTTCCCACAGGTATCCCTCGTCCATTGTCTACCACCCGTACGCGATTGCGTGGAAGTAGAGCAACCTCAATATCATCCGCAAAACCGCTCATGGCTTCGTCACGCGAATTATCGAACACTTCCCATATCAGGTGATGTAGTCCGTCTGGACCTGTCGTACCGATATACATGCCAGGGCGCTTTCGCACCGGCTCCAGTCCCTCTAGTACCGTGATCGAATCTGCCCCGTAGCTACTACTCACCTTCTTCTTTGTAGTTTTTTTTGCTGTCATACAAATAAAAAATCGTCCCTAGACGTAGCCGTATTATACCATATATGGACCATATATACAGGTGCTATAAAACGTTGACATGCATGTCTGTATGTTGTATAAACAGTATAGTTAGTACACAGGAGCAACGGTATGAACGAGAACGGTCTCGTGTTGTGCATTACTCTTATTGGTGACATCAATAAACCAGATCAATGTCACGTGGTATTTGTACGTGACCATGGAAAACAAGATCCTATATGGTATAAGTTTCCGGGAGGGCAGACAGAGGGTTTGTCGAAAGAGTACGCTGTGCGCCATGAGCTAGCAGACGAAACTGGCCTGCAGTACGACTGTGGCTCGTTCCGACATGGCATTATCGGTGAAACAGTTGCAGATGATGGGTACGTGGTTACTTTTTACGCCGTAGTGTTCACAAATGAATACGCCCACCACAATCTTGAAGCATGGGGCGACGAGCCGGAGCTTCAAGTGATTAGGGTTCCCCTCAGTCAGTTGAAGGAGGTGGGTGCGATGTTACTTCCACAGCATAAAAAATGGCTTGGGCAGGCAAATCGGGCCTGGCTTGGAAAAATACTGCAGTGGTACAACAACAACTAACGGCGCCTAAGGGCGCCGTTTTTCTATCGTACCTCCCATTCTTTTTTTGTATTGAGCGTCGATGTAAGTTTTTCCATGACTACGTTTACTTCTTCATCGGTAAGTGTGTGGTCCATCGACTGAAACACCAGATGCCATGCGTAGCTTGTGCGTTTATCATTTTGGAATGTGTCAAAGAGTTTGTGTTGTACCAACAAACCATCACCCTGTTCGAGTACAATCTTCAGCACCTCCTCCAATGGAACATTGTCCGGCACCCATACGGCGATGTCACGGAGAACATAAGGGTACGCGGACCAGGAACGAAAACGTGTTTTTGTGTTCCACGGTAACGCATCTCGATATGCTTTTGGTCGTGCTACTGTCGCGAGTGCTGTGTCGAGGGCAGTTTCTGCTATTCCGTCGACGACGTTGAGGTTCAGTTTCACTCCCAGTTCTGCTTCGATTACCGCGATGTCCTTCTGGAGTGCTGCGAGCAGTTTCGACACCTTTGTGTTCACTGACTGCACGCCTATCGCAAATGCGAGTTCTTCTCCCTCACGTGTAAAGCGCGTACCGATCTCAAACACCTTGATGTCGTCAAGACCGAGTAGGGGTGCGTGTGGCACGTTGTCGATGAGCGCTTTCGCCACACCATCGCGCAGGTTCATGCGAAGGAATGCCTTGTCGCTCGCGAGCGGATTGGCAAGCTCCACCTCACCGCGTTCGTGCAACGTATACGTGAGTACCTCAGTGTACCCGAGGGATGTACAAACCGCGCGTAGAAGATCGGTATAGTATTGGGACTTCGTTACTGTTGGTGGTGATGATGGTACGTTGGGAAGTGTTGCCCGCAGCTCGCGTAATCCGTACACGCGACCAATCTCTTCAATAATGTCTTCGCGAATGGCAAGATCGCTCCGCTCCCATGGCGGTGTTATGGCAAACTCCTCTCTATCTCGAGAGAACTCCCACTCGAACCGTACGAGAATTCGCTCGACCTCGTCTATTGTTAACGAAGTTCCTAGAAGGCGGTTTATGTCATGTAGTGTCACGTCCACGGGCGTTCGTTCACCCTTGGGACTATACGCATCATACACTTCAATGGGAGTACCTCCGGCAACTTCGGTAATGAGGTTGAGTACATCCCGCATAGCGAACGCGGGCAGCTCCGGTGCAGGATCGTTCTGAAAGCGTAGCGATGCATCCGTAGCAAGCTTCAACCGCCGTGAGGATGTTCGCACCTGTGCAAAGTTAAAGTGTGCTGCCTCCAAAACGATGTCAACAGTGTCAGCGGAGATCTCAGCTCTTGAACCACCTTTGATTCCGGCGATAGCAAGTGGTTTGTTAGCGACGGCGTCTGTTATCAGCAGGTCGTCCTCGGTGACTTCGTACGTCTCGCCCGTGAGTACCGTAATCTCCTCACCCTTCCGGGCGCTGCGTACGCCGATGGTCATCGTACCGTCGTTGTCCTGGTGTAGCTTAGCTCGATCAAATACGTGTAGGGGTTGGCCAATATCAAACATGACGTAGTTGGTCGCATCTACAATGTTATTTATAGGGCGCTGTCCTATCCGTTCCAGAGCATCTTTGAGCCACGTAGGTGAGTCCTGTACTGTGACGCCGCGTACCAATGCTCCCATATAGCGTCTGCACTGCCTATGATCATCTATGACTACCTTGAGGTGCTTTGCTTCTGGGAAATTTGGTACGCTGTCTCGCAGTGGCTCACGCTTCATGGGATGCTGGAGCAAGGTCGCCAGCTCTCGTGCCACACCGCGGTGTGACAGGCAGTCGCTGGACCTGTTTGGAAGAATATCGAGGTCGATGACCCAGTCGTCACCAACCCGTTCAACTCCTTCAACCTCAAAACTGTGAAAGGTGAACACATCCGACAATTGCTCTGCGTCAGGCAGTTCGTCGTCAAAGTATGTTTGTAGCCACGCACGTGAGACTTTCATATCAAAATTGGTGTATAAAACGAAGATCGCCTGTGTGGAAATGTCGGACATCGGGTACCTCGGCTGCGATCATTACAAGTCTTTCGAGACCGACGCCGAACGCAAATCCTGAGTATTCATCTGGATCAATACCCCCAGCCTTGAGTACATTAGGGTGCACCATACCTGCCCCCATGATTTCCACCCATGTTTCGGTGCCATCACGTCGCTTGAACAACATGTCTACCTCAACACCTGGCTCAACAAAGGGAAAGTACCCCGGACGAAAACGTACGGTAATATCTTTTTCATAGAACTCCGTAAACAGGTATTCGAGAGTACCTTTTAAGTCTGCAAGTGATATCTGTTTGTCGATATGTAAACCTTCAAACTGAAAGAACTGAGCCTCATGCGTTGCATCAGTGGCCTCGTTGCGAAATACTCTTCCCGGAACGATGATGCGTATCGGAGGCGCGTGCTTTTCCATGTATCTAACCTGAACAGGGCTAGTGTGCGTTCGAAGGACTGCCTCACGTATCCCCTTGACCCAAAACGTGTCCTGCATGTCACGTGCAGGATGGTTGCGAGGCACATTAAGTGCATCAAAATTATAATACTCGCTCTCAATCAGCGGTCCTTCGGCAAACTCGTATCCAAGTTTCGTAAATATGGCATTTACGCGTGATATTGCTGAAGAAAGTGGGTGTACGTGACCATCCATATTTGGCAAGTATACGACACATACGCTGTTGTTCAAAGAACAGTATACGTACTCCGAGAATGTTACCAGGTGGTTCTCTCAAACATGTCCTCCCTCAAGGTTACGAGGGTGTCATCACCAAGGATGCGGAAGTCGACAACCGGATAGTTTGTAATGGGCTGAATGTTACGTTGACTTCTATCATCGAGTTCAACTGCAAACACGCCTCGAGAAGTCTGAATGATGACGATATCACTACGTGCGGGATAAAATTCATACCGTTCTATTGGTTCCTCCCAGTCAATGACGAACTGTCTTGTACAGGTGGCCGAACAAAAATAGTATGGCAACGGATCGTCTGCTCGCGCCCACAATGCATGTACATTACCGTCCTCATTCCATGCTACTACGCCGTCGCGCTCGCGTACCATGTCCTTGTCCTGAAGTTGTGATGAACTAGCAACATCCTGTAACCATTCAGGGAAAACAATGAGCGTAACGGTTGTTGATGTCGCAGTACGAACGCCGCGTACATATTCGTACGTCGTTGTTGCCGTCTCTATCGCAAACTGCTCCTTGTCTGCAGAAAAGTACTCGTCCATGAGTGCATACTCCGGGTTCGCAACCATTGTACTCGTGCTTGTGGTAGCTGAGGATGTTGCCATATCTCCGACGAGTAACGTCGTACTTGCGGTTATTTGCTCCCATGCAAAGGTGGCTGGCAACATTAGTATGCGCGCTTCAGTCACGAGGTTCGGTCGCACGTATAGTGTTTTAATCCAACTCTGATACCCGTCTTTCTCGACCCACACTTCGTAGTTCCTGTTTGGTTTAAGGTCTTGTATGAGGGTATTTCTCAGAATAGCGCCGTTCTCCTCCACAAACACTCCGTCGAGGAACACTGACGTGTTGCTCATGTCAGAATGTACGAAAATACCACCGGTCTGCACGAGCGACAAGGCATCATCGAGTCTATATCCAACGCTGTACCCGATAAGAACAGGTGCGCTGAGAACAAACAGCGCGAAAAGCATCCAGAATACCGTGCGTCTGAAGTTGCGCGAAAGCGGTCTCATACGGCGTGCGCATCAGCTGCCCGATGCTTTGGTGTGACCCAGAACTCACCCATGTACCAACCAAAAAGTGAGCGGGTTTGCGCATGTAGTCCCGGCAGCGCGCCAAAGACCACAATTGTGAATGGTACAAGGAGCCACTGCAGCACTGCCCCAACATATCGTTTCTTTTTGTGTCGTACCTGTTCAGGCAGTCTTGGCATCAGCGAGAACGCGATGTACGCACTGAGAATCAAACCCAACATTGCCACAATCATCAAATTGCGTGTAACGTATGGCAGATTGTAAGAAAGTACTGTATCTCTGAACGCATCACCACCAAGTAGTAGTGGTAGCCAGCCGAGAAGCAGTATGATGAGCGGTGCTGTGGCGAGCGACCAGAAACCTTCTATCTGTACGAAAGTATGAAATATCTTTTGTTTGAGCGGAATATACTTGTTCTTGATGAATCCAAACATCATGTACGGTATATTCTCCTGACCCCACATCCAGCGTAAGTGCTGACGATAGATGTTCTTCATGGTACCAAAGAAACTGGTGGACAAATTCGCGTCCATGGACACCGGGTAACTTATCGGAACCACGCGGTAGTCTCCGTCATGCGCGAAATACAGATTCCAAAAGATGCGTGAGTCGTCGCTGATCATATTCTTTTGCCAGAAACCCACATCGTCAAGTGCTTTAAATGAGATTGCGTGACTGGAAAACGTCGTCAATTTCTCAGCGCGCTCTTGCTGTATCATTTGCCAAAATGTAGAACTAAATGCTGCCACCCTCGAGATAGCCGGTGCATCCCAGATGTTGTTATTGTACAGTGGAACCGGCTGAAATGAGGCTTTGTGCGGTTCCTCAGTAGTAAGAAAATGCCATGTGAGACATGAAAAATATTGCGGTTCAACTACTGTATCAATGTCAAAGGCAGATACGATGATGTCTTCATACGGAATCGCCTCAACGTCGACAATTCTGCGTTTGGCCTCCTCTGCCGCATAGGTAATATTTGGACCCTTCCCCCGTATCTCGCCTGGCTGTCCTTCAGGGTGCACCGTGAGTATGATGTGCTCAACACTGTGTTTGTAGCGCTGTACCATCTTTTCGCCAATATCTAGCGCTTCCTGCCCCGCCCTTTCCTCTGCTGCAAGGACGACAATAACTCGTTGCATGTCGTACTGCGATCCAACTACTGACTCTATCGCCTGCTTCACAATGGCCTCACTCTCCTGGTAGTAGGGCAAAATGACCATGTGCCTCAGGTTTTCAAACTTAAGCTGTTGCAACATTTCAGCCCAATCGAGCTGCATGTTATGACGCAGACGGCGAAAGTTGTGACGCTGGTGCATGCTGAAGTAAATGGTCTTTAAGAGCCAGTAGAGATCGAATGCTATGATGAAGTACGCTGCTACGACCGGCTTGTATATCGAAAGAACCACAACGGTGACAATCGTGCCCCACGACACAAGGCCGGGCACCATTTCAAGCAAACGATACAGTACCCTGTCGCGCCCTGTAAGATCGCGTGCATTTGCAACATGAAAGTATGGTGATTGCGCGTAGGTAGCTGCTGCTGCGTTTGTGGTGGCCATAAATGATACTGTAGTGAGCCGAAGGGGAGATTCGAACTCCCGACCTACCGCTTACAAGGCGGTTGCTCTACCAACTGAGCTACTTCGGCAACTATAACGTGCTTATGCAGTATCCACGGCAGAAACACGTTCTTGCCGCCCCGAACCGCGGACGGCTGCAAGTTTGTGCGATGGCTCTTTGACCTCCTGCGCTCGTCTGAAGCGACGTAATACATAGACAAGCTGCAACAACCGTCGTTCAATCCAGCGGATGCTGATCAACGTCCCATATGATACCACGCCCAGTATCCTTACCAAGACACCACCGTGTGCTGCCCGATATAGCTTGCGCATGGCGTATTGAGCTATCCCCAGTACATACCCAGCATATCGATCTAACGTTGCGCGCACCCTACGAGCGTAACGTTGGTTTGTGTGGGTTTCGTATGTACGCAACAGGAACAACCCTACTAGAACAGAAAGCGAAGTGAGAAAAAGCGGCAGCATACGTCTAGTCGCGGACAGAAACGCGTGTGCACTCTGACACTTCTATGCGCTCCCCGAACTTTTGGACGGCCTGTTCTACAAGATCTTGTATTGTGAGTTCCGGATTCCGTACGAATGGTTGTTCGAGTAAGACGCGTTCCTTTACGTAGCTGTTTAGCTTACCCTCAACAATGGCGTCGCGTTTGTCTGCCGGCTTATCTTTGGACTCTTCTTCAAACAGTTGTTTTGCTTTCGAAACATCTTCATCCTTCACCTCATCACGTGAAATGAAGTCCGGGTTCGTTGCCGTCGCATGCATGGCAATATCATGTGCCAGTGTCTTAAATTCTTCGTTGCGTGCAACAAAGTCGGTCTCGCACGAAAGTAAAATGATCGTACCGACATCTTCAGAAGCGTGTATGTATGACTGTACGATACCGGCACCTAGTGTGCGGTCTGATTTCTTTGCTGCTGCTGCACTCGACTTCTTTCTGAGTGCTATCAGGGCCTTGTCCATGTCGCCATCTGTGGATTCGAGTGCGTTTTTGCAATCCATGACTGAAAGACCGGTGCGCTCACGCAGAGCTTTTACATCATCTGTGGTTACGGGCATGGTGTGTGTTTCACTTAAAATAATAGAGCACAGAACATACTACCATAGCATGGTGCAAGAAGGGTAATGCTCTATGTGCGTGGAGGCGTTTCCGTCTTCTGGCTCTTTGCTTCCGCCAATCCCTCTTCGTATGCAGCGGCGATCTCCTCGACGAAGAATGCTATGGATTTTGCAGCGGCGTCATTTGCAGGAATTGCATACTGTATTTTTGTGAGGTCGCAATCTGTGCTCGCAAGAGCGACCACTGGTATGTTTTTTGTCCTCGCCTCCTCGACGGCAATCGCTTCATGACGCGGGTCTATTACGAACAGCGCATGTGGCAATTTTTCCTGTAACGGTAAGAGACCTGCGTACATGCCGTGTAACTTTTCAATCTCACGATCGATCTGCAGGCGTTCGAACTTTGTATACTTTGAGAGAGCGCCTGATTCTTTGTCCGACATAAGCTTTTGGAGCCGAGCGACTCTCTTTTTAATTTCGTCAAAGTTGGTGACTGTACCACCTATCCATCTGCCAACACAGTATGGTGCTTCAAGATTTGTGGCAGTCGTCTCAATTATTCTATGACTTTCTGGCTTGCCACCAACAAACATCAGTACTTTACGCTCACGTCCAAGATCACGCACATACTGTTTTGCACGTTCCAGAAGCTGTTCGGTTTGCTCAAGGTCTATAATGTCGTTCTTGTGTTTCGTCCCAAATATGTGCTTCTGCGTACTAGGATGACGCCGTGCTTTAGGGAGTCCGTAGTGCGCGCCAGCATCGAACATGCCATCAATTTTCTTTTTCTCTGTTGCGGTTGCGGTCATAAGTAATAGTTCAAGAGTGTACCAGATATTTATGACATGTCAAAATAGTTTACCTGCTGCCTTCCTCAGATGCTGCGTCAGTGACCGCCGTTAACATCGGCTCAATGTTGCCGGAAAATATGCTTTCAATGTTGTGCCAGTTTTGTTTTATACGGTGGTCCGTGACGCGATCTTGTGGGATATTGTACGTGCGTATTTTTTCACTTCTATCACCTGTTCCTATCTGATCTCTCCGTTCAGTAGCGTACTTTTTCGACTCCTCCTCCTCTTTTAACTCAAGTAGTTTCGCCTTGAGCATTTGCATCGCCTTCTCACGATTACTCTCTTGCCGACGTTCGCTCGTACAACGTACATCTATGCCTGTTGGCTTGTGTATCAACCGAACAGCCGTTTCTACCTTGTTTACGTTCTGGCCTCCCGCGCCGCCTGAACGAGAAAACTCCATCTCTATGTCAGCGGGGTTGATGTCAAACTGCACCTGTTTCCGTATTGGCAGAATCGCAACAGATGCGGTAGACGTATGAATTCTTCCCTGCTTTTCGGTTTCCGGTATACGCTGCACACGATGTACTCCGGTCTCAAATCGTAGTGCCCTATAGACGTCCTTTCCACGTATCTCAAATGATGCTTCTTTATATCCCCCAAGTGCGCTCACTGACTCCGATAGTGCACGCACACTCCACCCCTGACGCTCTGCATACGCACTGTACATATGTGCAAGATCAGCTGCGAATAGTGCTGCCTCGTCACCTCCCGCTCCTGCTCTCACTTCGAGTATTATCTCATTGGGGAAGCGTTCGGCTTCCTTCTGCTCTGCAAACACAGCATCCATTTGCTCGCGTACCCGCTGTTGCTGCTCCTGTAGTGTGGCAAGATCAGACTCGCCCAGCTTGCGCATCTCCTCGTCCGTTGCCATCAGTTCCTCCACTTCATCCCGTTGCGCCTGAAGTCGCTCGTACTCTGCTGCGAGGTACGCTGTTTTTTGATTGTCCTTGTAGGGAGTCAGATCCATGATATATGCATAAGACCGCCCACTACGGACGGTCAGAAGATAGTGGTTGGAGTTAACCCTTTTTTGCAGCAGCAGCTCGCCGCTTGAATTTTTCGACACGCCCTGCGGTGTCAACAACTGTCTCCTTACCCGTATAGAAGGGGTGTGACGCACTTGATATCTCAACCTTTACCATGGGGTACTCCTTCTTGTCTGCCCACACAGCAACCTCGTCCGACTGTATAGTAGAACCTATAAGAAAGCGCTCACCACTGGTTGCGTCCTCAAAAATGACCTTTCGGTAGTTGTCCGGATGTATGTCTGACTTCATATGTTGCATGAGAATAACAGAGAGTTTGCCTTTGCGCAAGGGTACGTGCACTGCTACTGACTGAGTTCTTTCAACGTATCGATTTGTTGTTGGTAGTATGCTGCATGCTCCATAACGCCGTCTCCATAGAAAGCGTAGGCGGGATTCGAGGCGTTGACCCATCCCGCGAAATACCTCAGCGCTGCCAATCGCTCTGCGTACAGCGTACCTCCATCGGCACCATTATCCTTCATCAGTGTCGCGGCCCCGATGAAAGCATCTTGATTGTCCCACGGGTTGCTCGGGCTTTGCTTTCCACGTACGATACGTAACCTGTCCTTATCAGCCCGATATTCCCACGGCCCCGCCCAATATGTGTCCCAATCATAGGTACGCGCTGCGTTATTGCAGTCATTTGTCCGTGTGTTTATGTACCCTCCGTAACATGCCCACGTGGAAGGTATGAACTGTGCTGGTCCCATTGCACCACCCCACCCGTACCCCGGTTTTGCTGACACCGGCATGCTGGCCGGGTCAAGCCCCAACGTGTCTGTGATCACCTTATATAGTGGGCGATCGCGTGTCGGATGCATATCTTGTGTCCAAACGCCATTTCCTAGGAACTCACCAAGTCTTGTCTCCTGCTTCAGCACTCCCAATATCAGAGCTGGACGCACACCGGTCTTACTGCTTGCAAAGTTGGCAAACTCGATAGCATCGCCTAGATTAATTGCTGCTGAGCCCTGAAGTTCGAACAACTCTGAACGTATTTGTGCTGCACTGCGCTCGTTTGCAGCTATCATTTGTTGGTATCTGGCTTCCTCCCCCTTCGTGACGGTGAGAATTCGAACCTTTTGATCTTCTTGTTGTTCCAGTTTGTCCTGCTGGAGCTCCTGCAGTAGTTTCAACTCTTCTTCTTCAGCCTGCCGTTCTTCAAGTACGTTCTTTGCATCGGCATTCAGTCTTCGAAGCTGCTCTAACTCTTGAAAACTTGTATTTAAAGCTATCTTTATCACCCTAAAATCATCGTACTCGGCAAACACTTCAGCAAGACTCTGTTCAGAAAAAAGTATTTCGACAAGCGACGTTTCGTCTAACTCGGCTGTTCTTTGGATGAGGCTCGCCAGTGATTCACGTTCCCTGTCAATTTTATCCGTAAGCTCCAGTATATTCACCTCCTTTTCCCAGATGTCGTTCTCCAGATCCACAATTGCAATCTCTTGAGCCCGGATGGCAATGCGCGCCTTTTCTATTTCCGCATCAAGTATGGCGACGTCCCGCTCGAGGGTAACCCGTTCGCCACGCTTGCTGTCCAGCAAAACCTGCTGCTGTTTGATTAGCTGCTCTAGATTTGCAAGATCCTTCTCTAGCTGTGCTCTTCGTTGCGCAATTGCCTCTTCCGTGGCTGATTGCTCCGCACCTTCAACTGTGTGTATGTATGACAAGAGCGGTACCATGACGAGCACGGATATGACTACAACAAGTACCTGAACTGCGACCATGCGTGTCGTTACCATACACGACAGTATACCGTGAATGCTTAGATGTTGTCATTGACTAAAAAACCGCCCGAAGGCGGCGTCCAGTCCAACGTACGATCGTAACCTACTCCGTGTCCTGCTCCTCTTCCTTTCCCTTTTTCTCCACTTCAATATCTGCCACATCTTGTTCCTCGACGACCGGTTCTTCCTCTTCCTCTTTCGCCGGTTGTACGAGCGCCACGACATCTT
Organism: uncultured Patescibacteria group bacterium; assembly: GCA_947259245.1. Classification (GTDB taxonomy): domain Bacteria; phylum Patescibacteriota; class Minisyncoccia; order Phycocordibacterales; family UBA12088; genus UBA12088. The sequence continues at coordinate 59,443 of CAMYLP010000003.1, forward strand.
CATCAGGGATTCGGGATGTCACTCCTTTTGGAATCGAAAGGTCAGACACGTGGATGATGTCATCAAATGTCGCAAGCGATGATATGTCGACAGTAATGCTACCGGGCAAATTTTGCGGCAACGCCTCTATCTCCAGTTCATGCATTACCTTGAGCAGGGTGCCTCCTAGTTCTTTCTCTGCGGGTGCCACACCTTCAAATGTAAGTGGCACAGCAACCTCAACGCTCTCATCCGCCTTAACTGCATAAAGATCAACGTGCATCGGAGTACCGTACAGTGGATCAACCGATACTTCTTGCACAAGCACTGATTTGTCCTTTCCAGCTCCGGTAAGTGTAATGACCGTATTTTCGCCAGCCTGTTTCCAGATCTTGTCAAATTCTTTCGTGGAGAGCACTATGTGTGTGGTGTTCTCACCACCACCGTAGACAATAGCAGGTATGCTGCCCTGAGAACGTGTGCGCTTAGATTCCTTACTGCCGGTCGTAGTGCGTAGTTCGGCTTGTAGCTTCATTTCCATATGTGCATGCGAGTATACCTGATTTTCTGTCACAGGCAATACTTGTTACAATACTCGTACTTGCAAGCATAATACATGACCCCATGAGCGAACTAGATTTTGTATCCATAGGTGACATTACAACAGATGAATTTATTCAGTTGCGTGAGGATCGTGCCGTAGTGAATCGGGCACTGTCTGGACGCGATGTCCTCTCCATGTACTTTGGCGATAAGCTGGAGTACGACAACGCAATCAATGTGCCTGCGGTAGGCAATAGCCCAAATGCTGCAGTGTCTGCGAAGCGCCTTGGTTTGAACACTGCCCTTGTGACGGACATCGGTAATGATGAAGGTGGCGAGGAGATTCGTGTATGGCTTGAGAATGAGGGCATCGATACCCGTTTTGTTGACGTACATGAGGGTAAGGAGACAAATCATCACTACGTACTACGGTACGGTCCAGAGCGCACCATTCTCATTAAACATGAGACGTACGACTACGTTGTGCCTGATATGGGTTCTCCCAAGTGGGTCTACTTCAGTAGCGTTGGTGAACACGGCATTGAGTACCATCACCAGATAGCGGCATACGTGAGGGAACATGAAGGCACGAAGCTGTCATTTCAGCCCGGCTCGTTCCAGATCCAGCTTGGTCATGATGCTCTCAAGGACGTGTATGCAGCAAGTGAGTTATTCTTCTGTAACAAAGAGGAAGCGCAGCAGATAGTAGAAAGTCAGGAAGAGGATATTAGTAAGCTGCTTGAAATGTTGAAGGCGCTTGGACCAACGATACCGGTCATCACAGATGGACCATCTGGTGCTTTTGCGCTTGCTGAAGATGGTGTTTGGCACATGCCAATGTATCCGGACCCAGCACCACCCGTTGATCGTACCGGAGCAGGTGACGCGTTCAGCTCAACCTTCACGGCTGCGCTCGCCCTTGGAAACGATGTACCAACAGCACTTCGCTGGGGTCCCATAAACTCCATGTCTGTCGTTCAGCATGTTGGTGCACAGAAGGGACTTCTCTCACGCTCTCAGCTTGAGGAGCATTTGGCGAGTGCTCCGGAAGATTACGTCGCCACCAAACTGTCATAAAAGGGACAAACCTGTGCAAATTCAGAATATCCTTGTCGTACTTGGGTGCACCCTGCAGGATTCGAACCTGCGACCTCACCGATGTGAACGGTGCGCTCTAACCGACTGAGCTAAGGGTGCAATTACACGTGCTACTCAGCTACGCAAGTAGAGATTTTATCTTTTCTGTAAGTTTATCCAGAGTCCAGTCTGTCTTGAGCAGACACTCCGTGTGGGCGCTACTTTCGACGATTTCGTTCTCAAGCTCAGGTTGCGTCATGTTTGTCAAAAGAATAATGGGGACAGTGGCACCCCATGAGTCGGCACGAAGTTTCTGTACTAACTGGACACCCGTCATTCCAGGCATCATCACATCACACATAACAAGGTCTGGCTGTAAGGTTATGGCCGTCTGGAGTCCTTGGACGCCATCATGCGTCACGGTGACCTCGAACTCTTCATCCCGCAGTATTTCAGACAACATCTCAGAGAACGCTAAATCGTCGTCGATTATAAGTATTTTTTTTGCTTCCATAATGATGTAATGAATATCAATGATTATTGACCAAATGACCTACGCGGGCAAGTCGACGGTAAATGTCGTCCCTTCACCCAGTTGACTGCTAAACGTAATACCGCCCCCCATGGCTTCCGCGAGGGCTTTACACATGTAGAGCCCGATTCCGTTGCCATTCACCTCCATACCCTTGGCGTTTGATGCTCGATACAATTTTTGGAATATGCGACCCTGCTCCTCCGGCGGGATTCCTACGCCGTTGTCCTGTACCTCAAGCACAATGCCGTGTGACGTTTGCTGAGACCGTAAGAGCACGGTACCGCCGTTCTCAGTATAACGTAGAGCGTTGGACAGTAGGTTTTGCAGTATGATGCGCACCAGTCGTCCATCCGTATTAAAGTGAAACCCTTCGTTAACCTCCGTACGCAATGTAATGTCCTTATCATGTGCATTTGGCTCCAGCTCCTCTACCACACTAAACGTAAGGTTCGTGATATCTGTGTCTTCCTTCTGCACCTGGACACGTCCCATCTCTATCCGGGACAGGTTAAGCAGTGTATTGACAAGATCTATCATGTCTTCATTTCTGTGGTACATCTTCAGTAAATAGCCCTGCACTTCCTCGGTCAACTGATTTACACGACGTGTCAGTAGAAAGTCTATGTACCACTTCAGATTTGCTAGCGGGGCCCGTAGCTGATGGCTCGCCAGTGAAAGAAACTCGGTCTTGATACGCTCCAGTTCTTTTTGCTCATGTATGTCGACGAGTGTGACAAGCCCCTGTCGCCCTTTGTCCTTCTCAAGTAGATTTTCTATGGAGAGCAGCGCCCATCGTAGTGTGCCATTATTTTGTATGATCTGGACTTCCTGTTGCTCAAGCGCCACCCCACGTGCGACTCGTTCTCTAAACAGCATGAGCTTGTTTTCCTCTTCTGTATTTGTAAAGAGGTCAAAGATATTTTTTTGCATGAGTTCTTCACCCGTTAGTCCAAACATTCGAACCGACGCCTTATTAGGTCTGGTGATGCGACCCTGCGGCGTGATCAACAGGTATGGTACCGGCGATAGTTCATAAAACCTTCTAAATTGGTCCTTTGTAAACGACAGGTCCTTCGTAATCGTGTATGCCATGCGTCTAGCGAGCGAACGTGTGCTCAATGATACAAAGATAACTACTGTCAGAAGAAATGCTGCTACCGTCGCAACTATGAGAACATAGCGCAGTAGTTCAAGTGCTATGGGAAGTGCTTGTTCAGGTGATTGAAGTACTGCAAGCTGCGTCGTGTAGTACGTGTATACAAAAAACAGACCGCCGGCGAAAATAACTACGCTCACTATACTTACAATGTACTTCATAAACGGGCACGTCTCGTACGTTGTATTAGTATACCACCCGAAAGATGTATAGATTATCAGTTGTATACACATCTATCGTACGTGCTGCCCCCTTGCGCTCTGCGCACGGGATAGTGTAGTATTCGTACTCACGGATAACGACTGCAGACGGGCCCGTAGCTCAGTTGGCTAGAGCGCCTCATTTGCACTGAGGAGGTCGGGGGTTCGATTCCTCTCGGGTCCACAAAGCGACAAGCCTAAAGCGACAGCTTTGGGCTTGTTGCGTACTTGTGGTCACAGGAAGTCGCTACCCTACTATTGCCGAAGCGCACTTAGTATTTAAGGAGCTTGCGACGCAAATGCTTAGTGATGCATCGTCGATTCCCCGCACAACGCGCAGTTCGGCTTAGTGACGCGTGACAACAAGCACCGCCGTATATGGTTTTGCGTTTGTAGAACCGAAGCGAGGTGTCTGTGTATAGTCCACGCGGACCCTGTACAACTACCCTCTTTTGTTCTACTGTGCTGCTAGATTCATTAAATGCGGAGGGAACGTGATGGACAAGCATTCTGTACCCCGAATCGCATTCGAGTACCTTTTGGTACTACTCACAGGATTTAAGGAGTGGGTGGCAGCTTTTGTACTCATTGTGATCGTTCTGTGCGTGTATGCTTTCGAGAGTGGCAAGTGGCTCTATGTTGTAGGCGTAATGGCCGGCGTAGCTGTTCTGGTGATTCTCTATGCCTTAGTTGTCGTATACGCAAACAAGTACACCACTTCCAGTGGTTGCAAGGGCCACCCTATTGAAGGTAAACCCCCAAAGGACAATGAGTGAAAAAAGTCGCCAGCACTACTGGCGACTTTCTACGACTGGACGAAAGGTGTGGTACCTGCCATGTCATGCTCATACCAACCGCTTGAAATGTAGGTGTTTGTAGCATCAGCCAGTGCACTTACATCTGTAAATCTACCGTCAACACTTGAACCGAGAACCACGACGACTATTGGATGATCCATGCCTGCATCGTATATGATCGCCAAATTGCCACCAGCTTCGTCAGTGTAGCCGGTTTTGCTTCCAAGCATCCCGGGGCGATCAAGTACGTATTCGTTTGTGTTGACTGCTTCATGGATAAATCCTGTCGTCGACTCGAACGACCTACTGTAGTAGGCGGTGTCGCGGAAGACTTCAGGCTGTTCGTTCCATACATGGGCAACGAGTCGAGCTACGTCCTCGGCAGTACCCGTACCTCCGTACCCGTACTGCTCCGAATCAAGTCCGGACGGGTTTCGATATGTGGTGTTCATGAGTCCAAGCGTCGATGCGCGTCTGTTCATACGCTCCACAAACTTGTCAACATGGGCATATTCTGCTGACGTGTTAGCTGTCGTGCCGTCTACCGAGCCGACTGCCATCGCTACCGCGTTAGCACCATCATTACTGCTCGTCATCATCAAAAACGACACAAGGTCACTCAGTCGCCATGTTTCCTGTGCTAGCAGGCCTGAATCACCCTCGGCCTGTATGGCTGAGGGGCTTATCGTTACATCAGCATCAGGATTGCCCTCCTCGTACGCCAAAAGACCGGTCATCATTTTTGTCAACGATGCGAGCGGGCGAACCTCCGCTTCGTTTCGGGCGTACAGCACTTTGCCGGTACGCACATCGTAGACAACCGCGGCACGGGCCTCAATATCGACAGATAAGAGAGGGTTCTCTGTGTTGGGCGTAACGACCGTGCGTAGATCTGTGACGGGTCCTGCGAGGGGCAGATGTTCAGCACTGAACCACGAGACGGTCGACGCCACCAGCACTGCACCGGTGATAATGACAGCCGCTGCAAATGCACGCGTCTGTTCTTGCGTAGAATCGAGTACCGAGTCTACCATGACCTCGCCGCTACGCGACTGCAGCACAAGTGTGTGGTCCTCAAGTACTGTCTCGCGTGGCATAGTTTCGTGTTGTGTGTTCTCTGCATCTGACATACTATATTTGCTTCACTGATGAGACACCATGTTCCGTCGTCTCAGGTGAGGTCGTCTCACTTTCCCCGCGGGCTTCCTCCTCAAAACTACGTAGTTTTTGCCTCGTTTCCTCGTATGCCGGTAACTCCTTCACGTTCATCACACCCAAGTGCTTTAGCAGCTCAACCGTGGGCTGATATACATAGGAGCGAGCGTTCTTTGGATTTCGCACTCGTTCTATCAGACCGCGAATTAATAGGTTGCGCACGACGAACGAACTGTTAACGCCTCGCACGAAATCAATTTCAGCACGCGTGGCCGGTCCACGATACAGTACGATCGAGAGTGTTTCTGATCCAGCTTTTCCAAGGTCCCGCACTATTTCAGCTTTTCTCATCGCTGTCACTACATCACTCGCTTCAGGGGCTGTGACAAGCTCAAGTTTATCTTCCAATATCAGAAGGCGTATTCCTCGATGAGCCAACGAGGCAGATAGGTGCTGGGCAGCTCCTTCAAGCTCCTCTGGTGACACATTCAGTATCTTGCATAGGTGCTTTTTACTCTCTGGTTCTCCTTTGAAGAATAGTACGGCTTCTAGTTTGTTCTCAATACCTGTCATGTTACCTCTACGAAATATGATTATGAACTATAGTGCGGAACACCCACTGTATCACAGTGCATATGTATATCACCACACCTACTTTCCTGCTCGACGCGTATGATACCTTGATGCACAAGCTCAAGCATGGCAAGAAATGACACTATCATATTTACCTTACCCTCTGGAGCGTTGGTTGCAAATTGGCGGAATGATATGCGCATACCCTCATTTACGCGCCGGGTTAGCCGGTCAATCATTTCTTCCAATGAAACAACCCTTTGCACTGTCTGCTCGGTAAGTGCTTGCTTTTGCTCTGGCAAATTGTTCAAGACACTTTCAATAGAACGTAGCATGTTGTCTTGTGTTGTATCCTTGAGTGGAGAGAATACGTTTAGGGTTCGGTGTACACGTCTCCCACTGAAGAGCGGCGTGTGTCCAAAGCTGTTCGCAATGTCGCGGCCCCGTGTCTTGAACACATCCAGTGCCTTAAGCCGCATTTCTAGGTCTGCGATAGAATCCTGCTCGTCAGTGGTGAGTGAAAGTACCGGCAGCAACGATTTTGACTTTATCAGTAAGAGTGTTGACCCTGTGAGAATAAACTGTGCTGTCTCCGCCATTGGGAATTCAGGGTGCTGTTCAATGTACTTCAAGTAATCCTCGCTGACCGTGGCGAGTGATATATCATTTATCAGGAGTTTTCGCTTCTCAATGAGAGAAAGGAGCAACTCCAGGGGGCCTTCGAAGACCTCGGTACTTATTTTGTACGAGTCCACACCGATATTGTACCACCAATACTGTTATCCCTGCAGACTAGTTGTTCAGTTTCGTGTCGATACGGTTTATCTCGCGCGGGAAGAGTGTTGCCTCCTTGACGTTGTCAAGGTCAAGCATCTTTTCGGTAAGACGTTCAAGTCCCATACCCCATCCACCGTGGGGCGGCATGCCGTACTTGAAGGCCATTAGGTAAAAGGTAAAGTTGTCCGGATCCAATCCCCGCTCCTCCAGTCGCTTCAGAAGCATATCGTGATCGTGGATACGTTGACCTCCTGTGGTTATTTCAACACCTCGAAACAACAGATCGTAACTCTTTGTGTACCCTTTATCACCTTCGTCCTCGTACGTGTAGAACGGACGTTTCGCCACGGGATAGTGCGTGATGAAGATAAAATCTGACGCGTACTTTTTGTTCGCGTATTCACATAGCCAGCGCTCGTGTTCCGGGGCGAGGTCCGGTTCGTTGACACAGTCTTCTCCGGTTTCGTCCGCGATGAGCTGTAGTGCCTCACGTAACTTCATGTGTGGGAATTCATCAACTGGCACCAATGGTAGTGACGCATTGAGCGTTGCAAACTCAGTACTACATGTTTCTTTGAGATGCGACACCATATTCCGCATAAGCTCCACCTGGACTTCCATGACATCCGTATGGTCTTCAATGAATCCGAACTCAGCATCGAGACTTGTGTACTCATTTAAGTGTCTGCTCGTGCTGTGCAACTCAGCACGGAACACATTACCGATACTGAACACACGTTCGTAGACACCCACCATGATCTGCTTGTAGAGCTGCGGGCTCGTCGCGAGGTATGCCCACTTGTCCTTCAAGTATTCAAGACGGAATATGTTGCCACCGCCTTCAGCGTCGCCACCCACGATCTTGGGCGCCTCAAACTCAACAAATCCATTGGAGATAAGGAATGTCCGGTATGCCTGCAGTATCTCATGTTGCACTTTAAAAATGGCACGCATGCGTTCGCTGCGCAGTGTGAAGGGCCGGTTGTCGAGAAGTGTATCGAGGTTTACTTCGGCATCCTTCTCAAAGGGCAGTTCTTCTGCCCTTGCCAGTACCTGTAGCTCGAGCAGTTCGAGCTCTATATCGCCATTGGGTTGGTCTTTGTTTACCATTTTCTCCGGTCGTACGTTCACCTTCGCCTTTGCCCGTATGGCAAACTCTGAACGTACCTCACCGGCGATAGCCACCGCCTCTTCATGGTTCGGAAGTGCAACACCCTGCACAATACCGGTGCGATCACGGATATCTAGGAAAATGAGTTTACCGTGATCACGACGCACGTCTACGTACCCTGCAACAGTGACCTCAGTGTCTATATGGTCGTGTAGATCTCCAATGTTTGTTCTGTCTTGCATGGTTCTTTCCCAATGTTAAATAGTTACACCCACTACACGCCGCACCTCTTCCATCTTCTTTAGTGCGACCATGCGCGCTTTCTCCGCGCCCTCAGCAAGTACTTCCTCCACTAATCCTTGCTTCCCCTGCAGCTCTGTGCGTTTTTCTCGAAGCGGGGTTACCAACGCTATGAGACGTTCCGCAAGTACCTCCTTACTTTCTTTGTACCCTATACCTCCTTCACGGTATCGCTTCTCTATATCATCCAGCGCCTCTGTTCCAACAAGCTTGTGTAGGGCAAACACATTACAGGTTTCGGGATCCTTTGGCTCGTCTACGCCCTTGCTGTCGGTAACTACACTCATCGCAGACTTACGAAGCTCGTCATTTGAAGCAAAGAGTGGGATGGTGTTGTTGTAGCTCTTGCTCATCTTCTGTCCGTCCACACCAGGCACGACGGCAACATTCTTTGGTGTGTAGGTATTTGGCAGTTTGAAGGTATCTCCGTACATCCGGTTAAATTTTTCAGCTGTGTCGCGAGCGTATTCTACATGCTGCTTCTGGTCAGCGCCTACCGGCACGACATCCGGCTCATAGAGTAGTATGTCTGCAGCCATAAGCATGGGGTAGTCAAAGGTGCCTACATTTATTTCCTTACCCCTAGCTACTGCATCCTTGTATGCGTGAGCGCGTTGCAGATACGGCATTGTAGTGATGGTATTGAAAATCCAACAGAGCTCTGTATGTTCCGGAAGATCCGACTGCTTAAACAGTACGACAGACTTTGGATCAAGACCGACTGCAAGATAGTCGAGTACTACATCAATGATGTTCTGGCGAAGTTTTTCAGCATCGTGAACAGTGTTCATGGCGTGATAGTCTGCAACAAACACGAACGCGTCATGCGTCTCCGCGAGCGCGACGAACTGACGCATGGCACCAAAGTAGTTGCCGATATGCGATCGTCCTGACGGCTTTACTCCTGACAGTAGGCGTTTTTTCGACATGTAGGTGAATATAGCAGATACCGCCGTATCGTGCTACTTTTCCAACTTCGTATTATCCTCATCATACAGCGGCAACTCGACCGTAAACGTCGTTCCCTGACCCACACCTGGGCTGGTAATGTGTATCCAACCATCGTGTGCCTTTACTATTTCACGAGCAATGTAGAGACCGAGACCTGCGCCGTACACGGACACCGTATTTGCGTTCGACGCGCGGTTAAATTTCTGGAACAGATTTTGGAGCTCATCTGCGGCGATGCCGATACCGGTATCAGACACCGTTATCAAGACTCTGTTACTTGCCATGGAAAGTTTGAGATGCACCTTGATGGAACCCTCAATAGTGTACTTGATAGCGTTGTCGATGAGGTTTTGAAATACCTGACTGAGCTTGCTTTCGTCCGCAGCAACATACACCGGCTCGTCGACATCTGAAGTGAGAGCGATTTCAAGCCCCTTTTGTTCGCCAATAACGGAGAGCTCTTCCACCTCTTTGCGAACCATGTCCTGAATATCACTCTTGCGTAGGTTGTAGCTCATGCGACCCTGCTCGATACGCGTCACATTCAGGAAGTCGTCCACCATAATACTGATGCGCTTGCCTGACTCAAAGATGCGCGAGAGTGGCTCTGAGAGGCCCTTGGGTACCTTTCCGTAGCTCCCATCACGTGTAAGTGATGCGTAACCCACGATGGCGGCTATGGGCCCGCGTAGCTGATGGCTAGCAATGGAGACGAACTCGGTTTTCTGTTTGTCGAGCGTGCGTAAGCGAGCATTCGCGTTCGCGAGATAGCGCGCGAGACGTTCTCCTTTTTCACGGTACTCTATCTCTTGCGATATTTGGTGCAGTAACAACGAACTTAGGATCGTTAATACGACGAGCACGATCAACATGAACATGAGCTCGAAGATAGATCGCACGAAGAACAATGCCAGGAGTGCAATGATGGGTATCAGGTACGCGTATGCCTGTGCAACGGTCGAGCGAAAATCAAGAATGTCATACTTAAACATTCCGTATACAATGACGAATACCATTAAAAGCGAGATGGTGGGACCGATCCAAAAAAATTGAAATATGTTGAACTGAGGTAAAACAAGGTTTGTGAGTACACCAATAGGACCGGCTGAAGCTGTACCTGCCAGTACATACTTTGACTGCATACGTTTCACGCTTGAAGTATGCACGTGGTGCAAGACCATGTGATAAAAGGCTACAGCGAATAGTCCAAATATGTAGAAGATATAAACGTTGTGCCATGGGCCAAAGCGCACCTTACGTAAGCCATCGTCAATATATGACTCGCCCACAAGCAACGTTGAAAATAGCAAGAGAGCACTAATGACAATAAATGAGATAATGTATGGCGCGTTTCGTGTCACTATTGTCAGATACGACACGTCATTGCTTACCCGCTGAGATACTGCAAACAGCACAAAACTGAGTGGAATAGAAGCTGCGGTTACGTACAACATTTTTGTAACGAAGTCCAGGTACACATTGCCAAGCGGAAGAATGTCAAAAAACGAGTGGGCAATAGCCCAAGACGCAACACCAATTGTGAGGAGAAAGAATGAGAAACCAGTCTTTTTATTCCGTAACGTCCCAAGCAGGTACGAAAGACCAAGAAGCAAGGTCAGTACCGATGCTATTATGAGCAGCCCCGACCGTACGGTGATTATTGAATGTACTGCGTCCATGTTTACTCAAACCTCATTTCAATAACTTTTGCTGTTTTAGATAACTCATTCTTTTGTTGTTCAAAACTTCTGATGTATGCCTCTTTATCTATGTAGTTATAAAAAATGTTTTGATCGAACTCATATGTTGTTGTCATGTAAAACCCGTAGTAATGTAATTTTTTTGAAACATCGCGAAGGGAGGGGACAATGTAGCTAAGCAGGAAAATGATCTTGTATAAGAACGTCACAACGCTACGTGGCATAGTAACAACGTGCATCCGTAGACCTATCTCCTTTAAAGTTACCTTTGAAATTTGATGCATGGTAAGTGGAGTGGGATTCACAAGGTGCAATATTGTGCCGTTTGGTAACTTCTCACGTAGGGACACTAACCGTGCAACATTCTCACATACTATTGACAGTGGAATCAGATTCATTGTAGTGGGTGTAACCATGAACGGGAGATAGTTTAAACAAACATCTTTGTCTTTCATATGTATACCAACAGACGCTGAAATGTAGGGATGGTCAATGCAAAATTTTACAAGGAGCTGTTTCAACCCTAGCATAGCACGCACCAGTGCATAGTAGCCAAACAAAGTTGTAGGTTCGCCCTTACTATCCATCGTACCAAACACTACACTTGGTCTGATTACGACGTATTTTAATCCCATTTCCTTCAGCGCAAGTAATGCAAGTTCTGCCTCATACTTACTTTGCTCATATGAGTTATTAAATTTCTCCTGGTTAGGAGTTTGCTCGTAATGCACGCCCTGAGATTTTCCATGAACGTAGGCAGTGCTAATGAAATAGAGAGTAGTATTCAACTCCTTCGCAAGGCCTGCAATGTTACGTGTTCCATTAACATTTGTCTTAATAACCTCGCTGCCATCTTTGCTCCTGAAGCTCAAGTTTGCTGCTAGGTGCACTATTGCATCTACACGACCTACACCACCTAAAATTGTTTCAATCTGTTCGCTTATCGAATCATGTACCAAATCACATATGTTCGCCTGTATCACATGTACCCGTTTCCAAGCCTCCGGTGTGAAATCATACTCGGATTGTACCCTTTCTTTTACATCTTCATTCTGTGTTGGACGAACGATCAGAATTACCGTGTCACCGCGTTGCACAAAAAGTTTGGTCAGTTCGTGTCCAATGTATCCTGTCGCACCTGTTATGACGTACACCTGTGAGGAAGTATTGCCCATTGTGACATTATACGAGGCGATGCACTTACAACAAAACCACCCACAAGCATTGTTGCTGGCATTTCATGCGCTATGCATTGTTTTTTGAAAAGAGTGTTTATTGTAGTCGCCCAATGTTTTCCATTACTGACTGTGCTTTCTGGCGATATTGTGGGGTGCCAGGTTGTTCTGTACCATCGAAAATATCCTCCGGATAAATGGGTTTGCCAATCACGATTTTAATATGATGTTGTCGCGCAATAAATTTTTTGAGTGTAATATTGAACGTCCCCTGCATGTTTATAGGAATAATGGGTGACTTGGTACGTTCAGAAAGATAGATAAAGCCTGGTTTTGCATTACCGACATCGCCCGTTTGTGTCTTTTTCCCTTCTGGAAAAATACAAACAGATCGTCCCATATTCAATATTCTAATATGGTGCCCTAGCGCAAGCTCATAGTTACGTATCCCTCTGTATACTGGATAAGCACCCATAAGTCTAAAGAGGATGCCACCATAACAAAGTGAACGTACGCCGTACTTTTTAAATGGGTAGTCCTTTTTCGTGAGTGAAACAAAGTACAGGGGTACCTGTTTACACAACAGTGGTAGTGCATATTGTACCATTACAGGATCCACCTCGCTCGAATGATTTACCGCCAAAATCGTACCTTTACCATGTACGAGACGAAGGTTCTCTGTCCCAGTAACCGTGAACTTTGCGAATGTCAAAAGTAAGATACGTGCGAACGGCCACAACAAAATATGGAACAGTGTTGTCGGCAACCAAAATATATGAGCGTCACTCTTTAGAGCTTCACTTCTTGGATCAGGGGTGTTCATGGCTGTCTCTCAGTATCATTCGTGCTGCACGTACTATCTCGTACACTTTATGTGCTGCAAGTCTCCAATTTACTTTTGCTAATACACGTTACAGAGGTATTGTAGCATCTTTACAAGTAGATGTAAAGTGTGTCATAATATCAAGGACGCACAAAAAGTGGGATACTCACAATAGGCACAAGGAGCCAGCCGAACAAGGCAACCGGTGTCGCAAAAAGAGCGTAAAAGACGACGCTGAAGCTATAAAGTGTCGCGATGTTGACCACGTTGAACAGAACAGCCAAAAAGAGTCCTGTTATTGAGACAGCGAGCACAAGCGCCTCAACGAAGCGCCATACCACTCGGAGTTGAAAAGTGCTCTTTAGGTACTTGCGCATGACCGTAAAGATGATGATGCTTGATATGAGAAGGACGATGAGCCTTTCGTAGGTGTCTGAGTTTGCAAGTTCTAGCGACACCCTGCCGTAGTAAGGAAACGTCTGCGTGATGAGCGCCGCTGGATAGAGCGCAACCAGGATAGTGAGAAGTACATCCTTTCCGCGTGTAAGCGCTGCTGCTGTAGCTAGTGCGAGAAGACTGAGTACGCCAAAAATATCCACGCCAACACTCGTGAGTGATGTACGGATTGAACTCTCGAACTCTGTTGGATCGAACATGCGCTTACACGCCCTCGTCTCGTAGTGCTTCCGCAGCCTTCTTTGCCTTTCGCGAAAGCTTCCCGGGGACCTGTATGTCTATTGTAATATAAAGATCGCCTCGTGTACCATAGCGCTGTGGAACACCTTTCCCCTTCACTCGCAAACGTTCACCGTGGGTGACACCTTGAGGAATCTTCACGTTGATTTCACCGTCGAGCGTCTCCACCTTATATGAGCTTCCAAGGAGTGCGTCTGTCACCTTAACTGACAGTGGCATAACAATATTGTTACCCTCCTTCCTGAAACGCTGGTCTGATTTGACGTGTACCTTCACGTACAGGTCTCCGGCCGCACCGCCCGGCACTGCCTCACCGTGACCTTGCATGCGTATCATTTCACCATTCTCGATGCCAGCCGGCACCGCTATAGCTACCTCTTCCTCCTGACGTGCGACACCATGTCCGTGACATGTTGTGCACTTCTCCTTAGGGACCTTGCCAGTGCCATTGCACTCACTACACGCGCGGGTTGTTGCAAATGTGCCGAGCACTGTCTGTCGCGATTCGTGCACTTTTCCTGCACCATTGCATGTCGAACAGGTGGTAAGCTCGGTACCACGCTTGGCACCAGAGCCATCGCAGCTCTCACAAGAACTTGTTTTTGTCAGGAGTACCTTTCGCTTAACCCCAAAAATAGACTCTTTAAAAGTAAGTTCGATGTCTATCGAGATATCACGACCACGTCGCATGCGTTGACCTCCGCCAAAGAAATCTGAAAAGATGTCACCAAGGTCGAACTCTACACCACCATGAGTCCCGCCGAAGCCCTGAGCGAAGTTCGAAAAGTCAAAACCACCTGCAGGACCGCCCGCACCACCACCTTGGAACGTGCGGCCGTATGTATCGTACTCAGCTCTCCGCTTTTCATCTGAGAGTACGGCGTACGCCTCACCGATCTCTTTGAACCGCTGCTCGTCACCTCCCTGCTTGTCAGGATGGTATCTATGGGCCAGCTTTCGAAAGGCCTTCTTTATTTCGTCCTTGGAGGCACCTTTTTCGACACCAAGGACGGTGTAGTAGTCTTTATTGCTCATAACGCGTGTTGTGCGTCTTACCAGTAACGGTACGTTTCAGAAGACTAGCTTGTCTCAGCATCACGTACCTTTGGTTCGTCGTCGTCGTTTTTCTCGTCTTTCTTGTTGTCCTTCTTTTCATCATCTGACGAGGCTGTTTCGTCTTGCTTGCTCATCGCCTCACCTATCTTGCTCATTGCTTTGCTGAGTGCTTCGGTGGCGCCCTTTATGGCTGATGTGTCTGAACCATCCTTTACCTTTTTGAGTGCGTCAATGTTCTCCTGCACCTCCTTTTTTACCTCGTCACTCACCTTGTCACCGTAGTCTGACAGTGACTTTTCAGCCGTATAGACTATCTGCTCGGCAACATTCCTCACCTCTACTGTTTCGCGCTTTTCTGCGTCCTCTTTCTCGTGGTCCTTTGCCTCATTTTGCATTTTCTCGATCTCGCTTTCCGAAAGACCTGAGCTTGCTTCGATACGAATGCTCTGCTCCTTTCCCGTAGCTTTGTCCTTAGCAGTAACGTTCAAAATGCCGTTTGCATCCACGTCAAAGATCACCTCAACTTGTGGCATGCCGCGTGGGGCTGGAGGAATGCCGTCAAGTATGAAGCGTCCGAGAGACTTGTTGTCACCGGCCATGGCACGCTCACCTTGCGTGATATGGATCTCTACCTGCGTTTGGTTGTCTGCTGCGGTCGAAAACGTCTGGCTGCGCTGTGTAGGGATGGTAGTGTTCTTCTCGATGAGCTTCGTCGCTACGCCGCCCATGGTCTCGATACCGAGAGAGAGCGGAATGACATCGAGCAAGAGAACGTCTTTCACGTCGCCCTGCAAAATACCGGCTTGGATTGCGGCGCCGAGAGCCACAACCTCGTCCGGGTTGATGGTCTTATTGGGTTCCCTGTTGAAGAGTGTCTTTACTGCGTCCACGATTGCCGGCATACGCGTCTGTCCTCCCACAAGTATCACCTCGTCGATGTCCTCTATTTTGAACGGGGAGGCCTCCACTGCACGCTTCACGATCTCCATGGAGCGGTCCACGTACTCTGAGGCAAGCTCCTCGAGCTTTGCGCGTGAGAGGTGGAGCAAGAGGTGCTTCGGACCTGACTCGTCGGACGTGACAAATGGTATGTTTATCTCTGCCTCAGGTACGGTCGAAAGCTCGATCTTTGCCTTTTCCGCTGCTTCATCCAGACGTTGAAGTGCGAGGGGGTCTTTCGTAATGTCGATACCTGCATCCTTCTTAAACTCGTCGGCTATCCATCGCACGATCTTTTGGTCAATGTCCCGTCCTCCCATGTGGCTGTCGCCATCGGTACTCTTCACCTCTATCACATCGTCACCCACTTCCAACACAGATATATCAAAGGTACCACCACCGAAGTCATAGACGACTATCTGTTCATCCTTCTTTTTGTTGAAACCATATGCAAGCGCCGCAGCAGTAGGCTCATTGATGATACGTTTTACATCGAGTCCTGCTATTTTACCCGCGTCCTTTGTTGCCTTCCGCTGAGCATCGTTGAAATATGCGGGCACCGTAATCACAGCTTCTGTGATCTTCTCGCCAAGTTTGCGCTCCGCATCATTCTTCAGCTTTTGAATGATCATGGCGCTTATCTCCTCAGGTCGCTGGTCTTTTCCTCCAAGAGATATGAGCACGCCGCCATCGTTTCCCTTTTTGACCTCGTAAGGCACAATTTTCTTGTCCTTCTGCACGGCGTCATCCGTGTAGCTATGGCCAATGAACCGCTTAATACCGTATATAGTATTCTCCGGGTTTGTAACGGCCTGACGCTTTGCAATCACACCAACAGCCCGTTCCTTGTTCCTTGCGATGGCAACAACGGAAGGGGTCGTACGATTGCCCTCTTCATTTTCCACTATCTGCGGCTCACCTGCTTCTATGACAGCCATTGCTGAGTTGGTGGTACCGAGATCTATTCCGAGTATTTTAGACATGTTTCGTGTTGCTTATGCTAGTAATGAGACTATTCATCATCCTTTTTAGCTACTACCACTTTCGCTGGACGTACGACTTCACCATCTATCCGATATCCTCGTAGGAGTACCGTAGCGACAGAGTGGTCCTTCGATTCATCGCTGGCATGTACAATGCTCATGCATTCGTGAACTTTCGGGTCAAAGGCATCTCCAACCTCGCCAAAAGACGTGAGTCCTGCTGTAGCAAGACCTTGTACGAGCTGGTCATGAATTTTCTCGACACCGTTACGCCACTCTTTGTCGACAGCCCCCCACGTTTCAGTGGAGCGCGCTTGGTCAAAGCTGTCCAGGGCCGGTATTATTCCGCGAGCTAACCGCCCTTGTGCACGTGCGTCATCCCGCGCCCGATCATTGTCCACAGTGCGCCTAAAGTTTACGAGGTCGGCCTTGCTGCGCTGCCATCCTGCCAAGTTCTCATCGCGTTCCTTTTGCACCTCTCTGAGTTCACGGCGTAGTGTCTTCAGTTTCTGTTTGAGAGCTGATGCCGCGAGTTCTGTCTCCTCTGCAACAACCTCATCTCCGGAGTCGGCGTCAATGACGATGTCGTTTGCATCGTTCTTTTTTTGGGGGCGCTTTGACATGGCAATATTATAGAGAGGAACACAAGGGTGTCAAATTTTAATGCTTACAATGACTTATCCTATAATCAAAAAAGACCCACGCCGTAGCGTGGGAGTTTATCGTTCTACTTCCTGCTCGTAAGTGTGTTACGCAGAAATGCATGTACATGGATGTTATCAATTATGTAGCTGTTGTGAGGCACACTAGCCATGTGTGATTCAACAAAGCCGTATACTTCGTAACGATCATGGGAGGTATTGTAACGAAACACCGGACCACCACTCATACCCTTATCGATGGTCTGATTGACACTGAAGTACAAAGTGTCATTCATCACGACCATATTTGTAACGGTGGCTGGATACAATCCCAATGAGTGCCATCGTCCACCAGGGGCTGCGGCAATAATGACGTCGTCCATGATATGTAAGCGGTCAGACGATGTGCTGACCGGCGCAACGGGTATATCATCGCAGCTATCGCTGACAATCTGTACCAGTGCAAGATCCGTAGCGGTTGACGTTGCGACCACGTGTCCCAACCCGCTAATTTGCAGGTCGACCACCTGACGCTCGTCGCGTTTGTACCAGATCGCCTCAACAACATCTCTCGACGCAATCGTGTCATCAATGGTAGCGCTACTCGATGAAGCTGTTGACGTTGTCTCCGTAGCGTTCTCATCATCGTGTGTGACAACGTGAGCTACGGTAAGCACATCAAGAAAGCATGTACTGCCAAGCTGTTGACTTGCAATGATGACGCCACACCCCGTCTTTCTCGTTTGCTGACCGTCTTGTACGTACGTGTATACTATCGTAACAGTGGGATCTAGCAGCTCCCGCACGAGGGCGTCGCTTTCACGCTTCCCATCATGAGCTACGCTTGTCCATGTGGACGAGTATAGCAAGAGGACAAGCAGTGCACGAAACTTCATATCGCACCTCCATATATGTGGGTCTTACTCTAACGTGTCGTAAATGACTAACCATGTCAAGTTGTATCCTACCAGGTTACAGGATCTATACCGTTCTGTTTCATGTACTCATTCGCCTTGCTGAAATGTCTGCAGCCAAAGAAGCCAGCCCTTGCGCTGTACGGCGAAGGGTGTGCTGCCTCCAACACGAGGTGTTTTCTACGGTCAATGTGTTCGCCCTTTGCCTTAGCGTAGTTCCCCCAGAGCATGAAAACGAGGTGCTCTCGCTCATGGTTAAGCAGCCGCACAACAGCGTCAGTAAAGGTCTCCCAGCCCTTACCCTGATGACTTCCGGGCTGGCCCGCGCGCACCGTAAGTGTGGCATTGAGGAGCAAAACGCCCTCATGTGCCCAGTGATCGAGATTGCCGCTCTGCGGCTGTTCTATACCAAGGTCGTCGTGAAGCTCCTTGTAAATGTTTTGAAGAGAAGGCGGTATGGAGACGCCCTCAGGTACGGAGAAACACAGGCCATGTGCTTGTCCTCTCCCATGGTATGGGTCTTGTCCGAGTATCACCACCTTTACCTTGTCGAAAGGACATGCGTCAAATGCGTGAAACACATCCTTCGGTGCAGGATATATCGGTCCTGTCGTGTACTCTTCCCGAACAAACGTGGTGAGGTCACGCCAGTACTCCTTTTCAAACTCGTCTGCAAGTGCGGCTTTCCACGCTGGTGCCATGCGTACGTCAGTTGCCATATCAACGTATCGTACCATACACAAAAACCACCAATGGGTGGTTTTTATTTTTTATGAAGCCCTCCTTAGTGTGACACTGCGGGCTTCAGAGTCTTTGCCTCCTTGACCCACTTTTCAACCACGGCTGCACTCGGAGTACGGTCAACGAGCTTTCGTGCTGCATTCTTCTCCTCCATCGCTGCTGCAAGGTTTTCTGCATTGCGCGTAGCGAGTTCCTTCACTGTGTCAACTCCGGCCTGCTCGAGAAGGTCAGCGTACTCTTCACCAACACCATTTATACGCATAAGATCTGCGCGGTTCACCCACTCAAGGAGTCGCTTCTCGGATACTCCCGCTTCAGTGGCAACCCCTTCACGTCCTTTTTTGTCACCACAGCGACGAAGCAAGTCCTCGGTTGTCTGGATATCCGCGCTACGCAGCTTATCTGCGTACTCTTTACCAATACCCTCTATCTCTTCAATTTTGTACGACATAGTTGTTGTTGTTTATGTACTAATAGTTAAGAAATAAGTATGGTCTACTGTACTGTTTTTGGCAGACCTTCACAAGCCACACCGTCCTTGTCCCGGTCGAGCCCGTGTACGTCGTTCTCTTCGAAGCCGCAAGTCTCGAAGGTTTTCTGCGCCTCCTCCTGCGTTGCGAAGTCGTCACAATTGTAGCTTGCCCTGTCACACATAGCGCCAATAATGAGGTTACCCTCCTCGGTGCGTTCGATTTTGCTTTCCTCTAGCGAGCCGGTTTCAATGACCTTGCCGAGGTCATAGTCCGTATTAGCCATCTCAAGGCCAAGTGCCGCGAGCAAAACAACAGCTATGCCGATCATCCAGAGTCGTGTCTTCTCAAAGAAGAACGCAATGACAGCCACAACAATAAGGAGAATGATAATGATAGTGAGGCGACTTTTTTTGCTGCGCCGCCACTTCGCTATTTCTTTTTCCATAGGATTTTAGTATACAGACACTGTACCAACTTGGCGAGTCGCATTTCACGCAACATGTGGTGATACTGTTGGGATATCAGCCCAACTACTAGTGTAGCGAGGCGAAAGTGTATTGCTTTTTGGATGCCAGCTTTTCTCTGTAGTACATCGCAACTCCTCGGCACCAAGCTGTACGGCCCGGTCACCAAAGCGATGTCGTAATGCGTCAAGCGCATGCATAAGTGGCTTCCTCGCCCCACTCTCCTCGCCAAAGATCGTCCGCGGCATGACGCTCTCCTCTGGAACAATATCCTTCACCATCACACCGGCTTTAGCGTACGGAAAACCTTTTCTATACATGCGCTCGAGTACGCTGAGTGCCGTCTGCACGATGGTGATCGTGTCGTTCGTGTGATGAGTGAGCGTGTCACCATCGTAGGCACTGTAGCGATGTGTGGTGTGACGAGAGGTACGAATCGTCACATACACCTCGCGTGCCGCGGCACCCTCAACGCGGAGCACCTCCGCCGCCTTGCGCGCGTGGTGTGCTATCGCCTGCTTGAGACCTGACAGATCGTAAACGGGTCTTCCGAAGGACTGTGAATGAAGGAGTGACTTTCTAAGTGTCGTATCCTCTCCAACAGTAAAACAAGGCGTACCTCGGAGCTCATAGACGGTGCGCAAACCCCGTACGCTCAGTCGCTTGCGTAGCCACGTATCATCCATGCGGATAAGCTTTCCGGCCGTTGTAACACCAAGGTCCTTCAACACGGGTCCCAGACGAAATCCAATACCCCACACCTCATCGACCGGGAGCTCCTCAAGTGCAACATTGCGCACGTAGGGCTCAAGAAGAAGGTTGACCCCACGCCCGCCGTACTTTGGCTTGGCGAAGTGCGTCGCTACTTTTGCAAGGGTCTTTGTATGTGCTACACCCACTGAGACCGGTATGCCGGTCTCACGTATGACGGCCGTGTGCAGCGCGTGCGCTTGTTGTGCAATATCTCCATCGCGTCCGTCGAGAGCCACAAACGCCTCATCAACCGAGTATGCTTCTACCGTATCTGCATACCGGCGAAGTACCGACATGATGCGGCGGGACATGTCCCGGTACAGCGCAAAATTGCTAGAGAAAATACTCACGCCGTGCTGATCGCAACGCTCACGTACTTTAAAGTATGGTTCACCCATAGTGAGTCCAAGTGCCTTCGCCTCTTCAGAACGTGAAATAACACACCCGTCATTGCTCGAAAGCACAATGACCGGTTTGTTTCTGAGCTCAGGGCGAAATAACCGCTCGCACGAGACAAAAAAATTATTTGCATCTATCAACACCGTGTATATTGACATATAAGTATTAAATGGTATCGTTAAGATCGGAATAAGGAGGTGCGCTATGAGTATTGCAGACTTATTACACCGGAAAGACAGTCAGCATGAAGCCGAGGAAGACATGCTCGGCGTCGAAGCAAGCGTGGAGATTAAAAACCTGCCGCAAGAGGAGCACCATACCAACGACAGCGACAGTGCGGGGCTGGACGTAGTCGAACATTACAGGACGGCAGTACAGCCGATCGAATAAAAAGAACATTATGAGAAGAGAGACCCCAAGCACGCTACTTGGGGTCTTTTGTACTTACATCCTCCGTGCAAGTGCAATGACCGAACCCCAGTACTCTGCGGCCTCCCCGTCTACCAAGCGTGCCACTACTAACTCCCCTTCCTGCACGAACACCGAAAGCGTGCCCGTGCAAGGAGGAACAGCCCTGTCCACCACCAAAACATCATCCCTTCGTATGTCGAGCTTGCCACAGACGTGGAGGTCTCCACCCACGCGTACGAAGAAAGTTGAGGTCGGATGCGCCACAAAGTGCGCGTCAAGTGAGAGAGGGTTCTTGTACTCGTGTTCGTCACCCTCCTCTCCGAGTTCACGTGGTGATGTTCGTATAAAGGAAACTGGCTTCATAACACAAGCTTACTGAGGCATTGAAATGTGAGCGCTCTGCAGAAGTGCCTCGTCTCTGCTGGTCAGTTCGCGTACCGTTACCTTTGGACGGCGTTTGCCCAGCTCTCGCGTAAGTATCTTGTATGCGTCGTAATCAAAACGAAACTGTGCCGGAATGAATTCCTCCCACTCGGTACCATTGAAATGAAGTGCGGCGAGCAGTCGCCACTGGTCGACAATGAAGAGCTCTCCCGTACCATCCACACGCCGCTCGTCGATACCCACAGGCCCTGTGTATGGCCACACGTGCATACGGTGCGCCTCGAACGCCTCGCGAAAACGTCTGTTGTAATGGCGGTGCTTCTCCTTTCCTATGCACGCACCCCGACACTGCTCTAATTGTTGTGCAAAACACGGCGCCTTTGGAGATGATGCTTTTTCTATACCAAGGAGCTGTGGGCAAAGCTCGTACTCCTTTGCAAGCTGACCGAGTACATCACGTGCCTGCTTTTTTGTTTTGAAGATGGCAGCAATGTTCTTTTCCTCCCCCAACTCTATGGTATCCGCGTGTGAGAGCTCCGTTACATGATACCCTGCGTCGTTTATATCTTCGCGTACCAGACAGAGTGCGTGCCGCTCACGCGCCCGTACGTTGTAGACAGGCCCTCGGTCCTTGATCAGGTGCGACTCGAGGAGAAGTGCGCCGACCTCACCTGCTGTCTCCCTATACTCAATACGCCGTATCTCGGAGAGCATGTCTTTTCCGCGTCCCGAGAGCCCGTCTTTTGCAAAATGTGAGCGGACCCTCGTGCGTATTTTGCGACTCTTTCCAATATAAAGAAGTTCGTCATCCTTGCCGTGGAAAAAGTAGACACCTGCACCTTCCGGTAGACTCTGCACCATCTCCTCTTTTACATGCATCGGTAGCCGTCGCACACGTACCTGTTCCTGCATGACCTCGTGCACATGCTCTATACTTAGTTCTTTGTAGGCAACTTGTAAGAACTGCCAAAGCACCTTTGCGTCATCAAGTGCTCGGTGCCGGTCACCGGGATCGAGGTCATACCGTTTGATGATGCTGTCGAGATTGTGCCGACGCAACTTCGGGTAGAGCGCCCTAGAGAGTTTTGCGGTGCAGAGGTACGGGTATGAAAAGGTGATGCCAAGGCGTCGGAACTCCTCAGAGAGGAAGCCGTAGTCAAAAGGAGCATTGTGTGCAACGAAGAGCGCTCCCTCAAGAAACTCTGCAACCTCAAGCGCCACCTCGTCGAAGGTGGGCGCGCGTACAAGCATCGAGCTGGCAATACCCGTAAGTGATGTAATAAATGCCGGTACCGGCATGCCGGGGTCAACGAACGTACGGTACTCCCGTACGATCTCACCCCGCTCCACACGCACAAGACCTACTTCCATCACCCGATGATGTCGGGGGCTCGTACCCGTCGTCTCAAGGTCTATAAACACCAGTGGTGTTTTATCGTCTACTTGCATACAGGCTCAAAGACATAAAAACACACGTGTCTGTGTGAGAGACTAAGACTTGGGCAAACGCCCCGGAGTGGTCTCTCATGCAGACATGTGTGTTTTTGAAATCTACATTTATGCATATGTTCTGATAACGCTCCGCACAACACCGCCAACCTCAAGTGACTGCTCGGGATGTAGGTCCGGGTACTCTTCGTTTGCCGCTTCAAGGTACTTACGCCCGCGTTTCTCACGCAGGTACTTAACCGTCCATTCACCATCAATGCTTGCAACCACGATGTCATTCAATCGTGCGGTCTCTGTGCGCTCTACCAAAAGAAGATCCCCCTCATAAATACCCGCGTCTATCATAGACTCTCCCTTCACGCGCAATAAATAGAGTTTATCCCGACTCCCTAAGAGGAGCTCGTCCATGGTGACGTGGTCAAGAGCTATTTCCTCTGCGGGTGTTGGGAACCCCGCTTCGATGTAACCCACCAGTGGCACCTCGTCGCCTAGAGCAAGCGGCACAAGCTTGCCGCGTCCATCCTTACGGACAACGCCTGCGTCTATCAGTTTTTCAACCACCTTTGCAACGGCGTTCTTTGAGGCAAAGCCGAAAAGAGCACACATCTCGCTGTAGCCCGGCATTCGTTTGTGCTTTCGATAAAAAGTCTGCAGCTGTTTCTTATACTGTTCCATATATCTACTATACCGAGGTTGCTGTGCTACGCCACACCAAAGCCGAGTACACGGCTCATCACGCCGCGACTGAGACTGCGGTGCACGGGACTCTTCACGCGCCGCAGGGTCTTGGCGCGCTTAGGGACCAGTATTGTATCTTCCTCGTTCATACTTCGGAGTGTCGCGAGAAGCTCTTTATGGTGGCGAGCTTCCTTCTGGAAGGACTGTCCCCTGATGATCTTGCGGTCAATGCGGTCGTTTATCTTTTCGAGTTCCTTGTGGATCTCTTTAGAAAGTGTGCTTTTGCTCATATGCCTGTGCGTTACCCTTGTATGCTTTCATTGTAGGTGAACGTTCGTTCACCGTCAAGCACAGGTGTCTGTATATGATGTTTATACGTACGTTACTGTAATTCTGTCAAACTTCCCGCCCCGGGTTCGTTCGCTCGATACATCATCGTTTGTGTTACTATGTGTGACATGAAAAAGTCAACGCTGACAACGGCACTTATCCTATCACTGACGCTCAACGTGCTGTTGTATCATCAGCTTTCACAGAAGGACTCGCCTATCAACGACCCCGGCTCGAATGCACCGACGAAGGTAATAACGGAGGTAGAACCACCTACCCTTCCACGGTCAGGAAGCTATCCTTTCATTCGGGTAGTAGACGGGGATACCATAACTGTTGGTATCGAAGGTCGCACGGAGTTTGTTCGTCTTATCGGCATCGACTCTCCCGAGCCGAATGACCCGGGTGGTGCCGAATGTTATGCGAATGAGGCAACGAACCACATGCGCGAGCTTACCCGTACCGGCACTGTTGCACTCTACTTCGATGAATCACAAGGTACCCGTGATACATATGGACGACTGCTCGCGTACGTTGAACTGCCTGATGGTACTGATATTGGCGCGGCAATGGTGCGGGATGGATATGCACGAGAGTACACGTACGATGAGCGATACGAGCGCGCAAACGTCTACCGTGCTGCAGAGTTGGAAGCGATCGAGGCAGAACGTGGACTGTGGGCGCCATCTGCGTGCAACACAAACTAGACATTAATAAAACCGACCCAGTATAAACTGGGCCGGGTTGTTGGATTGCTTAGCTGCCTGCGTGGCACCGCTCTTCGAGAGCGGGGAGTGTCGTCAGCAGTGCGAATCCTACCAAAGCACTGAGACCGATGTGAACACCCCACTTTGCAGTGCTTAGCAAGCCGGGGTTTGCAGTTGCAGCGAGCGTTACCGCAAGTGCGACAAGCATCGCGACAACTACGACAGCAATGACCATCCTGTACACGCAACATGCACGTACCGGACACTTTGCTGGACTAGCCATGATACACCTCCGATTAAAAATGAAAGAAAAGGTCAGAAACTGACCTCATACTATCGCAGATGCGCAAAGGGTCAATACATTCAACCTGCACAACATGCTACCCCCTCTCCTCGATATGTGACGATGTGGCGGCAATTATGCCGCTCAGTAACTGCCAATATCATACCACTTATAAACTATATGTCAAGCTTATCCGGTACAGCGCAAGAGACATCGTTCGACATTTTCATCCCTGAGTGAAACCGGTCGAATCTTACGCATGCTTCCTGAGTGCAGCAACCATGCTTTCGACATAGTGTATCGTTTTCTCTTCCAAGAAGTTGCCCTGCTCTGTGACCGCCTCTGCTGCATGTGATATATGAACCGCGTCACGTATGGGTACCATCTTCAGTTCAATGAGCACCGGCTTGATGTGGTCGACAACTCGTGCACCTCCAAGGCTGCCGGACGACACACCAACAAGACCAACAGGCTTGTTGGTGTAGTCATCCCACAGCGAATCAAGTAGGAGCTTCAGCTCCCCCGGGTAACCGTGATTGTACTCGGGCACAACTAACATGAAGGCATGAGCTTTCTCTGCAATTGCTTTCCAAGCGGTCGGCGTTGTGTCAGCGCCGCCATCACCCCACGGCGGTATGGTTGCCGCTTGGTGTACGTGGTCTCGTACATCAACCAGCTCTGTGGTCACATCTCTTTGCTGTGAGACAACATCATGCACTGCACGAGCTATCATCTCTGATGAGCGATTGATGCGAGCGGTGCCGAGTACTACTGGTATGTGCATATAAGAATATGTGTGCTATGTACCTTGTAGCTCATCTATTGCTTTCAGCACTTCCTCTGCGTGCCCCACGGGCTTCACTTTCTCCCATACGTGCACAATAGTTCCCTTCGGGTCAAGGAGAAAGGTTGAGCGCGAAGTGCCCATGTACTCACGTCCCATGAACTTCTTTTCTCCCCACGTACCAAACGCCTCCATCAGCGCATGTGTTTCGTCCGACACAAGGGTGAAGTTGAGCTCCTTCTTCTCAACGAACTTCTGGTGCGATGCGCACGTGTCTTTACTGACACCAAGTATCACCGCGCCTTTCTTCTTGAATACGTCCTGCTTGTCACGAAATCCCTCAGCTTCCACCGTGCAACCGGGGGTATTATCGCGTGGGTAAAAGTAAACTACCACCCATGAGCCTGCGTGGTCTTGTAGCGTAAATGTCTCACCCTGTTCGTCCGTTAGCAGTAGCGAAAGCGGTGCTTTGTCTCCTTTGTGTAACATATGTATATCTCTTGTGAACTGATAATTACTGTTCACCGTGTATGACACCGAGTCGATCATCTTCTATCTCTATGTACCCCGCCGCGCTGCTCTCAACACACAAGCGCACCAAGTATTGTGTGTTTGAGAGTGCATCCGTCGTTAGTCGGTAATACTCACGTGGAAGTCGGGCAATAGCCAGCGCAACCGTCTCTGTCTCATATCGGGTCGTCGGCAGCTCAGGAAGTTGTTCGACGGGATTTGTGGTGAACGTTGTGCTCTCCAGACTGTACGCAACACCGTACTCGGTCTGCACTCCGTACGATACCACGAGACCTGTTTCCACATCTATCACTGCATGGTCCTGACAGCCGGTACCGCACTCCCACTCTGCTACGGCAAACTTCCCCGCGAACGTCGGGCCAGCGCGGAGCGCATTACGTAATACTGAGTGCTGCGTGGCTGCTTCCGGAAAAATTGAAAAGTCGGGCTCTGCTGCCGGCCCACCCTCATAGTACACAAGCTCTGCATCTGTTGATGTTGCGCGTCGACTTTCTTGCCTCTCGAGCACCTCATTACAGGTAAGTGGTCGACCCTGCACAGCTCGTATCTCCTCCGCTCGTTTATACACACCACCCACTTCACGCACGGCACCCCACATCCAGACCACATAGTCGCCGGCACAGGTATGCACAAGGCGTCCCATCGGATACCAACGCACAGAGAGCCCCTCTTGCAGAAGTTCATCGTCACTGTCATAGCAAGCACTCGGAAATGGACCGAATGCCTCAAAGACGGATGCAGCGAGTGCTCCCGATCCGTCGTTGTCCATCCATGGCGCCCAAACAAGAACTGACAGCAGGATTACTAGTATCAGGGTGCGTATCATATCGACAGTATATCAAAGACAAGTGTCGTGGGGTTTAGACACCTCCGTGCTATTCAAAAAGTGCCTCGATGCCGCTTGATGGAACATCACACAGCACGACCTCATTAATCGGCATGTTGAGCTGCTCTGCCAAGTAGGTTCGTACTTCGAGTTCACCTCCAACCGTATCAACGAGTCCGATTTCGCTACCCTGCTCGCCAAGAAACATGCGGCCGTCCGAGATGTCCGCATGCTCCTCAACAGACAGGAGCGGACGCATGTTTGTGATGCGCTTCAGCATGTAGTCATGGACTGCGTCGACCTGTACCTGTAGGTACTCATGTTCATCTTCGGCGAGCGTGCGGTCGGGGTTACCCGCATCTTTGAACGACCCGCTTGAGAGGTCGATCCACCGGGAACCCTCTTCCTCATTCGCACCCGCAAGCTCTACATAACTCATGGTGACACCAATGGAACCGACCGCACTTATGGGACTTGCGACTATGTGGTCCGTTCCTGCCGCCACCCAGTATGCTGCACTAGCGCCAAGGTCTCGTATCAACGCAACTGTCGGCTTGCTTGTATTTTGCAGTGCACGCGCCACGTCATCGGCAGCCACAGGCGTTCCTCCCGGTGAGTCGATGTCGATGACCATCGCGTGCACGGTACTATTCTGCTCTGCGGTTTCTATGGACTTTATGAGAGAACGCGCTCCGGTCAGCGCTCCGAAGCCAAGTAGTTGTGCAAAACCGTCATCGTTGCTGGTGATGACGCCGTATACCGGAATTGTGGCGATGTTGCATGACCTATCTCCCTCACCGTCGAGCATGCTCAGTATGCTCAATAGGACAACGACAAACACCAACCAAAATACTGCTGCGGGGAGCCCTACAAATAGAGCAAAGACCGCAGTCCCCTTGCGCGACCAAATGCCAGGTTCCATGTGCTGTGTGTGAGATTCTGGTGCAGCTTCCATGTCATGCTACTATACCATCTATCCGCTGTTATACAGCGCTCGCGCTCTGACAGTACCATAAGAACCTAACAACACCGTCATCATGCCCACATCATCAAAGAAGAAGCGACTGTTCAGTTGTGTATCTAAGACCAAGGTCGTTGCAACACTGGGTCCGAGCAGTAACAGCGAAGCGACAATTGAAAAAATGCTACGGGCCGGCATGACCGTCGCCCGCTTCAATATGAGCCACGGTGATCACGCTACGCACGCTCGAACGATCAGGGCAGCACGTGCGGCATCAAAGCGCGCGGGTATTCCACTCGCTATATTGCAGGACCTTGCGGGACCAAAAATACGTATCGGTGACCTGTACAAGGAGGAGATCATTCTACGTGATGGAACACGATTTACGTTGACCACAAAGAGGTGCATAGGGACTGAAACACGTGTGCATGTGAGTTATAAGAGGTTACCGAATGAGGTTCGACGTGGAACGTATATATTCGTAAACGACGGTAAGATACAATTGCGCGTGGTCAGAACAAGTGAGACCGAGGTACATACCGTGGTCGTCAACGGCGGAAGCATACGCGGTAGACGCGGTGTCAACGTTCCTAACTCACACCTATCGGTCCCCGCTCTTACCTCGAAAGACAAAAAGGACGTTTTGTTTGGCATAGAACAGGGTGTGGATATTGTCACTCTTTCGTTCGTGCGAACAGCTAGAGATGTCGCACGATTGCGAGCGATGCTCAAGGACTACCCACACGTAATGGTGGCTGCAAAGATAGAAACGAAGGCCGCGGTTGACAACATAGACGACATAATCGACGCAGCGGACGCGGTCATGGTGGCACGTGGCGACCTTGCCATAGAGGTTCCCCCAGAGAAGGTACCACTAGTGCAAAAGAGTATAATACGGGCGGCAAACCGAGCGGGTAAACCAGTAATAACAGCGACGCAGATGTTGGATAGTATGCGGGTTTCGACTGTACCGACACGGGCGGAGGTAAATGATATCGCAAATGCAATACTTGACGGTACAGACGCTGTCATGCTTTCGGATGAGACAGCGGTGGGAGCTCACCCGGCACGGGCAGTCTCTGTTATGGCGCGAGTAGCGCAGGAGATGGAGTCGAGTGAGCACTTCCGTGAGTTACAGCCGCTGTGGGACTTTAAACCACGCACGCGTTGCGACGCAGTCAGCAGGAGTATCTCGAAAACAGCGTTGGCGTCCGGTGCGCGAGCAATCGTCGCGTTTTCTGAAAGCGGATATACAGGACGTATGGTCGCGCGGTATAGGCCGCTCGTTCCAATTCTAGTGCTCACGCCGAATAGAGAAACCTTCAACAAAAGTCTCCTCACCTATGGGTGTATACCTGTGCTCGTGCGTAGAGTGAAACACCTCACCGACGCACGAAAATGCGCGCATGCGGTGCTGCACGACCTCAAGTTGTGTAAAGCGGACGATATCTTTGTCCTTGGTGCCGGCATTCCGTTCGGAGAGCCGGGCAGTACAAACATGATGCTGGTGGAACGACAGAGGCATTAATATTACACGACAAATCCTGCGGTGCGTACACCGAACGTGCGCAGTATACTTTTAACAGACGATACTGTCTGAAACAAGTGAGGTGTCATCATGTACAGCAAGATTCTTGATACACTTTTTCCGTACGGCGCTCCGAGTTTCATCGACGAAACAGATTGGAACATCATGCACACCACCGCAGACCTTATGGGTGGTAGTCTGAGATTGACAGGCGAATCTCGCAAGATAATCTTGAGTACGTTCGATGTATCTTCCGACCGTGCTTGGTACTGTGAGCAAACTGTGCGTCTCTTCTTTTCGCTGCTGCAGGAACGTGAACGAGCGTGTCGACAGGTAGAGCAGTTCAAGGATGAGGAAGGTAGCCCCGCACGGACGGCACATACCCTCTTTTGTTTGACCAGGTCTCAGACCACAGGAGTTCCACCATCATGGCATACGGTGACAATAGGCATATATCACTGATAGTACCCGCACCACTCCAATAAGACGGCGCCCACTCGGCGCCGTCTATTCTATATACCCACCCGATGTATGCTCCTCTGCGTACAACAACCTCATACGCTCCCAATATTCGGGATGACCATGTACCACCTTCAACCAGTACCACCATTCTGCACCCCACAGGTATTGAGTCGGTAAGCGCGTCTCTCGTGCGTAGGTAAGAATCTCGTCAACTTGTTCGATACTCATGCGTGCTAGCTGAAGCTCTATCGGTGCGTCAGTTATTGACGTACTCATCCAGGGCTCAAGCGAGAGCTCGATGAGAAGTGCCTCCTTCTCGCTGAACAAGAGCTCCATGGCCTTTCGTTTGGCAACGTATACGTCAGGAGGTAGTACAGTTTTAAACGGTCCCGTCTGTTCATTGTAGAGGTAAACATACACGCTCGTGCCAAAGAGATCCCCACGACGGTATGCGCCGATCCACGTTCCCAGGTTTCCACTATCTGTCACGAGCACCTGACGTGCTGGGTCAAGTTCTTGCACGAGCGCTATTTCCTCATCTAAAAACTTCTTGTCAAGATTTCCACAGTGCTCGTATGCAAAAACCGTTAGGAAGGGTTCATTCTCGACCTGCCAGTACACAAGCGTCTCGTGTTCCCTGTAACGTTCAACTACAACTTGTATGTACGTACGTACGTGTTCCTGCTGTTCCTCCAGGGGTAGGTTGCGCGCCCACTCGGGTACATGGCATTCAGGCCATCGCGGTAGCCGCTTCCCAACCGCAAGAATGACATCAACGTCGTTTTCTTCAGCTAATTGCATCTGTCTATCAAGCTCTTCGAAGTTCCAGTCATTGTCATTCGGTTCCACCATAGGCCAGTGCGCTGCCAGTCGTATGCGCTGGACACCAAGGTCATCTATTATCGCCGTATATACTTCCTCCCAATCGAGTCCCAACTCCTCGGTATAGAGGGTGTTGAACGATACACCATACTCATAGTGATCAGGATACGGTGTCTGTTTCGCAAAGTACCACAGTATGCCCGCAACTATGCAGAGACCAATCAGGATACGAAACACGATGCCAACTAGTTTCATACATCAATGAAGAGGAAGAAGAAGCCGAGGACGATGAGGGGTATCGCAATTCCTTTTTGCACAATGTCTCGGTACGACACGTTCTCACCCCAATCTTTTGCGATGTACCTGCCACAACATGCACTGAAACCGAGAAGAATCAGGTACTGCAATCCACCAAGCGCATTTACCAATGAGACATCACCAAACTCTATCGCCTTCAACAGAAGGATGCTTGCCAACCCCCCGAGAAACTTGTTGCCGAGCAGGAACGCACCGTCACGTTTTTTAGCAGCGCGGGTGCGAACCATGACCTTTTCATAGTAGTACGGTATGAGCAGCATCGAGAGTGCTATCGCGACAATGGCCGCGCGTGACCAGAAGAACGCTGTGTCGAAGTTTGTTTCATTGATAAGCGCTTTAAAGCACACGTAGTGTATTGCAAACATGAGCCCCGCGTGGACAACGGAGAGTATGTTGTGCCAACTGAGACGGAACGTTGATACGAGTATTGTGCCGATCACCAGAAGGACAAATCCCGTAAAGAAGTTGTCTGTTAAGATGGTTCCGAGAAAAAAGTAACTCAGCCCAAATGTGAACAGTGCATTGAGACCGCCAATCACCGGTACGACGTCAGAAGCATCCGCCGTTTTGAGCGCAGTGAACATTGAAAGGAGGGCTGTAAAAAATGCATATCCTGTGGTGATTGCTAGCGCAAACACCATGAGCGACAGCGGCTGTATGTTGGTAAATGAGGGAATGGCAAGTCCATCAATGGGTATGGGAATCCAGCTGAAAAGGTACACGATTACCGTCCCGGACGATAGGATGCTGATCCAAAAGGTGTAGGTAAATGGACGCAGCACGATCGTATCTGACGTCACAACGTACTTGTCAACCAGTGCGACAGTAGCCAACAAAAGCTGGCCGACAACGACAAGCCAGAGCCATAGTTCCATGTATATAGTCTAGCACTGCGCTCAATAATAGTGTGGCGCGAATGTGTACAACTGCAGTGCTAGATGTCTATAGCGTTCTCCTTGATGATGTCGCGATAGACGTGCGCAGAGGGGCGCACGGTGCGCTCGAGTGTATCGTAATTCATTTCCACGAGTCCGAACCGCTTACTGAAACCCTCAGTCCATTCATAGTTATCAAGCAGTGACCAGTGCAAGTACCCGCGCAGATCTACTCCCTCAGTCATTGCACGTGCACACCAGTAGATGTGATTACGGATAAAGTCTGCACGGTACTTGTCCTGCGTATCAGCAAGGCCGTTCTCAGTGACGTATATGGGCTTTCCGTACGTATGTAGTTCCTTCAGCGCGTGGTATATGCCCGCAGGATATATCTCCCAACCAAAATCGCTCACTGTCTTGTTCTCGTTGTACTGTAGGCCCCATCTTGATTTCCAGGGATTGAGACGTACGCGTGTGTGGAAGTAGTACTGTAGTCCGATGAAATCAGCATGCGCAACAAATGTATCTATAAACGGATTGTTGCGCCACCACCTTACCAGTCTCATCACCACTCTGTGTATGAAGCGATTTTGATATGCTTCAAAGTACACAACACTCTCACTGAAACCTACCTGAGCACTCGGGGCCACTTTTTTTATCTCATCGTAGCTTGGATTGGATTACGTTTAAAGGGTGGCCTGTCGCCAATTAAATAACCGTGACGGGCAATGGTCTCCGGTTCGTTGTAGATGACCCACAGTTTTACCTCAGGAAACTCCTGTACTACCCGCGTCACGTATTGTATGAAAAACTTCTCTGCGTCTTTGTGTGTCCACCCTCCCTTCTCTTCAAACCACAGTGGTGTTGTCCAATGCCATAACGTAATCATTGGTTCGATCTCCCGGTTCTTCAGTGCCCGTATCACGTCTCGATAGTGGTCAATGGCATCCTTGTCGAAAACACCCTCCTTTGGTTCAATACGCACCCACTCGACCGAGAAACGATGGGCATTGTGGCCAAGTTTCTTTGCAATATCGAAATCTTCTTCATAGCGATTGTACTGGTCACACGCCCGCCCACATTCTGGGACCTTGCCATCCCTCGCCGCTTGGGCCCAGTTACAGTTCTCTATACCACCCTCTACCTGGTAGCTCGCTGTTGCCGCACCCCAGAGAAAGTCTTTTGGAAATGTATATGTCGTACTCATGCAAACATCATAGCATTGCCGTACTGCGTATAACAAAAGGGGGCGCGTGTGCGCCCCCCAAAACAAGAGGTATTATCTCATGGTTGCGTGCTGCTAGTCACAGCCTATCAAACAGCCGTTGTGTCTGAAGCTGCCGTTGCCTTGCAGTAATGCACCGCTCTCCTGCAAACCAATGCCCGAGGATTCCGCTGTCCAGCTATGTTGCGTGTTGACGATCCCGTCGGGGAACGTAAACGTGAAGTCGGCAACACCAGCGTTGCCGATGTAGCTGTTCTGATTGCCGTACACCTGACCATGCTGGAAGATGTCGTATTCGAACCAGCTGACATTGCTATCAGCAGCAGCACTTGCTGCAATAGCCATCAGTACTGCCGCACAAGCGAGTTTGCTTTTCACTATGTATCTCCTTTCCCCTCGCGGGAAGTTGTGATTTGGAACAAGCACCAGGCACGAAGCCCGATGCATAGAAAACGCGTCAATGACTAATGTCAGCTGACGTGCATGGGCTAAAGCCCGGCGCTTGCACGACGCTATCATGCGTTTATTTGGGTGTCAAGGAAATGCTATGGATGCTCTTGCGACACCTACATTTGTGTGCTATTGTCGCGCGCAGAGAGAATGCTCTACACAATCCGTTCACATCATTGGGAGTGCAAACAATGCATCCATTACTATTGTTGGGAACATTGTTGCTTTGTCCATCTGTGCTGTTAGCTCAGGTGACCTATCAGACGTCCTACATCGCACCAGATGATGGACGTTCTGCGAAAGCGACAGTGCAGATTGTCAAAAATCTGCCGCTCAGTTCGAATGCTCGTCGAGAGTTCTTCAGTGAGTCACTGAAGAACACATCATTGACGGAATCTGAACTCGTCGAGAAGATGAGGTCCGGCGACGTACGCACACAACCGTGTGGTTACGAGTGCAATCTCATCACCGCACGTTTAGCGTCTGGTACATCACAGTACTGGCGTCGCGTGCAGGCACATGAACCGGTCACATATGTCCTCGTTTTGTGGTTTGGCCATGAGTCAGTGCCGAGCGATCCTGTTTTCTTCTATCCGAATCAAACTGTCTGTTGTACTGGAGGTACACAATGAATTCATGGGACACTATCGGACTGATCACATTGGTCCTTGCAAGTACACTCTCTATTGGCTGTTCCTCAACACCCAACAAACCTGCACTGTTCACTCAGGAGATCAAATGTCCTGAAGGGGCCAAGCAATGTGCTTGGGAGTATGTAGGTCCTGTCCGCTTTGGTGGAGGTGGCCGCACTACAATGGCTGGCGTCGCAGGAGGCGAGTGCGTGGTCAAGCAAGGCAATGATGTTGTCGTGAAGGACTGCGGCGTGAAAGCTGTGACTGGTACGGTTAAGGACGACCGAATTGATGTCGTTGGTAAAACGGTTATCGATGGGGCGTCACGTGTCATGACCGGCTACCAACTACGCAGGGGAGCTGAGAATGCTGCTTGGGAACATGCTGAAGCGGTGAAGACACATTCCGAGAACCATCTCGAAGGCGTCAAGTACAGGGTCGACAACACGGAAGCACCGTACGTGTACGATCCGACAGTCGTAAACGTGAAGACCGGCGTCGGTCTCAGTGTCGATGTGAACGAGCCGCCATGCTGCCCGCCGCTTCAGATGGGCGACTGAGTACTGTACCTTAACCAAACAACGCGCACCTTCGGGTGCGCTTTTTTTATTGACATTACCGCTTATATGTTATATAGTCCTCGCTAGTTTAACCTACAAGAGGTACCTTCGATGAACGAACACAGGAAGCAGTATAGGCTTCAGAAGTGGTTCGCCGTGCTGGCAATCATTCTCCTACTGATCGGTTGGTCGCTGAGTGCAGACTCAGCAGAAATTTCATTGCCAGGTCACATGGCCACAATTTCTGCAGAACAGCTGACTGCCAAGGTGAGCAAGCTGAACCAGAACTACTTTCTGGTTGTAGCTGAACTACCGGCCGCAATGACTCCTACTGACTACTTCGACAGTAGACAGTGGGTGGCGCAAGCCAAGGATATTGTACAGTTCAGCCCAGAACTGAAATCATACTCCCTAGTGGAGCAGTACATGATGGCTTTCTGTCAGCTGAACGCAACACGTCTAAACCTTGCGTGTAAGAATCCTATTAAAGAAATGCGTACACTGAAAAATGTTCAACGATGGTTCGTACCATTTGCTGTTGTACGTGTCGATGACAAGTCAGCTGCACTGGCATCGGTCACCAAAAAGATACCATTGAAACAACAGAGCTGGAGGTATACACCGAAGCTCGATATATGGAACAAGAGATGATCTTTCAAAAAACGCTGGCCGCAAGGTCAGCGTTCGTTTTTATGAGCGGCTTAGTGCGCGTGTGACCAAGTGGTTCAAAAACTCTGGAAGATTGCTGCCGACCGCCTCCACTGCCTGAGGAACGAGCGACGTTGGTGTGAGCCCGGGCAATGTGTTCACCTCTAAAAAGAAGATGCCTTCGGGTGACAGGATAAGGTCCGTACGACTGTAGTCCCGAAGACCAAGTGCGCCATGTACCTCCCGCGCAATATTCATGAGTGTTTGCTTTGTGGTGATATCGAGGCGCGCAGGACAGATCTCATGGGCACGACCCGAATATTTTTCCTCGTAGTCAAACATTGACTCATTGGACGGTACTATCTCTATTGGGGGGAATGCATATATGTCTTCACCACGAAAGTCTTCAACCACCGCGACGGTCAACTCCCGCCCTCTCACATAATTTTCTATCATCACACGATCTGCAGATCCAAAACCGGATAGGACGCCAAGATGTAGATCGTCGAACGTATAGGCAAGCGTGGTACCGACCGACGAACCTCCGGTCACGGGTTTTACTACCACAGGTAACGGGAATGAATGAAAGATCTCAGCAAGGACCGCTTCAGAGTAGTCGCTCTCCTCGAGGATATGGTGCGGCGCGTGTCGTACGTTCGCGCTGTGCAACAGTTGTTTCGCTAAAACCTTGTTCATGCCTATGGCCGAGCCAAGTGCATCCGAACCAGTGTACGGTATGTGGTGTGCATCAAGCAGACGCTGTAGTGTGCCATCCTCACCATACGTACCGTGGAGTGCATTGAAGATGACATCGGTGTGAGGAAACACCTGTAGCGGCTCAGTGGCGATACCGCGCGAGTACCACGTACCTTCCTTGTCAATAAAAATGTCACGCACATCATACTGTTCCTCGGGAAGTGCATCCATCACGGCACGTCCAGTTTTTAGGGAAACGTCGTACTCTGATGATGTCCCGCCACGTACTACTCCGACACGTGTCTTGTTCATGTTGCTAGTATAGCATTGCGTAGTATCCGCTCTGCAGCGCAATACACATGCTTTATGCATGCATCCTCTTTGCTCGTTTTCTCTTATGCATCGCGAGCGAAAACCTGTGT
>CAMYLP010000003.1:96424-101537 GCA_947259245.1 uncultured Patescibacteria group bacterium
ACGCCAGCATCACGCAGTGCTGCACGAGCTGCATTGAGTTGTGCTTTGCCACCATCTACAACGAACAATCGGGGTAGTTGCCATTCTGCATGCGTAAGCCGTCGCCGCAGCATCTCGGTTAGTGCCTTTGTGTCATCGCTATGCTTCACTGAACGTATGTTAAATGTACGATAGTCCTTTTTCTTGATCTCGCCCCCCACAACAACAACCATGACACCAACCATGTCCTGTCCATGTAAATGTGCTACATCGTACCCTTCGACGCGTACGTCCTTTGTTCGTAGAGCTTGGTCGCCACCACGCTCGCGCCGTAACAACGATACATCCTGAATGTGCTGTAGGGCGAATAGCTGACGTTTTGCTACAGCGGCAAGTTCAAACTGTTGTCTTTTTGCGTAGCGGTGCATGTCGCGTTCAAGTACGCGCATCAGCTGTGCCTTCTTGCCATCAAGAATAAGTCGTATGTGCCGTACGGTACGTTTGTAGTCACGTCGAGATATCGACGGTTCAGGGTACACGCCTATAGATTCATTGAAACGTAGCCGGTGATCACGCTTGTCGCGTAGGGTGTTCACGGGCTGTTTTGTATCGTAGTAGGGAAAGATCTTGCGTATGATCTTGAGTGCCTCCTTGAACTGTGATGCGTGTGGAAAAGGTCCATAGATCAGCGGTGGTGTTTTTTTTGGTGCATGTAACGTACTCAGGGTCTTTTTGAGATCCTTACCACGAACGTCGAGTAACCGCGGATAATCTTCATGAACCGTGATTATGAGGTAGTGAAAACTCTTGTCATCCTTGTCACGTGTATTGTATGGTGGCTTGAAATCCTTTATCAGCTTCGCCTCCAGTATGAGAGCTTCGAGGACTGAGTCTGTCGTGCGAACATCCACGCGCCGAGCCCGTTCTGTCATCTGCACCATGTATGTACCGCGTGTACGCGCCAAATCTTTTGAAAAGTAACTTTTCACACGATCACGAAGGGATGTGGCCTTACCGACGTACAACACCTGTCTCCGTGGGCCAATAAAAAAATACACGCCGGGCGTGTCTGGCAAGGACCGTACACTTGCGTGAGATTCTTCCATACCGTGGAGCCTATCGTACAGAATAATAGTACACCCCGCCAGTCTTTCCACTGACGGGGTAATGCTCTAGGCCGCGTGTAGTACGAGCTTCCGCTCGGCGCTCTCGAGCATCGGACGTATCGTGTCCGCATACCCAAGTGTATCTATACGTAACAGAAATTCTTCACGTAGCGTTTTGTACCTATCCTCCCGATACACTTTGCACAACATTTTTACTGTTGCTTCAGCATCACCGACCGAGTTCACAGCATTGAAACTATGCCGTGAGATACACTCTATCCGAGGCTCGCTGCTCAAGTGCAACACAAGAGCAAACTGAAAGGCTGCACTGAGCCCATTCGGTTTCCTATCATAGCAAGACATGACGCACCTCCCGCAACGTGTGCAAGAAAATGTAGGAGTCCTTCTAGGTCTTAAGTATGAGGTGCAATGTGCGATAATGCAATACTCATTATGCACACGTATGCCGCTAGCTGAGGACTTTTTTTAAGTATACTGCTGTGTGCGAACCCTTCGTGCGTGCAACCTTTTCGGGTGTACCCTTTGCTACTATCGTGCCGCCGTCCACACCTCCGTCTGGACCGATGTCGATGACCCAGTCGACACTCTTCACTACGTCCATGTTATGCTCGATGAGAATAACGGTATT
Source organism: uncultured Patescibacteria group bacterium (assembly GCA_947259245.1). Lineage (GTDB taxonomy): Bacteria > Patescibacteriota > Minisyncoccia > Phycocordibacterales > UBA12088 > UBA12088. The sequence goes on from CAMYLP010000003.1 coordinate 98,159, forward strand.
GCCGCGGTCTACTAACGTGCTCAGTATGTCCAGTAGTTTTTGTACATCATCATAGTGGAGGCCAATGGTCGGCTCGTCGAGCAGATAAATGGTCTTATGTGTGTGGGGTCGGTACAGCTCGCTCGCTATCTTGACACGTTGTGCTTCACCACCGGATAGGGTGTTTGCAGCCTGACCAAGCTCTAAGTACCCGAGACCAACGTCATATAGTGTCTGCAAGCGATCGTGTATTTGAGGAATATCCTTAAAGAAGCTGAGCGCTTCTTCGACACTCATCTGCAGCACGTCATATATGCTTTTCTTTTTATACTTGACCTCGAGTGTATCTTTCATAAACCTGCGGCCATTACATACGTCACATGTAACATACACTGTGGGTAGGAAGTGCATCTCGACGGCAATGGTGCCGTTACCCTGACACGCTTCGCAGCGTCCACCACTTTTTCGTGTGGGTACGTTAAATGAGAAGCGTGCCGGTTTCCACCCACGCGCACGTGCCTCTTCGGTCGCGGCAAAAAGGTCTCGTACGTAGGTCCACGCTCCAGTGTACGTTGCGGGATTGCTACGGGGAGTGCGACCAATGGGGCTTTGATCCATGAGAACAACGCGCGACAGGTACTCGGTTCCGGTAAAGCTTGATACGTTGAACAGCTTGGCGGTGCGGTACTGTTTTTCAAGGCGAGCACGCAAGTTCCTGTGCAGCAGTTCGTACATGAATGTGCTCTTACCAGAACCTGATACGCCGGTGACGGCCACCATGCGCCCAAGCGGTATGTCCGCATTCATGTCCCGGATGTTAAAGGCGTTGCCGCCACGTATACGCAGCCAGCCCTTTTCTTCTTCCCGGCGCTCGTGTGGTACCGTGATCTCTGTCTCGCCACGCAAGTACGACAATGTGCGTGATTGTGAAGTATTATTCTTTGCAGTGAGAAGTTCTTCGAGCCAGCCGGAAGCTACCACCTTCCCACCATGTACACCTGCACCCGGACCAATGTCAACAATGTAATCAGCGGCGAATATAGTGTCTTCATCGTGTTCCACTACGACAATGGTGTTTCCGAGGTCACGCAGTGCGGTCAGTGTTTTGATGAGACGTTCGTTGTCACGCTGGTGAAGCCCTATTGTCGGCTCATCGAGTACATAGAGAGCACCCACGAGACCTGAGCCCAGCTGACTCGCGAGGCGTATACGCTGTGCTTCGCCGCCTGAAAGCGTGTTTGCACGACGATCTAGTGTAAGGTACTCGATGCCGACATCTATCATAAACTGCAAACGAGCATGTATCTCGCGCATGACCACAGATGCGATCTCTTTCTGTTTCTTGGTAAGCGTAAGTCCATCAAGAAACTTTTGTGCATCACGTATCGACATACCGGTCACGGTGACGATATTCTTCCCCTGCTTCGTATCGCCTGCAAGCATGACATTAAGCGCTTCGGGACGAAGCCGCTGTCCCTCGCAGGTTGGACACACGTCCTCGTGGAAGAAACCGATCGTGCCCAAGCCGTTACAATTCTGGCATGCACCATACGGTGAGTTGAAAGAGAAGAGTCTAGGTTCAACTTCTGGAAACGCCATGCCGTCATTTGGGCAGATAAACTTTGAAGAGAGCATGCGACGCTCGCCATCGGGCGCCTCAATCTCTATGAGACCGTTTGACTCATGCAGTGACTGCTCGATCGCCTCCGAAAGACGTTCGCGCGCGTCTTTCGCCTTACCGGCAAATTCAGAAACGTACAGCTCATCTACGAGAACGCTTATGTCGTGCCGTTTTGTCTTGCTGATGGGTATTTTTTCACGCAACGAGTACTCCTGCGCATCGATTCTCACCGTTTCGTACCCCTTGCCCAACATGTCGTACAGGAGTTGGTAGTACTCGCCCTTACGTCCAACAACTACAGGTGACCATATCCGCACCTTTCTATCGTCAAGACCAATACCGAGCACTTTTTTACTCTCTTTCTTACCCGCCTTCATGACGAGGTCAAGCACAAGCTTTTGCATCTCCTCGTTGCTCATCTTGTGAATGGCGCTGCCGCATTCCGTACAATACGCTACACCAACACGCGCGTAGAGGATGCGCATGTAGTCATATATCTCAGTGATTGTTGCCACTGTCGAACGCGGGTTGTTGCTACGAGATTTTTGGTCTATTGATATGGCAGGTGACAAGCCTCGTATTTCGTCGACATCAGGCTTTTGCATCTGATTGAGAAATTGTCGTGCGTAGGCAGAGAGAGATTCAACGTACCGCCGCTGCCCTTCGGCGAATATGGTGTCGAATGCAAGCGACGACTTCCCGGACCCAGAAAGCCCAGTGAACACAACAAGCGCGTTCCGTGGTATCGTGACCGTAATATTCTGCAAGTTGTGCGTGCGTGCACCCCGTATGACTATTGAATCATCCATATAACGAGTATCCCTGTGCATGGCGGCACAGGTAAGGTCAGTGTAGCATCGTAGTTTGGTTTGACAATGATACTCGCACATACCCGCTGTTATCCACAATCAGATGATAAATTGCAGACAGTGTACAGGTACAATAGGTTCATCTACTAGTAACAGCATCATTATATGTTACATCTGAGACAATCGATGTTCTCAATTGCAAGTGCGGCAATTTTTGGCGTGCTTGGTGTCCTGTATGGCGCAAGTGCAATTGACGGAGTCGGGGTCGTGCTTGCGGGAGTTACGCTTAACGTCGCCACCTCCTGGGCGCTCACAGGTCTCATGTTCATCATGGCCTACTTCTCTCTCGTACATTTACGGCACGAATCATAGCATACGAAAATGACCGCTGTGCGGTCATTTTTTTACTCTTTCTGTAGTGCACGTATTTCATCGCGAAGCAGTGCAGCGGTCTCGAAGTCCAGTTTCTTCACTGCGTCGTTCATTTGTCTCGTCTTCTCTCGTATCACCACCTTCGGGTGTTTCTCATACCGCACACGATCAACACTCACCAATGTATCGACCGTTTTGGAGTGCTCGCTGCGCAGCTGTTCTGTAATATCTTTTATCGCCTTTTGGATCGTCTGGGGCTTGATACCATGTTTCGTGTTGTGCTGTTTCTGGATAGAACGGCGTCTCTCTGTTTCGTCGATCGCCATGCGCATTGACTTGGTTGTTTCATCCGCATACAGAACCACATGCCCATGTACGTTGCGTGCTGCACGGCCAATCGTCTGTATCAACGATGTACCTGAACGCAGGAAACCTTCCTTGTCAGCATCGAGCACGCCGACCAGTGATACTTCTGGCAGGTCGAGCCCCTCTCGAAGCAAGTTGACGCCCACAAGCACATCAAACTCACCCAGTCGGAGGCCACGCACGATCTCCATGCGCTCGATGGTCTTGACGTCGGGCGTCGGAAACTTCTCGA
>CAMYLP010000004.1 GCA_947259245.1 uncultured Patescibacteria group bacterium
CCAACTCTCCGTATAAATTTAATTGTGCCTCGATATTACCACAAACCGCTACAGACCCTCGTCCTGTGCAGTTCGTAGCATGGCTACGAACGCTTTCGATCCACAGAGCACAACTCTCCGTATAAATTTAATTGTGCCTCGATATTACCACAAACCGCTACAGACCCTCGTCCTGTGCAGTTCGTAGCATGGCTACGAACGCGTTCGATCCACAGAGCACAACTCTCCGCTCTAGCGTCTCTGCACGGTACCACTTTCAACAACTGCCTCATCCTAGCATATTTCATTTATATGCTCATCCCTTAATGTGCGGCAGCGATACACAGCACATCACGTGCGCCAGCGGTGAGCAAAGCCTCCCGCGCGGATGTAAGTGTCGCGCCTGTTGTCATTACGTCGTCCACAAGAAGTATGTACTGTTCGGCCACAAACGCCTCATCCGCATGAAACGCCCCCAGCATACTTCTGAGGCGGTTTTTTCTGTCGGGTTGCTGTGCTTGCGATGGCGTGTTCTTTGTCCGAACGAGAAGTTTGCCCTGGTCTGCATAGTTGAGTTCTAGTTCGTCCGCGAGTGCTAGCGCTATACGTGCTGATTGATTGAAACCTCTTTCACGCAGGCGAGATGTATGCAGGGGTACAGGCACGACGAGTGGTTGAAGATACTCACCAAACGCCTGTCGTTCAGACAGCTCATCAGCTACAGTTGGTGCTATAGCTGCGCCAAGCAGCCACGCTGCACGTGCGTGGCCATGGTATTTGCTCGCGTGCACGGCCTCACGAACGAGCGTCGACCGATAGGACAATGGGGCAATGCAAGGGTAAGAATGCTCTGCGACAACACCATCTGTGCACTGACCAAGCGCTTGAACGGGTAGGCGATCAAACTGCGCTACCGAAGGTGAGCGCGGAAACAAAGCGTCCAAGAGCCATCCCAATCTTGTATACAGGTGTTTCATGCATGTAGTCTATCCCGTGAGGGGCGCTATACGCTATACTACATACACATTATCTCATATGGACCTGTCCTTTCTTAACCAGGCGAAGAATTTCCTTGAGTACAAGCTGGCGACGCAGCACGAGTCCAGCGTTGTTGGTGTTGATATTGGAAGTTCGTCCATCAAGGTGGTACAGATAAAGAACGACAAGGGAGTCGCAGTCTTGGATACGTATGGTGAGATCGCCCTCGGTCCGTATAGCGAAAGTGCGGTGGGTCAAGCCACGAACCTTACGGCAGAAAAGCTTGCTGAAGCACTCACAACACTTATGGAGGAGGCAAAGGTCACCAGCCATCTTTGTGGTGTTTCAATACCATTCTCTGCCAGCCTGGTAAAACTTATTGAGGTGCCCGCTGTGGATCAAGATAAATTAAAGACCGTTGTTCCCATTGAAGCGCGAAAGTATATTCCGGTCCCTATGAACGAAGTACAACTCGACTACTTCATAGTACCCGAGACGGAACAAAAACTCTTCATGGGTGCACGAAGTCCCGAGGAAGCGGAGTCGACCCAGCTTGAGAGCCGCATGGCGCTCGTAGTGGCGATGCACAATGAAACGCTTCGCAAGTACGCACGAACTCTGGAGCTGGCAAAGATGCGCCCGGGTTTCTATGAGTTAGAGGTATTTTCCAACATTCGCGCCACCGTATCACGCAGTCTCGCACCCGTCGCAATTATCGACCTGGGCGCTGCAACAAGCAAGCTGTATTTGGTTGAGCTCGGTATCATTTTAGCTTCGCACGTCGTGCCGTCCGGTTCGCAGGACATCACCCGGTCGCTCGCGAGCTCTTCGCACATGAGCATCGCCAAGGCGGAAGAGATAAAACGGCAAGCGGGAATACTCTCCGGGAGTCAGAATGACGACGCCACCCGCGTATCGCACGCGGCTACGCTAACCATGGAGCAGATATTTGTCGAAGCACGGCGCGTGCTCATGGGTTTTCAGAAAAAGTACAACAAGGTTATTACAAAGGTCATACTCACCGGTGGCGGGGCGACCCTAAAGGGCCTGCCGGAGTTTGCTCGACAGCAGCTTGAACTCGAGATAGAGATAGCGAATCCATTTTCACTGGTACAGGCACCCGCATTTATGGAGGAGACGCTGCGTCAGGCGGGACCAGAGTTTTGTACGGCGATTGGTCTCGCATTACGGCAGCTAGGTGAAAACGAAGCATAAACGTGGATAACCAACCACGTGCAGAGTCAGTAGTGCATGTATAATAGTAGGTGACTCATGTTATGAGCTCCAGGTACCATGGAACAACAGTTCAATACATCGTTCATTCCAAAAAAGTCCTTACAAGAACAACAACTTGGGGGCGATCCGCGTAGCTATGTACGCCGCCGCTCTGTCATGGGGCCGGGGTACTATCTGAGCTTGCTTATTCTAATCGCCACAATACTAGGCGCGGTAGCGGTCTTTATGCTCACGCGCATCACTATTGGCGTGATCGATGAGCAGAGGGTGCAGCTTGAGGAACGTGCGTCACAATTTCAAGATGAATTGGTCGCGGAGTTCATACGAACGGACGCCCGGCTTAAGAGTGCCTCGACATTGTTGGAGAACCACTTCAGCGTGAGCGAAATGTTTGACCTTCTGGAGCAAGTAACGCTGAAAAACGTAGTCCTTGATGAGTTGGCGTATAGAGTTGCGTACCCGCAGGGGACAATCGAAATGGCGCTCGTGGGAAGAACAGACACCTTTGAATCAATCGCACTTCAACTGGATGAGTATCGTCTCAACGAGTTTCTATTCTCCCCTGAAGTGAACCAGGTCGAAAGAAAGGAGTCCGAGGGTACTTCATTTTCGATGGTGGTGGGTGTAGAACCGCGGCTTGTTTCGTACGTGGAGTCGCTCTCTGATGGTAGAAAAAGTGCAAACGATGACGTACCACCATTACTCACGCTGCCCGACGCTGAAGCCCAAGGCAGTGTAGAACAAGTATCGACGGAAGAAGCACCCGGCCAGCAAGACGGCTCTATCGTTGGCGTCCCTGACGTTGAATAGTGCCGTGTCTATACGCATTATCATGAGATCCTTTTAAAAAACGACACACCGATTATGTCCAAAGTGCTCACACCAATACTGTTCATCATCGCGGCAATCGGATTGTATTTTAGCTACATTAGTGGCGCGCTCGATACGCTAAACTCAGCTCAAAAGCTGAGTGAACAGCTCGGTGTCGCGATCGAACAATACGACCGTCTGTTTGAGCGACGAGACGAACTGAGGGAACGATACATGAGCGTATCCTTAAAGGACGAAGCGAGTTTGATGCAGTTAGTGCCGGACGATATCGATCCGGTCCGCATCATAATCGACATTGACCAAATGGCCAACGAAGCGGGTGTTCTTGTAAACACGTTTCGGCTTCCTGTTGAGAAACGTAATGTCGGCACAGACAGTAATCAATCGGGTGGTAACATTTTGGGTACGGCTTTCATGCAGGTCATGGTTGAGGGCGACTACGCCACCTTCAAGGAGTTTTTGAAATTGCTCGAGAACTCACGCACTATGTTTGATGTTGTGGGACTCGATATCCAAAAGAAAGATTTGATACTCGGTAGTGAAGCAGTACAGCAGTACACGGTCGCCCTGCACGTCTATTGGCTAAAGAAGTGATCAGTCATATGCAAAATATTCTCAAACATGTCATCGTCCTGCTGATCGTCGTCCTAATATTGGGAGGTATATTCTACATCATGAACTACACCTCACTATTAAGTGCATCACGATTGCACGTGGAGACGGTCGAAATGGAAACGGCAGAGCTTCAACAGGGACCTATCCGTAATCTGGAGCTATTGAATGCTATACGTTTTGATACTGGGTATATCGATCACCCGGTCTATGACTCACTGCATGACATGCGTGTTCCGCTTCGGAAACCAGAACTGTCACGAGAAGATCCGTTTGCAGAACTGTAGCGACAAAGTGATGGAGCCAGCGTACACATGTAGCTACACACTGCAGCTATGAAACTAACCCAACTACTACTAGACAGAAACATTCTCGACGATAAAGACGTTGCAGAAGTAGAAGCAGAAGTCGGATCAACAGGTAAAAGTGAGGAAGAGGTACTGCTTGCCCGCGGAATCGAGAAGGACACACTACTGCAAGTAAAGGGAGAGCAGTGGAACATACCTGTCCGAACCATAGATGAGGGGGATATTGCATATGAAAACCTCCAGTACATCCCTGAGGAGTCCGCCAAACACTATCAAGTCGTACCACTAGCATTTAAAGACAACGTGCTCGAGGTTGGCATCGTGGACCCCGACAACATTGACGCACTCGACGCGCTCAACTTCATCTCCACGAAACAAGGTGTACCGTTCAAAGTGTACCTTATCTCAGAGGCGGACTACCGCATGGTACTGAACACGTATTCGGGTGTGTCGAGTGAGGTTGGAAGGGCGCTCAAAGAAATAACAGCAGAGGAAGCTCGTGCGGAAACATCCGTCGCAAGGAAAGGACTGATGAGATCCGTAGAACCCGCAAACCTTGACGACCTTGAGGAGCAAGTGCAAAGCGCTGGTAAAAAGGGAGACCATGTTGATGTGCGTGAGGATGCCCCGGTCACCAAAATTGTAGCAACGATACTGCGCAGCGCCATTGGCGAGCGCGCGTCAGACATACACGTCGAACCACAGTACGAGCGTGTGCGTGTCAGGTACCGGATAGATGGGGTACTGCAACAGTCGCTAGTACTCCCCAGTAAAGTGCAACAGGCGGTCATCGCACGAATAAAAATTCTTGCGAGCATCAAGCTTGATGAAAAACGTAAACCACAGGACGGGAGATTTTCCGCGACCATAAACGGGCGACGGGTTGATTTTCGTGTTTCCACCATGCCAACGTACTACGGTGAAAAGGCGGTGCTTCGTATTCTCGACAGCGAACGCTCCAACATAACGCTCGAGGATCTCGGCATGGATCACGCACAGCTTATGACTGTACGGAGGGCGGTCAAAGCGCCTTATGGCATGATACTCATTACAGGTCCAACTGGTTCTGGTAAGTCAACGAGTCTCTATGCGATGTTGAATGAAGTGGACAGGGAAGGACACAACGTACTCTCGCTCGAGGATCCGGTCGAATACAACATTGAAGGTGTAAGCCAGTCGCAGATGCGTCCGGAGATTGGGTATACATTTGCTGCTGGTATCCGCAGCGTGCTCCGCCAGGATCCGGACATCATCATGGTAGGTGAGATACGCGACAAGGAAACAGCACAGCTCGCGGTGCAGGCGGCACTTACCGGGCACCTGGTGCTCTCTACTCTCCACACGAACAATGCCGCTGGGGCTGTACCTCGGTTGGTGGACATGGGGGTCGACCCATACCTTCTGGCCCCAACACTCGTGTTACTTGTAGCGCAACGCCTGGCTCGGCGCCTCTGTCCCGACACGGGGAGGCCGATCAAGATAGAGGGTCCCATAAAGAAGTTGATAGATGATGAGTTCGCAGATCTTCCCAGACACTATCGAGAGCAATTGCCACAGACAAACGAGATGCTCAGCCTGGAAGCAACCGCCACTTGTCCGACAGGTACACGAGGACGCGTCGGCGTATACGAAATGATCGAGATTGATGATGACATACGTCAGGCCGTGTTGCATAGTGCCGACGAGTCCATCGTGCACGAGATCGCACGGAAGAAGGGAATGCTGACACTGAAAGAGGATGCCATCAAAAAGGCGATGGAGAAGGTCATACCGTACGAGGAGATTGCCACGATAGGCGGAGCACTGACCCTTAGCGATGAAGAGGAGTCAACAGAGATGGATGTAGTCTCGAGCAGCTCCACCGACGAAGATGAGAATGCAAACGTTGTCAGCAATGAGCCAGACCTAGTATAATGGAGCGATAGCAAACACAATAATCATGTCCGAAGAAAATCCACAAAAGATATGCATTGTCGATGACGACCCCTTTTTACTTGACATGTACAACCTTAAGTTTCAGCAGGCAGGGTACGAGGTTATGTGTTACACAGATAGTAGCGAGGCACTCCAAGCACTGAGGGGTGACACACACTTCACGGCTGTGCTCTTGGACCTTGTGATGCCTAAAACCGATGGTTTCGAGGTACTAAAGACAATACGTGAGGAAAATCTGTGCAACGCCGGCACCGTGGTCTGCATACTGACCAATCAAGGTCAGGACAAAGACATTGAACGGGCAGAGTCGTACGGCATAGATGGTTATCTCATTAAAGCCAATACGCTGCCCTCAGAAGTACTTGAGTACGTACAGAAGTTGATAGAAGAAAAAACAAACGGCCAGTAACACATTTCTAATCTTGTTCTTTTTATGGCGACAAGCGCAAATACACAGCAACATCAGAAGGTACTCAACGAACTTGCCCACGTCGTGGTAGAAGAGGGTGCTTCAGACTTGCACCTGAACGCGTTCTATAAGCCCATGATACGGGTCTCGGGCTCACTTTTGCCGTTGACCAATGTGCCGGAGCTCACACACCAGGATACCGCATCTCTCTTGGCACTCATGCTAACGCGTGCACAACGTCAGCGTTTTGACGATACGTGGGAGATAGACTTCTCATACTATAACGACCAGAACAAGGTGCGCTTCCGTGGCAACGCGTGTATTCAGCGTGGCGCCATTTCTATCGCGCTTCGTGTCATACCATCGAAAATAAGTACACTGGAGGAGCTCAACCTCCCCGGGCAGCTGTTGGATTTTACGAAGAAGCGTCAGGGATTCTTCCTCGTGGTCGGTCCGGTGGGTCAAGGCAAATCCACCACGCTTGCGTCCCTTGTTGAGCACATAAACCAAACACGGCCCGCACACATCATTACCATTGAGGATCCGATAGAGTACATTTATACGCCGAAGCAGTGTCTCATTGACCAGCGTGAAGTGCGCCTCGATACTGAATCGTTCGAGGCAGGTCTCTACAGCGCCTTCCGCCAGGACATGGACGTGATACTCGTAGGTGAGATGCGCGGGCACGAGGCTATTGGCGCGGCAGTCTCTGCTGCGGAGACGGGCCACCTTGTTTTTTCCACCCTGCATACGAACAATGCCGCGCAAACGATAGACCGAATCGTCGACTCGTTCCCAAGCTTTCAGCAGGACCAAATACGTGTGCAGCTTGCAGCAAGCTTGAGCGGTATTTTTTCGCAACGGCTTGTGCCTCGCATAGCAGGTGGGCTCACACCGACGTACGAGCTCCTCATTAACACACGAGCCGTGTCGAACATGATTCGTGAGCGACGGACGCACGAAATAGACACCATGATAGAGACCGGAAGCGAGGAAGGCATGATCAGTATGAACGGTTCACTCGTTGCACTCATTCGTAAGGGAGAGATCACCGTGGAGACAGCGATGCAGGTGTCCCTCGACCCGAAGGGTCTCGAACGGCTGCTATAAGATCACCATGTTATTTAGATACAAAGCGATTGACAAAGAGGGGACCGAACAGGACGGCACCATAGACACCATCAATGAGGATGCTGCCATTACTGCACTGCAACGGAATGGTCTCGTCATTACCAGTATTGAACCGGCCAACAAAACATCGTTCTTTAGCGGCGACATGGTGCTGTTTGAACACGTATCCAACAAGGAGATCGTCATTCTCTCCCGCCAGATAGCAACGCTCTTCGAGGCACAGGTGAGCGCCCTGCGCGTCTTCCGTTTGCTCGGCGCTGAGTCTGAAAATCCCATCATAAACAGGGTACTCAATGAGGTGGCGGAAGACATTCAGGGTGGATCATCCATCAGTAAAGCGCTATCGAAGCATCCACAGCTCTTCAGCTCGTTCTACTGCAACATGGTGCTAGCGGGTGAGGAGTCAGGACGTCTGGAGTACACTTTTAACCACCTCGCAGACTATATTGACCGCACGTACGCTGTTACCAGCAAGGCACGGCACGCGCTCGTATATCCAGCGTTCATCATCGCGACGTTCATCATCGTCATGGTGCTCATGCTCACGCTGGTGATACCCCAACTGACCGGCATGATCGAAGAGTCGGGAGTGGCGATACCAGTCTATACCCGCATTGTGATGTGGATCAGCGACGCGTTTCGTGACTTCGGTCTCGTAATCTTTCTTGCACTTGCGGCACTGTCAGTTTTGGCGTGGCGATATTCCAAGACTGACAGCGGCAGGGCATACTTCGACCGGCTCAAGCTCGATATACCCGCCATCGGCAATCTTTACAGGAAACTCTACCTTTCAAGAATTTCCGACAACCTTAGCACTATGCTAGGGAGCGGTATAGCTATGATACAGGCGATAGAGATCACGAGCGCAGTGGTCGAAAATGTACACTTTGAACGTGCGCTGCTGAAGTCGCGTGACGATATCAAGAACGGTTCTTCCATAAGCAAGGCCTTCAGTGCCTACGACCAAATACCAACCATCATGGTTCAAATGATACGAGTGGGTGAGGAAACGGGAGAACTTGGAAATATTCTCGAAACCCTAGCAAAATTCTACAGCCGGGAGGTAGAAAACGCAGTGGACACCGTTGTGGGCTTGATAGAACCGATAATGATCATATTGCTAGCCGTGGGAGTTGGCACGCTCGTCGCCTCCGTACTCATCCCGATCTACAGTGTTACAATGAGCATTCAATAGCGAAACCGTAAGGACTGGTTTTCCACAGAATCTAGACAAAATTACTCCCATGTTGTCAGGTGTGTCTGTATACTACGTATATAGCAAGCGCATTCGTGCTTGTGTACTTTCGAAAGTACCATTTATAAGCCCCTTATTTATTAACACATAGATATGTATAAGAAATTAACGCGAGGTTTTACACTCATCGAGCTTCTCGTTGTGATAGCCATCATCGGCATCTTGGCAACGGTTGTCCTCTCCTCGCTCTCGGGCGCTCGTGAACGTGCTCAGTTGTCGAACTTCAAATCTGAGGCAACGTCAGCACAAGCACAGATGATTCTTGACTGTGACGAGACCGCGTTTGCGGATGCCGCCGCATTTCAGGCGCACATACGCAACGCAGCCAATTTCCCAGTTGGTTCACAAGCAAACTGGGCAGGTGCTAGTGTAACCGCAGCTCCAAGCTGTGGTACAGCAGGTACAGGTGCATTCAGTGCCACGGTTGATACAATAACGACCAATATTTGTGACGATACAGGCGATGGTATGACCACACCTGCGGCGACAATTGCAAATACGGGTGTTACGTTCGACTGCTAATTAGGTCACCGATTGAACTATACAAAAACGCCCACTGGGGCGTTTTTGTATAGTGTACCGTGCACCAACATGAGCACAATTACCTGAAAGTGGCCGCACACAAAGCCTTCAGGAATGGTATGATATAACGGTATGTCAAGCGCGGAAAGACACCGGGCATTTACCCTTATTGAAGTGCTTATCGTGATGGCGATTATTGGCATACTTGCCACGGTAGTAGTAACAGAATTGATGGGGGGTCGTACCAGCGCTCAGCAAGCAAAGACGATGGCAAGTTTACGTTCCGCACAGACCATTGCAATGTTTTGTCGTGACGATGGTTATGATCTCAGTGTACCCAGCATCACTAACGTCATATGTACTGGTCAAGAGAACTGGCCAGCCCCTGTTGGCGATACGTGGCTTTACGGTACCGTCGCGACCTGTGGTTTTGACGGAGATGTCAGCGATGGAGATTTTTACTTCTGTGCGACAAACGGTACCGTGGTAATTAATTGCACCGAGGATGGTTGCTTAAGCGGGTAAAAAGGCACATGAGAAAAGATCATAATGCTAGTAGGGCACCAGGCGGGTTTTCTCTTGTCGAACTAATGCTTGTTGTAGCGATTGTGGTAGCTCTTACGGTTGTGACGATATCGTGGCTCATGCAGGCACGTGAGACTGGGAGAGACGCAGCACGAACTGCAGATGTCAAAAAGGTATCTTTGGCGCTCGATATGTACTATGAACAGTGTCGGCAACACCCAGCCACCCTCTCAACCACGGCCGCAAACGGATGTCCAAGCGGCACTACATTTGCTGACTTTTTACCTGACATCCCGACAGACCCGCTTGGCAGCGTGTACGCATACGACACGAACGGTGCAGGCAACAACCACGACGCATACGTTGTTCGCGCAACGCTTGAGGCAAACAACAGCGAGCTTGCGACCGACCTTGATGGTGCGACACACCAGGGTGTATCGATGGACTGTGATGATGCGAGCTTGTACTACTGTCTAGGTAGCTAACAGCTATCCACTCTGTTAGTTCAAGAGCGTAGGTACGAATGCTATACTGAAGAGACAGTAGTATGCTAGCGCTCTACTTTTGGATATTTATTCTCGGTGCCGTTATCGGCAGTTTTTTAAACGTGGTTGTGTTGCGAGTGGAGGGTAATATGACGCTTCGTGGACGTTCAGCGTGCCCACGCTGCGCCCAAGCGCTCAAATGGTATGAGCTCGTACCCCTTGTCTCCTATGGCATCCAGCGGGGCCGTTGTCGATCGTGTCATGGACGCATTTCATGGCAATACCCGCTTGTGGAACTGACCACAGGTCTCATCTTCGTACTCACGGCTTCTCTGGCTCTCCCCGCCTCTCTAACGTCTGTAACAACACTACCTATGCATGCATGGTTTGTTCTGTTACTCCACATGGCGGTCTGGGCAACGCTCATAGTGATAACTGTATACGACCTACGCACAAAACTTATCCCGGACATTTTTTCGTATACGTTCATGGGCCTTGCCCTCGCACTGTACGCGCTGTTGGTGGTCTCAGGTGTTCAGGCATTCTCATGGTGGTGGCTCGCCGCCGGACCGCTCTTCTACCTTCCATACTGGTTGTTGTGGAGAGTCTCAAACGGTGGGTGGATAGGACTTGGGGATGCAAAGCTGTCGTGGGGCATAGGGTGGTACTTGGGACCGCTGTATGGAGGAGCTGCCATCTTACTTGCGTTCTGGATCGGAGCACTCGTCTCGCTTGGGTTGATGGGTGTGCAAAGATTGCAGCACAGGGATGCACAAAATAGCGATACTCGTGCACCGAACCTCACACTGAAAAGTGAGGTACCGTTTGGACCGTACCTCGTGCTTGGCATTGCACTTGCGCACTTTCTTGATATATCAATAGGGACGTTGATGTTCTTGTAAACGTACCACTTGCACATACGCTATTGCTAGCCCTGTACACAAACGTATAATTAATTGATGGATTTGAAAGTAAAGACCAATATGATGCGCAGAGAAACATGTTCGGGAATCAGCATGGTGGAATTGCTGGTCATACTCTCGATTATTGGTGTGCTGGCAAGTGCGACACTCATAGCGGTTGATGTGATACGCAAAAAGAGCGTCACTAAAACGCAGGTCAGTTTACTTGAGACGGTACGCGCTGGTGCAGCACTTTGTCTTTTCAACGGCGAAGAGCTTACGAGCCCCGCCATTGTCCATGAGGATCTCTGCGCCGGTTCGGAAAACCGTTACCCGCCGCTCTCCGGTGGATGGGAGTACGACAGTGTTACATCAGACACGGGTTTGAAAACGTTCTCCATCAGCATTACACGAGACACCGAGACCATAACCTGCACACAGGAGGCGTGTACGGGACCCTAGTACTCCATTATCATCTTTTGCTAATAAAGGCCATGAACACAAACACAAAGCACGGATTCACGCTCATCGAGCTTCTAGCTGTGATAGCCATCATAGGCATTTTAGCGGGCGTGGTGACAATGAACCTGACCAAAGCTCGTGACCACGCACGGGACAAGAGCGCGATAGCGAGCATGGAAAACCTGCTTATCGAAGGCCGTCTCTATAAATCAAGAAATAATTTTGAATACGAGGATTTTTGTGCAGACGAAGCCAAGACCCAACGCGAGTCACTGGTCGAGCAGTTAGAGGCGCTGACCAGCAACACGCTCGCTTGTGCGGACGATGCCGATGCCTTTGTAGCAAGTGTAGAGTTGCGCAGCGGCGAGACCTACTGCGTTGATAGCACAAATTACCGCGGCATCGTATCGGACAGTGTTACCGGTACGGCATGTCCTGAGTAGTGTGCCGTTTCGACAAATGGGGAATTACAGGGTAGTAGTCTGGTCCAGTAGCTGTATTGCTATAGGTCCCCTTTTCTCGTGCGGAAGGTACTTGGGTTATCACAATCATCGAGTCCTTCTATGTCCACTATAGTCTTACACGCGTAGCCACCCTCCAACTGCTCCACCGACACCACCGCATGGGCGCACGAGCCGTTGGAAAGCTCCAGTGTGAAGGCATTGTATGTTTTATCGTTACATGTCGACCCGCCGTAGTCCTCGTCGCTCGTAGTAAAGGTCACCGACGACGTTCGTGACTCGCATGTGACATCGTAGGCGGCTGTGTTTGTGTTGAAGGCGTAGATAGTGTCAGGATTGTCGTTCCAGTACAAGATACATTCGAGTGCAGCGTCAACTGCACCATTAGCGAGAAGTGCTGTTAACTCTCTATCCACGATGTTGAGTTCGCGGAAGGTGCTCTGCGTGAGCTGAGTTGCGAGTACCGCAAAGACAGTGATCGCTATCACCGTGTATATCAGTATGTATCCTTGCTCTCTTTTTCTGCGCATGTGGTGTGCTTAATGGTGTCCAAGTGCGAATGTTGCTATGTGGTAACTTGCTTATGAAAGACTGACACCTGCACGTTCTTTGTCACAGATTCTGCTTCAGACGCGGTTGCCTGTACGCGTAAAGTATACGAGCCCTCTGGAGTATCTGTAGGCAGACGCAGGTCGATATACGCACTTTCACCGGGAGCTAGCGTAGTCTTCTGAAAGACAACCTCAGCATTTTCAATGGCGGCTCCAGACCAACCTACGTGTGAGATCGTTTGTGTTTGAGAGCTCGACGTGTTTCGTATAGTGGCCCCACCCTGGATGGCCATTCCTCCTGGTTCACCAGAAATTTTGGCTAGGATGTAGTTTTCTATTGTGAATGAGACGGACGGTGTATCACCACCGCCACCGGAGTCACCATCATCATCACTGCCGCCCGAGCCCTCCGGGCAAGAAAAGATACCTAGGTACTCGCAATACTCAAGGGTTTCCATGTGATTATTCTCACCACCGCACCATATCTTTTCATTGCAATAGTTTTTTGTATAGCATGCGTAGGGTTGCTTGCCGCTGTTGTACGTCGCGCAGTCCGTCGTTGCGCCGCCCCCTGTCGGTCCTATGCCTCCACCTGCCCCACCTTCGTCGAAGTCCTGCATGACGACCTCACTCTCGCCGCCGCCGCTACCCACGAGGTCGGGGTCCACGATAGTAATGCCAAACCTGTGATAGGCGCCCCATATCGGATTAGACCACTCCTTGTCATTGAAAGACCGAATTTCCAAATGGTTCCGCTCACTATACAGCATTTCTATCCTCCCCTCGTCCGAGTCCGCATATTGTGCTGTGTGCCAGAACACCTCCTTATCGCCGTCCTCGGGCAGTATCCACATCCCCACATCCCCATCGAACTCCGCCGTGGGATCCCACCTGAATATCCACCAATCCTCAAAGTCGTCCGGTCCCGGCATACAGGTTCTCGTATCCGCCTGGCAACGGTACACTTTGATCCATATCGATTCGCTTTCATCTGTTGGTAGCACCCACAGGTCCGTCCACAGGGTCGGGCGTCCTGGGGAACTCAGGGGAACGTCTGTGTCCTTAATGCACGCGCCATACTTCTGCTGCGTGTTACACCAGGTCCATTCACAGCAGCACCCAAGGCTCAGTCGGCTAAAATCGATGCTACTGGTAGACGGTTCTGCGTAGGGTAGAAGTGATTCTAACTCGATTTTCGCAGTGCGTATGTTGTCGTTTGAGTCGGTTGCAGCTATCGTCACGAAGTTGGTAAGCCCATGCTTCAGGTACATGTCGTCTATGGAGTAGGTGACGGGAATGTGGAGGCACGCCTCCGGTCCGGCATCAATCAATGTTTCAGCAGGTCCGCTAAAGAGTGATCCTCTATACGTGAGCTTGGTGATACAGCTTGCATCATCCCACGCCTGAAAAGTGATGGTGATCCTGTCACAATCTGTTTTCCAGGGTCCGTATTCAGATTGATTTGTAGAATATGGCCCACCATTTACATCGTATATGATGTCATACACAGGTCCATAGGAATTGCTTCCGACCTCGAAGCCACACGCCCCACCCGATTCCTGTGTGCCGGACACAGAGATAAGCTTAATGTTAGGCGCATTGACGTCATCTGCTGCAAGGTCCGACGCATCCATGAGCGTGCGTGGGGTATATGAGCTTGAGTAGTGAAACTCGTTCGTTTCATCAGCCTCCTCGCCAGAGAGTGATATGTGTATGATCGGTCGTACGTCACCCGTCGGTGTCGGAGCATACTCAACAGCAAAGTTCGCATCACTGAGGACAACAGAGTCGGATGTAACAGGGAAGAAACACTCGGGCCGGTCGTCGATATCCAATGTGCCGGCGCAGGATGGTTCACGCCCAACTCCCTTTATCAAGGTCCCTTCCTCATTGATACGGTACTGTACCATGTAAGAAGACACATCATCCCGGGAGCGTGTCCTGAACTCTATGCCGTTACAGGCACCCGCTACACAATCAATACCAAGGAAGTTTGAACCCCACACCACCTCCTGCTCCATGGTGTCGAGCACGAGCCGCAGTTCGTCGCCCACCTGCTGCGTAAGTCTCATCTTGTCCTTCACCTGATACAGCGTGAGGAAGGATGACGTTACCACGAGCGTCACGAGGCCGAAGATGGTAAGTGTCACCAAGAGTTCAATAAGCGTCGTACCGCTTTCCTTCATAGTCGCGGGATATCGCGAAGCCGGTTTAAGTGAGTAGGGTGTGCGCATAGTGCTGTTTAGTTGTTAAAGTCGTAAGTCATAAATAATGGTCTCTACCTCAAACTCCTCACCGGAACCCCACGTTACCCTGCTTACCACCTCGACCGAATAGTCGTTGATAGGTCGTGCACGCACGACACGCTTGAAGTTACCGGCGAGCTCTTCCGTGCCCGTACTGTCACAGTATGTATACCGACCGTAGGTGGTGTCAGTGTTCACCGAAATGCATATGGAAGCGGTATCGTCCAGATCTTCCCAATCTCCATGGTAGGGGACAAACGTTCCACTCGGCCCTATCGCAAGTACGTCTGCAGCGTCGGTTCTCCACATAGCGTCAGACCCACTGTCGCTCAAGATGTTCTTGGTCCACGTGGTCACTGCAGGCGGGCACGTGCCTGTACGTAGGCAGAGTACATTGTTGTCCCGTTTGACCCGCATCAGCTCTACCCCCTGCATGGCGAGCTTCGAGGCCTGAAAGCCCTGCGACGTGTACGTTGTTATTTGCAGTGTACGTACGATCATGGTGGTGATAGCTGTCAGCGTGAACGACAGTATGAGTACTGCGACCAAGGTCTCCACTAATGTGAATCCGCCGGTTGTGTGATTGCGATAGCTCATGGCTGTTGACTGCTGGTGATGAGACCGGCAGAGTTGATGCTTACAACGACCGTGTCATCAGAGGGCGCCTTGAGGGTAATGTGGACGGTACCCATGTCCAACCATCCCGCCTCTGCTGCCGCCGACTCATTTTTCTTTCCGACAAACCACAGCGTTGGTTCCGGCTGTAGGAACTGCACGCTAAAATGTGTGATGTTATCCTTGTGAACTATGGTGTCTGCTTCGATGTCCTCGACAATGACACCACCGGCAAACGTCAGACGTTCGACATCCGTATTCCCAGCACCGCAGTTCTCTTGCTCCTTGGTACCGGTGTAATCGAAGGTGTCATGTTTGTTGAGACTGTTTGAACCCGCTGCGTCGTCGTCCGCTTTACAGTCTGCGAACAGTACAGCCGTCGATTCCCCTTTCTTTACGTACACACCGTAACTCGGGTACATACCTGCATGTTCGCGCACAGCAAGACTATTTTGGCGCGCTTCGCGCATAAGAGCGATGAGGTCAAGTGCTGCCTGCTCGGCAGCGGCATGGTCGCGTGCCGAGCGCAGGTTCGACAGTACCAAGCCGGTCAATATGAAAATGATCGCGATAACAGTCAACAGTTCGACCAGTGTAAAGCCGCGGGCGTGCATATAAAAAGTATACCGTAACGTGCACAGAGAGGCGGAACGCCGATGTTGACAACTATTGTATGCGATGTGGGTGGTGGTATGCTCTACACATGCCAGAACAAGACACTGCGCGCGAACGCATCAAAAAACTGCAGAAACTCATACGGTACCACCAGAGTAGGTATCATGAGAAGGATGACCCAGAAATAAGTGACGAGGCGTATGATGCCCTCGTACGTGAGCTACGTGCGCTCGAACATGCAGACCCCACCGTCAAGGACCGTGTTACAGAGCGTGTTGGAGGCGCTCCACTTCAACACTTTACGAAAGTACAGCATGAGGTGAGGCAGTGGTCGTTCGACAACGTCTTTTCCGAAGAGGAGCTGCACGCTTGGGATGCGCGGGTGAGGCGCATGGTCGAGCGGGAGAGTTCCCTCGATCCGGCAGCGTTTACCTACTGCCTCGAGCACAAGATCGACGGACTCAAGGTAGTGCTGACGTACAAACAGGGAGTATTCGTGCTGGGCGCAACCCGTGGCAACGGCGAGGTCGGCGAGGACATCACGCAGAATCTCCGAACGATACGGAGCATACCGCTCACACTCACGCGACCCGTCGACATCATAGTGACAGGCGAGGCGTGGCTCTCAAAGGGTGAATTTGCACGTATCAACGCGGAGCGGGAGAAAGACGGGGAGCCACTGTTTGCGAATCCGCGCAATGCAGCAGCCGGCTCCCTGCGACAGCTCGATCCTCGCATTGCCTCATCACGAAAACTTGACTGTTTCGCATATGACGTCGAAAAAATGAGTGCCGCGGACGGAAACACGGCACCCGACACACAGGTAGCAGAGCTTGAGCTCATGAAAGAGCTGGGCTTCACGATTAATCCCGCATATGCACAGGCACAGGGTGTGTCAGAGATCGTACACTTCTACCAGACATGGCTTGAAAAACGGGATGACAACAACTATGAAATGGACGGCGTGGTCATAAAAGTGAATGAACGCCCATATCAAAATGCACTTGGTCATACGGCAAATGCCCCACGCTACGCCATTGCGTACAAATTCCCAGCGGAGCAGGTCACGACCCGTATAGAGGATATCATCCTACAGGTCGGGCGCACGGGGGTACTCACGCCGGTGGCCGTCCTCACGCCAGTGCGCGTAGCCGGCTCAACGGTACACCGGGCAACACTCCACAATGAGGACCAGATACGGCGCCTCGATGCACGTGTCGGCGATACCGTCATACTCCAGAAAGCAGGCGATGTTATACCTGAGATAGTGCAGGTTTTGCCAGAACTACGTACAGGAAAAGGGAAGAGATATCGTTTTCCAAAAAAGGTGCCGGCATGTGGAGGCGACGGGAGTGTCGAGCGGGTGCCGGGTGAGGCAGCATGGCGATGTGTGTCGAAGGACTCATTTGAGCAGACGGCGCGTAAGCTTGAGCACTTTGTATCAAAGAAGGCCGTGAACATAGACGGGCTAGGGCCCCAGATTGTTGAGCTCCTCATGGAACAAGAGCTTGTTGCGAGCTACAGTGACATATACGAACTCAAGGTCGATGACCTGAAAAATGTTGAAGGATTCAAGGAAAAGGCGATTGAGAACTTGCTCTCCTCGATACGAACGTCAACAAAGGTACCGCTGGCACGACTACTCTTCGGGCTCTCGATAGATCAGGTGGGTGAGGAGACAGCGCGCGATATAGCAGCGCACTTCAGTACGCTGGATGCCGTTCGCACTGCATCAAAGGAGGAGCTGGAGGCGATCGATGGTGTCGGCGGCGTGGTCGCATCGTCCGTTGTGGAGTGGTTCGCGGACGAGGGCAACATGCACGAGCTGGAACGCTTGCTGGCCTATGTGCACATAGAGGAGAGCACCACGCGTCGTGAGGGACCGCTTACAGGAAAAACAGTTGTGGTCACAGGGACGCTGCCGACACTTTCGCGCGATGACGCAGAAGAACTCGTGAGAACAGCAGGAGGTAAGGCAAGCAGCAGTGTCTCGAAGAACACGAGTTTTGTGGTGGCTGGCGCACGAGCCGGGAGTAAGCAAACAAAGGCATCGCAGCTTGGTGTGGAAGTGGTCGACGAGGCAGAATTCTTACGCCGTATCGGGCGGTAGTAGCTGTTTCGTAGCTGTGTTATAGTAACCGCCATGATATCGCGCACCGATGTGGAAAAGCTTGCAGAACTCTCACTCATTGCTGTACCAGACAGTGAATTGGATGATGTTGCGAAGGAAATGGGTGCCATCCTGGAGTACGTAGCAGATGTGAACAAGCTTGCAGGTGAAGAAGGCGAGCGCGAAAAGCCCGTACTCAGGAACGTCATGCGTGATGATGTGGTCACAAACACACCCGGAGAATATACGAAAGATATCGTTGCCCAGTTCCCTGACAAAGAGGGTGACGCATTGCGTGTGAAGAAGATACTCTAATATGGCAGGTTCGGACGTGACATCTATACAAGAAGCGCGGGCACTGCTTGATACGGGGAAGATCTCAGCAACTGAACTAGCTCAAGGATACTTGGACAGGATCAAGGAGAAGGACGGCACGATACACGCCTACCTTGAAGTGTTCGATGATGTGATGAAGCAGGCGAAGGACGCGGACAAGCGTCTTGCATCTGGGGAAAAAGGTGCGTTTCTGGGCATACCACTTGCCATCAAGGACAACATACTCATACAGGGAAGAACAGCCAGCGCAGCATCAAGGATGCTCGAGAACTACACTGCAACGTACGATTCGACGGCTGCCGCGAAGCTCAAAGAATCTGGCGCCGTACTCCTCGGCAGGACAAATATGGACGAGTTTGCAATGGGGTCCAGTACCGAGACCAGCGCGTTTGGTGCTACCAAGAACCCACATGATACGGAGCGTGTACCGGGAGGTTCTTCAGGCGGTTCTGCAGCGGCGGTTGCGGGAGACATGGCACTTGCAGCACTCGGCTCCGACACGGGCGGCTCTATACGCCAGCCCGCTGCACTGTGCGGTGTAGTGGGCCTAAAGCCGACCTACGGCAGCGTGTCGAGGCACGGTCTCATGGCGATGGGCTCCTCGCTCGACGTCATTGGACCGCTGACGCGCACTGTTGCGGACGCGGAGACCTTGTTTTCTGCTGTACGGGGACATGACCGCATGGATGCGACGAGCGTACCTGATGATAGAGAGCGTATCACGAGAAAGGCGAAGTATACCGTGGGCGTTCCGCGCGCCTTTCTTGAGAAGGGAGTCGACAAGGACCTGTTGGAGGAATTTGAACGGGGACTCGACACCCTCACCGCACATGGCGTGCACGTACAAGACATCAAGCTTTCGACCATAGAGCATGCGCTCGCAACCTACTACATCATCATGCCTGCGGAAGTGTCGGCAAACTTAGCGCGCTTCGATGGAGTACGGTACGGTCTCCACGTCGATGGTAGAGACCGAAAGGACGATTATAGAGAAAGCCGTGGCGCGGGCTTCGGCAGGGAGGTTCGACGGCGCATACTGCTCGGCACGTATGTGCTCTCGAGTGGCTACTATGACGCATACTATGGCAAAGCCATGCAGGCGCGTGACAGGATTCGGCGCGATGTACGTACGGCATTTGAGTCGGTGGATGCGATAGCCATGCCGACGACGCCCGCTCCTGCGTTCAAGATAGGGGAAAAGACCAGCGACCCTCTCTCTATGTACCTCGAGGACATCTTCACCGTCTCAGCAAATATCATAGGTATACCTGCACTCTCAGTACCGTACGGCACAGTGACGAGAGACTCCAAAGAGCTACCTGTCGGTTTTCAACTCCTCGCACCCGAGCTTGGTGAGGAAACGCTCTTCACCCTCGGTAAAAAACTCACAGCTGAAGGATAAAACGTAGCGCGTTCATGAGCGCGACGGTGTACAATGCCACTATGGCAGAGGAGAATCGAACGAAGAGGAACACATTCGAAGACATGGTCTTCACCTTGTTTGCTCTTCTGTTGCTGGCCCAGATACTCAATAACATACCGATTTTTCTTGAGGAACGTTTTGGACTGACCTTTGGTGGCAGTCCGAGTGGTGTACTCCTCGCTTCAGCCGCGCTCTCCATGGACACACCGCTGGGGACGCGTGTGAGTACGCCAAACGGCACGGCATACTACGGCACCGCGGGAGACGAGGGTAGCGAACTGGGAACATTCCCGCCCGGCACGTCTTTGGTACTGAAGGACGGACCTGTCGAGGACGCTCTGGGCGAGCGCTGGTGGTATGTTGAAGATCCTGATACGGGTAACGGCGGATGGGTGTTGGAGGATGTGCTCGTGAAAGATGGGGTGGGCGGTTTAAGTGCGGCGACAAAGCTAGGTACGAAGGTGCGCTCAATAGTTGACGGCATCCTGTGGCAGAGTCCTGCAGCACTTGTGGCACTCGGAAGTATGCGGGTGGGTGAATGGGGCATCCTTGCCGACGGACCCAAAGAGAAGAATGGAACGCGGTGGTGGTACTTCGATCGTGAGGGAAGTGACGATGACGGGTGGGTTCCTGAGAGCATGCTCACGTTGTTTAGTGAGAAAGGGTGGCACAGCGGCAGTCTTGTCGTAGGAACGCGTGATACAGACCTCTTCGAACGCGCTGGGGGCGGTACTGTCCTTGGTTTCCTGAGGGAGGGTGAAAGGGCGAAGGTTGTCGGCGGACCTACCATGATAGGTGGTGTGTATTGGTGGGAAGTCGAGAAGGACGATGGTACACGAGGATGGATAACCGAAAGTGCACTTGAGGACGGCGGTATGCGGGGGGTGATGAAGGGCATTGTGACCACGATCGTCGTCATCGGCACGATAATCACCATCATCCTTGTCGGTGGCATTGTGTACGTGACAGTGCGCACGAACCAAATACGAGCACGCGAAGCCAAACGCATAAAGGCGGCAGTGCCGAAAGCGATGCAGCCGAAGCGAAACGACCGGTGGGACAGGGTACAGGAGCACGTGGCGAGCGACAACCCGAACGACTGGCGACACGCCATCATTGAAGCAGACATCATGCTCGATGAGATTGTCACGCGTATGGGCTACCAGGGCAACACGCTCGGCGATCGGCTGAAACAGGTGGCTCGAGGTGATATGAGAACGATCGACTCCGCATGGGAGGCACACCGTGTGCGCAACCAAATAGCACACGAGGGGAGCGACTACATCCTCACCCAGCGCGAAGCGAAACGCATTATCGACCTCTACGGCGCAGTGTTTGAGGAGTTTAAGTTTATATAGAGGTACACCACGTAAAAAAACCGCCCGAGATGAAATCGGGGCGGTGTTGGTTCGTGCGAATCGTCTGCTCACAACTAGTGGACGTAGCTCTGCGGATGTCGGATACGATCCTGCATACCATACATTCGCAGCAGCGCTTGGTTGTCATCTGAATGGGTGTACCTGCTTAGTTCTCGCGCAGCTTCGATTTGACCCTCAAAGCCACGTTGAATCCCCGGTATCTGTGCATAGTACAGGGAACACACCATGGTGGGCTGTCCACCGGGAGTGCTGGGGTGGTCGTACAGCACAAGTGCAAATCCATAACTTGTAGACTTCAGATGACAAGGGAGACAATACTTCCCTATTAGGTGTTGGATGTGATTCCATTCGTACCTTGTGATTTCTCGTCTATAAATGTGATCACAGCCAGAATAATCAGAGCCGACCACCACGTTGATTTCATTGTGGAGCTTCCGGAACCACGCACTGTCTTTCAATGATAGTGCCTCTCGACGCATTACGTTCTCCTCAATGTAGGGTACGTTGACAATGCCACAAATAGAGTACATCTATTACACATAAGGTCAAGACGGAGTGTAACATACTGCAACACGAGCAGTTGAAACACTGAAAACTTTTATTGAAGGACCTCATCTCATGGTGGTCTACTAAGTTTCTACATTCGCTCTGATTTTGAAATGCCAGGTACTCACGAACTCACCTCGCCAGTTCTTCGCCTGGGAGGCACACCGTGTGCGCAACCAAATAGCACACGAGGGAAGTGACTACATCCTCACCCAGCGCGAAGCGAAAGGCATTATCGACCTCTACGGCGCAGTGTTTGAGGAGTTTAAGTTTATATAGTATTGCGCATGCGACATGCTCATTCACGCTCGTGTTGAGTGTAGCAGTTGACAGAGAGAGTGCGTGCTGCACACTGAGGTTCAACAGCGTATGAATACAACTCTCGTTTTCCTACTGTTCATAACGGTCGGCTGGGGCATTATGTTCCTAGTGCACTCGGTGGCATACATACCCATAGCGCGGGTGTTAGAGATAGAGATGCCGCACTGGCCGCTTGTGCTGGCACTACTTTCCGTAAGCTATTTTGCAGCAAGTGTCGGTGTCCGTACGATACAGAGTGTGCTTGCCGACTACTTCTACTTTGTTGCGGCGACATGGCTTGGTGTCGTGTTTCTGCTGTTTTCATTCTTGGTCGTCTATGAGTTGGCGCACCTCACGACAGGTTTCGACTCAGTACTGGTTCTCAGTAGCATACTAGTACTTGTTGGCGGTCTTTCCACGTACGCGCTGGTGCAAGGCCGAGCACTGGTCGTGCAGGAACATACGGTACCCATCGAAAGCTTGGAGCATCCGATACGCGTCGTGCATCTTTCTGACATTCACGTAGGGACCGTGCACCAGCGACAGTACCTCCAGCGAGTTGTTGCGGAGACCAATGCGCTACATCCAGACATCATCCTCATCACGGGTGACCTCTTTGACGGCTCAGCACCTATAGATGAGGAGATACTGACACCGCTCAACGAGCTCAAGGCGCCGAGCTTCTTCTCAAATGGCAACCATGAGGAGTATGAAGGTCTCACGCGCGTGAAGGACACCATCAGAAACCTTGACCTGCAACTCCTCGACAACACCATGGTGGAATGGGAAGGTATACAACTTATCGGCGTGAATGACCGGCAAAGTTTGCACGGTACGTCGCTTGAAGGAGTGCTTGGCTCTATACAGATAGATGAACACAAGCCGACTCTTCTGATGTACCACTCACCGTCTGACTGGAACGTGGCACGGAAGCATGGTGTCGACCTCATGCTCTCTGGTCATACACACAATGGGCAGATTTACCCGTTCAATGTACTGGTACGTTTGTTTTTCAACTACATGAACGGCATCTATACCGAAGAAGGGAAACATCTCCACGTATCACCGGGTACCGGAACGTGGGGACCGCCGATGCGGTTGGGTTCACGGAACCAGATTACACTCCTCCACCTCCGTCAATAACAAGACTAAGCAGAACTATAACGGGAAATACAAAACTACGGCACCAGACGCGCCGTTGTTTTATTGTCAAGATACTCCGTTCATTGAGCGACAGCAACAAAGAAAGACGCGCCATGAGGCGCGTCTTTCTTTATGCTGGTTGCGGGTCTCCATTGGTCACGAGTTGCTTAGCATTTCTGTTCACGTTGTTCCAGAAATGCTAAGCACTCTCGACCCCACCTCGGCTGTTCTTCGCTAGCTCAGAACATGCCTCCGGCCTGCAATTCCGGACGAAAGGTGCGAAGGCACCTTTCTCCCTACGCACCAGTTAGCAAAATCCAGTCATGCGACTGGATTTTGCTAACTGGTTGCGGGGGCCGGAATTGCACCGGCGCCTAGGGGTTATGAGCCCCTCGAGGTACTACTCCTCCACCCCGCAATGTTGCAACACCTTACCACACCAGCGTACCGTGTGGCAACTTGTGCAAGGAAGACCAGACTCACACGTCTGGTACAATACCTACTATGAACAAGCTTCTCGCAGCGATCGCTTTCGTATTGTGTAGTGTTCTCATGCCAGTACCATTTGTCGAGGCAGGGCTTTTACTTGGTGAAAAAGACCGACAAAAAGCTGAATATGAACGTGCAAAGCGCGACGTCGACGGTCCGTGGCTCATGACCTACTACGTGGGCTATCAAAACGGATACCTCAAGCCGCGCGATGTCGATTACTCGCTCATGACCCACATCGTGGTCGGTGGCGTGGGAGTGACCGCTGACGGCACGCTCAATGAACACTGGCACCTTGAGAACGGAGATGGGCGAGACATGGCTGAAGATGTGGGCCGGCGTGCAGACCGGCAAGGTGTGAAAAAGCTCATCTGGCTGGGAGGACCCAATGAAGAGGATGCATTCTTTTCCGCAACGTCAGACCGATACCGCGCACGTTTTGTTGAGAACATACTCGAGCTTGTCGACGAACTTGACTACGACGGGGTAGACATTGACTGGGAGCCCATTCGAACAAAGGACGAGTACGGCATACTTCGACTGGTACGCGACCTGCGCAAGGCAGATCCTGACCTCATCATCACCGTACCTGTAAACTGGGTACCGAGCACCATACTTACGTCGAAAGATCTCTCCGTATACCCCGAACTGGCACAGTACGTCGACCGGCTATTTGTGATGAGCTATTCGATGGCAGGGCCGTGGCCCGGCTGGCGGAGCTGGCACGGGGGAGCACTCAAGGGCGACACGCTCTCAACTCCCGGCTCCATCCGTACCTCCATATATGCATACGAGCGGGCAGGGGTGCCGGAGGAGAAGCTCGGTATCGGCATTGGCACGTACGCGACATGCTGGGAGTACCCGGTTCGTGAGCCACAGCAAGTGCTGCCGAGCACCTTTTACCCACGCGACACGCACGTGATGAGCATGCGTACACTCTACGACGACTACTACTCCCGCAAGTACGAAGAGTGGGATCCACGTGCAGAGGTGCCGTACCTGTCCTTCAACAGGGCACGGGGCTACTTCGACTGCGGCTTCGTTTCGTACGAGAACGAACGCTCTATAGAGGCAAAGATGGAGTACATGCTAGAGCAAGACCTCGGTGGTGCTATCGTCTGGAACATCGGCACCGGCTACTTTACGGAAGAGCGCCGCAGTGAGCGGCACCGCCTGCTTGAAACGGCGTGGGACACACTCGACCGTTGAAGCAGCGCACCAATCGTGATAACCTTGCGTGTACCATATCCCGGGGTAGCTCAGTTGGTTAGAGCGTAGGACTCATAAACCTAAGGTCGGCAGTTCAATTCTGCCCCCCGGGACACGAACGAAGTGAGTTTACGGGGAGCAGTGTGCCTTCGCGTGCCATGTTCAATTCTGGTTCTTACAGAACCTGTCAGTTCATTGGATCTTTTGTTTCGCTGTGCTCACAAAAGCTCTCAATGAGTCTAGCGAAGCAGCCTTGGCTGCTTCTCACCCCGGGACACGATGATACCCACTTGATTTGAGCACCAAACTATTGTTGTTACCAACCACTGGCTCTCGCAGTTATCAAGTGTGTATGAGAGATATCGCCTTTAAAACATTCCTCACAGCCATGCTCATATGTGCCTCGCTGGTGCTTACAATTATATGGTCGGGTCCACACGACTCTGATCCAGAGACATTATTGAAATTTGTCGGCACTACATTTGTAATAGGTCTCGCGTCGGCTTTGTTCTGGCTTGCTGTGCACATCAAGGATGTCTGCCAACGATATCTGAACAGCACGAGCCAGTAACGTGTAACACAACACAAATATATTCTGGAGGCAAGTCACGCTGGTGCTATACTGCAAATGTATGGCACGGAGAAAATTTGAGGAACGAAACGTGCGCTCTCTCTTCAAACTTGCAGGAGGAAAGAGTTTTGCACTAACCCTTCCCATCGAAATCGTGCGCGCGTGGGGCTGGCACGACCGCCAGAAACTCAAGCTCACGATCGACGAAAAGAAAAAACGCGTCATCGTCGAGGATTGGCACAAAGCCAACAACAACAAGAAGTAGACGCCAGTAAATGCACCAGCCCCAGGTGCTTGATTTTTATTTGGCTAGACAGTAGTAAGACTGTGGTGGTGGATATCGCGCACGAGCAATATACTGTATTATGCTACCGTATGTACCATGCCGGTGCGTCGCAAGGTTGACCAGTCGTTCTTTCATTCCTGGAACCCAGGCATGGCATATGTCCTCGGTTTCTTTGTGGCGGATGGCACCATGACCTACACCAAACATGGTGGGAGGTACGTAGCATTTCACGTGACAGACCGGGACCTGTTGGTCGATATTCGTACGCTGTTACAGTCGAACCATACCATCGCTGTACGCGTACGGGATCCGAGATGGAAGCTGGGCTACCGTATACAGATAGGGAGTAAACAGATGTGTCGCGACCTGGAAGTGCTCGGCATGACGCCAAACAAAAGTAAGACGTTGCAACTGCCCGACATACCTCCAACGTATGTGGGTGAGTTTGTGCGGGGATATTTCGATGGTGATGGTTGTATCTACTTCAACAAGCTACAAGTTTCAGACCGGAAAAAGAAACGATACGTGCTTCAGACAAAGTTCACGTCAGGCTCAGAACAGTTTCTTACGGATTTCCAGAGTCTTCTTCAAAACCATGGGGTGAAGGGCGGTACTATCGTCACAAAGCAGAGGGGGTATGAACTAGGTTTGAGTCACAGGGACAGTCTTGCTATTTATCGCCTAATGTATAATAATGCTCCAACGTGCGACGTGAGATTGGAACGTAAATGGAAGAAGTTCGATCGCGCGATTCAGACAATGTATGCGGATGTAGCTTAGCTGGTTAAAGCGCCGCCCTGTCACGGCGGAGATCGAGGGTTCAAATCCCTTCGTCCGCGCAAAGAAAAGAGCCTTGCTATGCAAGGCCCTTTTCAGTCGGTAGTAGGGACTATGGAACTGGTACGATAATGATATAGTTTTCTGCCACCAACAACGGCGCAAATGAGTGCGACTATCAATAATGTGATGAATCCATCTCGGTTCTCAATCTTCTGTACATCAAGGACGTGTGGGAGCAGGTATGTTATCACAAGCATTACCAAACTGACACGCAACTTTACCCAAACCGAGGAACGAAACACTCTGAACGGTTCGCCTCCTTCGGCAACCTGTGCCACCTCGTAGTTTGCACGAAAGGGCGGAAACCATGTTGCCCACGGACGTCCCCGTACCTCCATCTCCAAATCGTGGGTAGTGCGAAGTACACGAGTTCGATAGAGCGACGCACCGTAAATATTCACTGCACCTGCAACACACCACCCTACGAATATGGTGCATATTGTTGCCAAAAACATACCAGTACCACCTGCTTGCGATAGTACTGCCAGGAGTGCGGCAAGTGAAGATCCGGGAAAGAAGTTTCCGATGATATAAAGACCTTCAATAACAATAGTGAGAAATGCTGCCACAAGGACGTGCCAACCCTCGGCTGATGCAAAGTAACCAACAAGTTCTTCGATACCAGGGATACTCTGGTTGTACAAAGCCATGAACCCATATGCCAAGAGTGCAAAAGCGCTAATGAGCCACACAATGCCACCATATAGCTCTCCCTTCTCGCGCGTCTTGTTGCCAGACATACCGTCTAGTGTAGCAGACAAGGTGTATTGAAATCTATTCTTTGTCTACGTATCTCAGTTCCAACATCGTCCACGAGCCCGCGCTCCTTGCTCGACCGCACAGAAGAACCATACGCAGAAAGACCGTTCACATGAGCAGTCTTTCCGATTCTTTTGATAGATGCTATCGTACAGTGATTAATGAACATATCTTTCCTTTTATGCGATTCAAAATCACCCCCCTTGTTCTTGCATTAGTCTTTTTATCAGGTTCGGTCGCCTTTGCAGCATCCGACAACAGTGCGACACCTGCACCAGACGTTGTCACGGGACACATCATTGTGCAGTTTGAAGACGACACAGCTCCATTCCGGATAGTCCCGGTCGCCCGTGGAAATGAAGTAGCCGCGGCGCAAAGGGTGGCAACGGGCAAGGGTGTCATCTATGCAGAGCCAGATTTCATAGTGAAAGCAGTGGGATCAAATGATGCCTTCTATGCTGATCAGTGGTCACTCCACAACACTGCACAGACCATTCACAATGGCGTTGCAGAGGTTTTGGGAGCTGGCACGTTGGACGCAGACATAGACTGGGAAGAAGCGTACACCTCCTTTGCTAGTGACACATTCTCAGAAGTGACCGTAGCCATTATCGACTCTGGTGTGGACACATCACATCCAGACTTGGACGACAAAATGGTGTCCGGTTGGGACTATGTTTCGAATGATGCAATACCAGAGGACGTGTACGGTCACGGTACCCATGTGGCCGGCACCGCAGCAGCCGAAACAGGAAACAGTATTGGTGTTGGTGGCGTTGCGTTCCCAAGCACTGTGAATATCATGCCATTGCGCGTCCTGAATGACGACGGGTCCGGATACACCTCAAACATCGCAAACGCTATTCGTGATGCGGTTGATAATGGTGCACAGGTAATAAACCTGAGTCTAGGAAGCTATCGCAAGTCCCGCACTATGCAGAATGCCGTCAAGTATGCGTGGCAAAAAGGTGCAGTATTAGTTGCTGCCGCAGGAAATGATGCGTCTGGTGCAAAGCTCTACCCAGCAAGCTATCCCGAGGTAATATCAGTAGCAGCGACTGACTGGTATGACGATCCTGCTTACTTCTCGAACTTCAATAGCGAAGTAGATGTTGCAGCACCTGGAGTCAACGTGCTGTCCACATTTCCGACCCACCCATTCACCATCGAAGAGAAGTATGGACGCTCACAGAACTACGATGTGGCAAATGGCACCTCCATGGCCTCTCCACATGTAGCAGGTCTTGCCGCATTACTTTTTGCTCAAAATGCTTCACGTGACAATGTGGTGGTACGAGGACTGATTGAAACAAGTACCGACGATCTCGGTGATATAGGACACGATGTGCACTATGGCTGGGGCAGAATAAATGTAGCGAATGCTCTTGAAGCGACCTTTACGCCCCCTGTTGACGATGACGGCGATAATAATGGTCCAAGTTGTCCTCCCGCAAAGGCAGCAAAAGGGAAGTGCTAGCAACCATTTCGAAATCCGCGGCTCAACCACGTAAACTGGTATAGTTTTATGTATGAAGATAGTACTTATTGATAATGGCACCACGCTTCTGGAAAAGCTCCGCGATCTTATCCCAGGAGATGAGGTTGTGTTGTCACAAAGTTGTGAAGGAATTGTAGCAAACGACTATGATGTCCTCGTTCTTTCCGGCTCTAGCCGCGGTCCTTTGTAGGGAAACGAAGAGACATATCGCAAGGAAATACAACTTGTCCGAGTCAGCACAAAACCGACCATAGGTATTTGTTTTGGATGCGAGCTTGTGGCACACGTGTATGGTATGGAATTGATTGAAATGGAAACACGGGAGCATGGTCTTTGTACATATAACGTGGTCAAAGACTCGCCATTGTTTGGTGCACGTGACACTTTTCAGTCTTACGAAAACCACAAGTGGAGGATACGGGAGGTCCAAGATCCGTTTGAAACGCTCGCCGAATCAGAGCACGCACCTGCGGTCATTCGGCACAAGGAGATGCCCACGTATGGATTACAGTTTCACCCTGAACACCTGACCGAGCTCTCCTTTGGTGATGAGCTTTTTCTAAAACTGATAAAGGGCTAAATGCGTGCCGTGTTGCTCGTATCCCAATTCCAACATCGTCCACGAGCCCGCGTAAATGGGACAAAACGAGGTAGCCACCCCGTTTTGTCGTACCTAGAGTCACGTAAGCAGTTCAGGTGATGAGCAAACACCCGCTTGACAGTGGTATACTATTGTATATACTTTGGTATATGAATACACACACGATTCTCAACGTAAAAACTGATAAAAAGCTCAAGGCGGAGGCGCGAAAAGTGGCCGACGAGATCGGTGTACCACTCTCTACCGTTGTGAACGCCTTTCTCAAGCAGTTTGTTCGTGATAAGGAACTAACATTGTCTGCGAGTGAGTATCGACCAACACCGTATCTTGCAGCACTCATAGAAGATGCGAGAGCGGAATACGAGGCAGACGATGCGATTGGACCAATGAGTGGCAAAGAACTCATTACCCACCTTAAGTCGCTCTAGGGTATGGAGTACATACTCTCAAAGCAGTTCGAAAAACAGTTTGCGAAGTTACCAAAGAGAGTAAAGGTCAAAGCAATTAAGGCATTTGAAGTGTTTGTCCAGAATCCCGGGGATATGACCTTGCGAGCACACACCTTGGCAGGTAGATGGCGTGGACACTGGAGCATCGATGTAACGGGGGACTATCGAGCTGTGTACGTACAGGTGGATGAACAGATAGTACGGTTTATAGCAATAGGTACGCACAGTGAATTGTACGGGTAGAAGGTATTCGCTACATCACTGACCACGTAAGCCGGTTCCAATACCGTCCCATAGCCCGCGCATATGAAAACACCCATACAACGTATGGGTGTTTTCAGTCGGGCAACGGGACGTTTGAACTGGTATGATGTGTTGTATGAAAAAGCTACTACTGATAGGTCCTTGGCTTGCCGATTTTGGTCACGGGATTCTCATTACAGTTCTCCTCCTACATTTGTTTGGTATGGAACCGAGCGCTTTGTACTTCGTCCTCGGATTGGTGTTTTCCGTGATGCCAGATCTTGACGGTCTAAAGGAGTTGGTTCGCTTTGGTAGCGTTGACGCTGGTGAGCATGGTGATCATCGTGACGGACTACACTATCCTCTTGTGTGGGTTGTTGTAGGTATGGGGATTATTTTTTTCAACCTGTTTGTTGGCACGCTATTCATACTATGCGTTCTTGCACACTTCCTGAATGACAGTTGGGGTACAGGGTGGGGTGTTGAATGGTTGTGGCCACTCAGCAACCGCAGCTATAAATTCTTTTCTCGTAACGACGTTGATGCGGACGTAACGTTACAATCATTGGTTACGTCGTGGGATCCACAGAGCAAGAATGAGACTGCCCAACGACTTGGCAACCGTGATTGGCTCAATTACCACTACGGTCGTCTGAGTATTATCTCCAGTATCGAATACGGTACATTCGTAGTTTCGCTTGTCGTCCTGTTCATATACCTAGGCTAGTTGTTTACAACCACTTCAAAATCCACGGCCAACCTCCGTACCCCAGTTCCAACATCGTCCACGAGCCCGCGCATATGAAGATTTCCTAGAAAGACCGTTCGTGTGAGCGGTCTTTCTGGTTCATACCAGAGTGCTCGCAGGGTGGTAGGTTTGAACTGGTATACTGCAGCCAATGTCACTGGAAGAACTCGGCTGGAAACAATACGTGCAGACGGTAGACCTTGGGGCAAGTATCGATACCGAGCAGGTCTACCCCTTCAGCTTCTCGAGTATTTTGGTAGCGTCGTCTACACCAATGCTGTCCACTTTGTCACCAAGTGTACTCTTCAGCACTGCACCAAAGTTCTTCACCTCACCGTCGTCTGAGCTGAGCAAGCTTTTTATCACGTGTGTGATGGCGGCGACCGGTCCATCTTTCTGCAAGATGCTAAACGCTTCGGTCACTATTTCTGTGGGTATGGCAGGTATGTTGAGCTTTCCCACCAGGTCGCCCATGTCCGGGAGGTCAACGCCGAACTTTTCGGCAGCTTTCGCTGCATCACCAAGGTTTCCTAGATCCATAATGTATGTGTGGTTAGTATTGTGGCAGTATATCACGATACGTAGCTCCAAGGTTTAAGGCTACGTCTGGCTCAGCAACCAAGTAGCTACCCCCTACTTCCCGTAGTACTGTGTATGTATCGAGTTCAACAACAGCTAATTCTACATGATGCTGTCACACAAAAAGCGCGGTACCCCCGCGCGTTTGTTCGTAGCATCATGCAGTTGTCGTTTGGGAGGTAGAAATGAAATGGTGGTGAGATCGTGCTGAGGAGGTGCTGTAGGCGTTGTCACGTATTGCATTCGGGACATCGTTCTCCTTGCGTATGTTCTCTCAGTCAGCAACGCTGTAGAAACTGGTATACTACTGCCAATGACACTTGAAGAGCTTGGATGGAACGAGTATAAGCAGTCTCTGGACGATTACAATAGTGTCGCTGTAGAGCAGGTCGGTCGTGTTATTGCTGAGCATAAAACAAACTACACGCTGATAACGTCCGCAGGCGAATGCACGGGGGTGTTGCGCGGGAAAACACATTTAATGCTAGACGATACTACCAAACCAAGGGTTGGTGACTGGGTGGTATGTGCAGACAGTGAATCAAAAGGGGTGACGGCCATTGAGTCTATCTTGCCCAGGTTTTCAACATTACGCAGGCATGCGGCAGGTGTCGGCCAGGGTACACAAGTGTTGGTAACAAACATTGATTTTGTATTTATCGTTCAGGGTCTCGACCAAAACTTCAATATCAATCGGCTTGAACGGTACTTGGTGATGGTAGAGAACAGCGGCGCAGCTCCAATAGTAGTGCTCAATAAAGCTGACTTGGTAGAGGATGCAGACTCACGTAGGGCGCAGGTGCTAGTAATAGCACCGCATGTTCCTGTGGTGGTACTATCTTCACTGTCACGCGAGGGGGTGCACGACGTTGAGCCGTATTTGAAACCCGGAACTACGTCTGTGTTTGTCGGGTCATCGGGCGTTGGCAAGTCGACCTTACTCAACACACTGCTTGGCGACAAGGTGCAGGAAACACAGGGATTGCGAGATGATGATCAAGGTAAGCACACAACCACACGACGTGAACTCTTTGTACTAGACAACGGGGCAATTGTTATCGACACGCCTGGTATGCGTGAATTGTCGGTCGAGGGGCTGGACACTCTCGCAGACACATTTTCGGACATCGAAGACCTCACGCAGGAATGCACGTTTCGAGACTGTGATCATGAAAGGTCAGAAGGCTGTGCTTTGCAGCAAGCTATTGCAGCAGGCCAGCTCGATGCCAAGAGAGTAGCAAACTATATGAAACTGCAGAAAGAGATTGCGTACGAGGAGAGTCAGGTAACTGAAGAAAGTAAACGAAAGCGCAAAGAGCAGGTGAACAAGTTACATAAAAGGTACAGAAAAATTACACGAGCGAAGTACAAAGACCGCGGCTTCAAGTGATGTTCTGCGTGTAGTTCAGTGCATACGAGTAACCATCGAAAATCCCACACTGGCATACTTCCAGCGCGACATCTTCAAGATGCTGTTCCGGCGGCTGTAAGGTGCGTACGCAGGCACGACCACCATGTAGCTATGATAAAGCACTGCACATGAGTAACAGACCTCCGGTCAGGACAGGCCACAACCGAGCTCAGTTACTACTGCATGAGTCATTTGGCGCAGTGCGGGATTTGAATAATGTAGCGACCCGAACTATACTAGCAGGACATGCGACTGTCTTCTCCAACGGTACTACTTATCATCATTGTGCTTCTGATCATCGGGGGAGCTATCTTTTTCGCTCATACACGATCTGACACCACTGGATCACTTTTTAAGGGGGAACCAGAGCCTCAGTATGAGCCAAATATTATACCGGAAGCATTTCGTCCCGTTGTTCAGAACCGCTTCCTGTCACTGCGCGAAGGTGAACAACTGCTCTATACGGGGCCGGTGCGGCGAGAGCTTACCCTCACCGGTGAGACACAGCAGATCATGGGTGTAGACACGGTTGTGCTCGATGAAAAAGTGTATGCAGCGGACATACTGAAGCAAGATTCGAAACACTTTCTCGCGCAAGATAGTGAAAAAAATGTATGGTGTTTCGGGCAGACTATTTCTACGACAGTAGGTACGACCACCAGCACACACGGCTCGTGGATGGCCGGGGTGGATGGCGCGAAACCTGGGATATGGATGAAGGATACACCACAGGTGGGTGAGAGCTTTCCTGAGGAGTATTACGAAAATGGCGCGATGGACATGGCAGAGATTCTCTCAACAAGTGACACCGTCGATACGCCACTTGGAACATACTTCGGATGCATCAAGGTTCGCAGATGGAGTCCTCTGGATACGAACATGAACACGATCCGTTACTATTGCCCACAGATAGCCAAGATGGTACTCGAGGAAGGTGGAGGAGGGAAGACAGTTCTTACAGAGGTGCGTGCACCCACAGCGGAAACGGACAGTGAAGAGTCTGACGCAGCTGAATAACACGCCGTCCGGTCAGCTAGACAGAATAACCGTGCCCCACCGTTTGACGAATCTAGCAAAGCCAGGTGTCTCTTTACCGTCGCTCGTGTGAGCGTATACTGGTGAGTACTTATTGGTAACTCATACACACTATGGGAATTTTTGACTCAGTATCCGACAAAGCAAAGGATGCAGCCGACGCTGCAAAAGATGTGACGGGCGATGTCGTGGACAAGGCAAAGGACGTTGCGGGTGACGCCACGGACGTTGCGGGAGCTGCGCTTGATAAAGCAGGTGATGCCGTTGATACAGCGCGCGATGCAGTAGGTGATGCCCTGCGCAAAGCCGGTGATGTCGTCGATACGGACGACGACAACGAGGAGGAAGCCAAAGAGGTATAGTGCACAGACTCTGTCAACGAGAAACAGCCCGCATAGCGGGTTGTTTTCGTCCCGCGAACATGAAGTATTACCCACACACTACTGATCTTCCTCATACGGGTGCTGCTATACTGGAGGCATGGACTTTCTGCCGTTCTTTATGGTACTGCTCGCAACTGTACTGTTTTCCAGTGCATTCAGACGATTCCATCTTCCGTGGGTTCTCGCTCTCATTCTTGCAGGTATCACGATAGGTCCGCACGGCCTTGCGCTGGTCGAACTCAACCCCACGATAGAGTTTCTTGGGCAGGTAGGTCTCATTTTTCTCATGTTTATGGCGGGGCTCGAAACGCAGCTCTCAAGCTTTCGTGAGTTTGGGCACAAGATACTCCTCCTTGCGCTCCTGAACGGTGCCATACCACTTGGTGTCGGCTTCATGATAGGCGTACTGTTCGATTTTCCGCTGATTTCCTCCATACTCCTTGGTGTTATTTTCATGTCCTCATCTGTCGCGGTAATCGTGCCCGCGCTTGAAGAAACGAATCTTATAAAGAAACGACTGGGTAGAAGTATTGTGGCGGCGACCATCATGGTGGACGTTGCCAGTCTCGTGCTCCTCTCAATAATTCTCCAAAATATAAACCCCGTTACTGAGCTCCCGCTGGTATCTTTCTACGTTCTCCTTAGCGTTGTTGTTATCGCCTTTGGCTATGGGCTCCCACGCATCCGTGCTCTCATACCTCACAAACGACACGACAGGGATTTGTTCGAATCAGAGGTGCGTCTGGTGTTCCTCATGTTGATCGGTACTGTCGTGACGTTCGAGTTACTCGGTCTGCACCCCATTATAGCCGGCTTTTTCAGTGGCTTGGTGCTCTCTGATTCCATACGAACATGAGCTACGGAATCTTCATACCGGTATTCTTTGTGATAGTCGGTTTCAATACGGACATGTCGGTCTTCTTGAATGGGGGTGGCACCTTGGGTCTTGTGCTTGTGATACTGCTCGGATCCATCGTGGCAAAGTACGGCAGCGGTTGGCTCGGCGCGCGCCTGAGCGGTTTTAACGCACACGAAGCTCGCGTAGTGGGTATCGCAACAGTCCCACAACTGTCGACCACACTCGCTGTGGTGTACACAGCGGTTGAGTTAGGAATACTACGGAGTGATCTTATTACGAGTATGGTTATACTCAGCATTGTCACAACCGCCATCGCACCATTGGTACTTCGGCGTTTACGGTTGGCACGGTACTAAACAAGCCCCAATGTGCGGGGCTTGTTTAGTACTACTGTGTACGGCCTCTACCCGAGCATTTTGTCGAGGAATGCGCGCGCCTTGTCCTTACCCGCAAGTCCAAACGAGATGACGAACACTAACATCACCGCCCCAAAGAGGATGGCAATGAGATTTTCAGCTATCTTGAGTTGCGTCAGCGCCGCCATGATCGCAAATGCCACAACCGCCCACTTGGCGAGTGACGCTAACGTTTCAGGCGACCTGACCGGCGTTTGGGCAGTTTTTAGACCGCGCACTACCGCACCCTCAACGAACGATGCGACAATGAGTCCAATCGCCAGTATGATGACCGCCACAAGCACCAGTGGTATGTAGCGAAGTACATCGTTCAAGAACTGAATAATTTGTGTCCAACCCAGGATTTCCACGGCAGCGTTGAGGAAGACGATGATGAAGAACCATTTCACAATGGTGCCGAGCACATCAGAGAACGTGAATGAAAGACCCATGTTCCCGAGCGTTTCGTGCACCTTCATGCGGTCCGCAAGACTGTCCACCTTCAGAAAGGTCACCAGCTTGCGCGCCAGTCTGCCCGCCACGGAGGCAATGAAAAGACCTACTATAAATACGACAAGCGCCGCAACGAACTCCGGTATGATGTTGATCACATCGGTCCAGAGGTCGACAAAAGCTGTGCGTACTGCGTCTTGTATTGATTGACCCATATAAGATAATGATTACTGTGTAAAGAGATACATGATTGGTAACAATTACAGTATAGGGACATTACTATCGTTTCGCCATGGACAAAGTGCGGAGAATAGGTTCTTGTACGACGTAAGTGTCAGGATGTCTAGGTATCGCGGCGGACGCTCATCAAGTACGATATAAGTACTAGTGGTATGCAACATAAGGCACTACACCTATTTTGGCGCGATCTTCGTCTTCAGGACAACACTGCGCTGCTTGCAGCTCTCGAGGAAAGTGAGCGGGTGATACCCGCTTTTATTTTTGATCCGCGCCAGTGCGACCCTTCAAGAAACAAGTTCTTTAATCCACGCTTGCTTGCTTTTCGGCTACAGTCACTAGAAGCGCTCGACAGGGCACTACAAAGGAGGGGATCACAACTATACGTGTTCCATGGTTTTGTCGAGGATGTGCTTGAGGAGCTTATACGTCGTGATGCCGTCGATGCAGTGTACTTGAACAGGGACTACGGACCTACCGCCCTAAAGCGGGACCAGCGCCTGCGACAGACCTGTTCAAGACACAGTATCCCGCTGCACGTCCACCGTGACAGCACACTATCTCCTGTGGAGGACATTGCCTCCACTACCGGTGATCCGTATACGGTGTTCACGCCATTTTACAAGCGTGCGCAGAGCTATGAGGTGCCTTCGCCACGGAAGAATACGTACGGTACCTACGTCACAGGGAGGTTGGCAACGAGACGTGATGTTCTGGGTCGGTTTGCAGAACGCGCAACTACGAGCCACATAGCTGGCGGTCGTCCTTCTGGTCTCAGAATGCTCAGGAACATGTCGTTCTTGGTGGATTATAGTGATATGCGTGACATACCTGCGCTTGCAGGTACATCCCAACTGTCTGCCCACCACACCCTTGGTACCATAAGTATCCGAGAAACGTACCACGCTGCAAAACGTCAAGGAAGTCACGGTCTGGTACAATTCATCACCGAGTTGTATTGGAGAGACTTCTACTATCACGTCGCTCACTTCCACCCGTACATTTTTAAGAAACCGCTTGCCCCGTGGGGTGACGCGCTACCGTGGCGTGATGACAAGGCAGACTATCGTGCGTGGCGAAAGGGGGAAACGGGAATCCCAATCGTGGATGCTGGTATGAGACAGTTGAACGGTACAGGATGGATGCACAATAGGGTACGCATGATAGTTGCATCCTTCCTGACAAAGAACCTGTTGATAGATTGGCGGAAGGGAGAACGCTACTTTTCCCGGCACTTAGCGGACTATGACCCAGTGGTCAACACGTGCTCATGGCAGTGGTGTGCACAGGTAGGGACCGATCCCCGTCCGCTACGAATCTTCAACCCGTACACGCAGGCAGCAAAGCATGACCCAGATGCTGAGTACATAAAACACTTCGTGCCAGAGCTGCGAGACGTGGACAGCGCACTTTTGTCGGACGGAAAGGAGCGTGACTATCACTGCCTGGTACCTCGCTATCCGGAGCCACTCGTGAGCACCCGATTCTCATACCACCGTGCACGAGAGGTCTACGCTAAGGCAAAACGCGACAGTCGGGGGGTAGGTACCTAGGCAAATAGTTGAGCCGGAGTAATATGTAGCTATGTCATCTGTACAGGCTCGACACAAACGACTACTCATCGGTACCATTCTAGTACTGCTCCTTCTTGTCATCTTTTGGTTTGCGCTGAAAAATACACGCGCGAACACAGAACCCATCGAGGTCGTACAACGATTTTACAGCCACTGGATACTGGCAGAGGACCCTATTGGTGACGAACTGCATCTCCGGAGTACGTATGTTACTGACGGATTTGGGAGACAGACCAGCCGCGCAGCCGAGAAAGGTGTGGACACTGTCTTATGCGGCACTCCGACGCAAACTTTCAGTCTTGGAACCTCGCGAACAGTTAACGATGACTCGATGGCGACTGTTGAGGTACACACAGATACGACCACGGTGCACGTGGTGCTCATACGAGACGATGCCGGGTGGTGGCGCATTGACGAAATAGACTGTGAGGAGAAGACAGAATTAGATCTTGAGAAAGCACTTGAAGACGCACGCACCTTATACGGTGACAAATTATTGAATGGGTGATCATGACTCGATCGTACAAGCCCGTACAGACGTTTGCCGAACAGGTGCGCGCAATTGTCCGCAGCATCCCGCCGGGCAGAACGAGTACCTATAAAGACGTGGCTGCCGCCGCGGGAAACCAGCGTGCTGCGCGCGCAGTGGGAAGTATTTTGCACGCAAATCATGACCCGTCAGTACCGTGTCATCGTGTCGTGCGTAGCGACGGAACGCTTGGCGGTTACAACAGAGGTATCAGTAGGAAGCGTACGTTGCTCGATCAAGAAGCACGAGCGTCACGCGGTGTTTGACGACAGAGTGTCGCACAAACGTGCAAGTTTTGATACGCTCAGTATTACAAGCAGTTAACAATCGAACCATGAAAGGATACATCACACATATCGAGAAAGAGACACGAGAGAACGAATACTATAGAAAGGTGCTCTATACCTCAAAACATAGCCAGCTCGTGCTCATGACCATCCAGCCGGGTGATGAGATCGGTGCAGAAGTGCATGAGCTTGATCAATTCATACGCCTAGAAGCGGGTTCGGCGAACGTCGTGCTTAACGGAGAAGCACACGAGCTACACGCTGACTGGGCAGCGATGATACCAGCGGGCGTAGAACACAATGTGGTAAACACAGGAACCGAACCTCTACGTCTGTACTCCATATACTCGCCACCTGAACACAAGGACGGCACAGTTCATAAAACCAAGGCGGATGAGACGGAGGAGCACTTCGACGGGATAACGTCCGAGTGAATGCAACGACGCTGATAGTCTGTATGCCAACACGTACACGAAGTAGCGTGGGTGGTACGTATGAGCGCACGCTAGTGCAAATGCGCAACGAAAGAGAAATTAACAGCCCCATCGGATAACTTTCGATTGACACACTGTAGCTCTGGTATAGTAGAAGGTATGAATCGATATGGTGGGCAACAGGACAGTGTGCCCGTTGATGCAGGTAGGGTGTCAAACGTACCAACGAGCTGGACCGACGAGTCTGGTAGTGGTGGACTTGATGTTCAACTGCGCGAGCGTCAGCCGCATGCCCCCACGCCTCCAGAGAAGAAGGCGCAAAAAGAAACAGGCAGCGCTCACCATGACGCCATCCTGTTTTTACGGGGGATTTTGAGTGAAGCTATTTCAAAAGGATCTTCCGACGTTCATCTTGAACCTCATGCGGATATGTACCGCATACGATTCCGTATTGATGGCGTGCTTACCCATTACCTGGAGCGCCCGCTGTCAGAATACACCACCATGCTCAATACCGTAAAAGTATTGGCTGATCTGGATATTGCGACCCACATGATACCGCAAGATGGTCACATAGAGCTTGTCCTGCAAGAAATTGACCGACGCGTGCAGGAGCACACACGCCCACCAGAAGATACTGCGTCCAGTCCACCATCTACCGTTCCGGCGAAGAGCCACTACTACGACATCCGCGTCTCAGTCTTCCCCTCGGTAAACGGTGAGGTGGTGGTGATGCGCATACTCAATCGGGCAAATGCACTCCTGTCCGTCGAGGAGCTCGGTATGGACATGGTGCAACTACAACAGCTGCAGACAATGCTGCTCGCGTCTTACGGCATGATCCTCATTACAGGACCCACCGGTTCAGGCAAGACCACCACACTGTATTCAGTGCTGAGTGAACTAAAGAGCAGTGACAAGAACATCATTACTCTTGAAGATCCGATAGAGTTTCACTTAGACTGGCTTCGGCAGTGTGAAATAAATGAGGAGCGCGGCTTTACGTTCGAGCGCGCGATGTCGAGTGTATTGCGACAAGACCCAGACGTGCTGATGGTCGGAGAGGTGCGCGACCCTACTACGGCCGAGTATGCGGTCAGAAGTGCTCTCGTCGGTAGGATAGTCGGCTCGACCATTCACGCAAACACTGCCATCGGGACAATCGCACGTTTGCTCGAACTCGGCATTCCACGAAGTCTCTTAGCACATACGATAAACGGCATCATCGCGCAACGGCTCGTGCGCATGACATGCTCACACTGTCAGGAGCAGTACGAGCCGGAACCTCTGCACTTATCACACCTCGGGCTGGAGAACGCGCCAGCACCATTCTTGCGTGGGGCAGGCTGTGATGAGTGTGGCGGAACAGGATTTAAAGGCCGCACCGGTCTCTTCTCAACACTGCTGTTCGACGAAACACTACGGGGATTGATCTTTGACCAGCGTCCGCTTATCGAGATACAGGAATATGCCATCACACAAGGTATGCGCACGCTTAAGATGCATGCAGCTGCCAAGGTGCTTGCCGGGAAGACCACCGTCGAAGAGGCGGTACGGGTCGTTTAGCAACAGACGCATTAACATCAAACATCATGGATGTGACCGTACTACACATACTACTGCACCTGAATGCCGCAACCCTCCTCATATTTGCGTACGTTACCTTTTGGTTCATTGTCTCTCTGTCGGTGAAGCGCAACGACGTCGCGGACATTGCATGGGGCCCCGGTATTGCTCTTGTTGCCATGTACATGCTGCTACTCACACCCATGGCGTCACTGCGCATGGAACTTCTGGCAGCCATGGCG
The DNA here is from genome assembly GCA_947259245.1 of uncultured Patescibacteria group bacterium. Classification (GTDB taxonomy): domain Bacteria; phylum Patescibacteriota; class Minisyncoccia; order Phycocordibacterales; family UBA12088; genus UBA12088. The sequence goes on from CAMYLP010000004.1 coordinate 40,973, forward strand.
TTCGTGTGGGGTGTTCGTTTAGCGTTGCACATTTTTCAACGGTTTGCCGTGCAGAGTGAGGACCGTCGCTACGTGGCAATGCGAGCGCACTGGAAGGGCTGGTTCATGCCGCGAAGCTACGCCCAGGTGTTTCTCCTCCAAGGACTGCTCATGCTGGTGGTTAGCTATCCCTTCGTACATGCAAACGCATACGCAACCGTGCCATTTACATGGTTCGACCTGCTCGGCGTACTTATCTGGACAATCGGACTTCTCACCGAGTCATTGAGCGACCGCGCACTTCGGTTGTTCAAAGCGAACCCACAGAACACAGGGAAGGTTCTCGATTCGGGCCTCTGGAAGTACAGCAGACATCCAAACTACTTTGGTGAGGTACTGCAGTGGTGGGGTATAGGGATCGTACTGCTCTCCGTTCCCTATGGATGGGTGGCGCTCATCAGTCCGCTACTTATGACATTGCTCATCACCCGCATTAGTGGCATACCTGCAATCGAACGCACGTTAGCACGCAACGCTCAGTACCGTGCATACATGGAACGCACATCAAGACTCATACCGTATCCGCGCAAGACGCCGCTTGTAGTGGATGAAGAGTGACGGTAGGATAGTACTATTGGTAACGAGCTCGTGCTATTGAATCTATGAAATTAAAGTCAATACTAGGTAGATCAAAAAAGGTCCTGTTGGTAGAGGACGACGTGACATTGCGTAGTGCACTTGCCGACAAGTGCAAGGAGCATGGGTTTACGGTCCTTGAGGCGAGTGCTGCCGACGAGGTACTTGCTGTACTGGGATCGGAACAGCCGGACGCGCTCGTTCTGGACCTCATACTGCCCATGAAGGACGGGATCACGCTGCTTGAGGAGCTGCGCGAAACAGGGTACGACTTGCCTGTACTCATCTTGTCGAACCTACTCGGCTCCGAGGACCTGCGCGCTGACGCAGAGCGGCTCAGGGCGAAGTTTTATAACAAGAGCGCGGTAACGCTCGATGAGATAGTCGCCGCACTCGATGATTCCTTATAACGTACACGTATGGGTCTATTTAATTTTTTGAAGCAAGGCGGCAAGAAAAAGGTTCTCATAGTAGAGGATGACGTGCCATTGAGACGTTTTATGGCAGACCGCCTCATGCAGCAAGGTTTGGAGGTGCACGAGACCGGGGACGGTGGCTCAGCCATCTCTCTTGTGCACGAGCATAAGCCAGACACGCTTGTTCTTGATGTCATGCTGCCGGGGAAGAGCGGCATGCAGATACTTGCCGAGCTCCGGGAAAAAGATAAGACAACACCGGTTGTCGTTCTCACGACGCTCTCGGGCGAGGGCGGCCTGAAGCTTGAAGCGGCAAAACACGACGCGGTGTTCCTCAACAAGGCCGACACTTCACTTGATGTGGTCATAGAGACCATCCTCAAGCATGTATCAACACACGGATAGCATGAAGTATGAGATCGAGCACAATGCACTGCTGTTACAGGTCATGGCGCATGACCTGTTAGCGCCTCTCACTGCCACAAAGTGGCAGGCGGAACTCTTGAATAAAGAGAATATTGCACCAGCGAAACGTATCTCGTACTTACAGGGCATTGCGGATTCGACGGCTCTCGGTATAACCTTGACAAAACACGCACACGTCGCCGGTCAGGTGTTGGTTGGTTCGTATGCCAAGCAGGACGAACAAGTGTTGCTGCCAAAGCTGATACGCGAGGCAACCCACGCGCTGCGACTGCAGTACGAGCGCCACGGTCTTGATATCATCGTGGATGCAGCCGATGAATCAAAAGAGCGTGTGCTGGACCGCGAACTCGTCTCCCTAATGATATGGTGCCTCGCCAAGTTTTTCCTGACCTGCACACCGGCAAACGCAACAGTTACCGTTCGTGGTGTTCAGGGGGAGGATGAAACCGGCGCGCCTTTGTACACTCTCATCATGTCGGCGCCGAATGTGCCTGAACCCGACACGTTGGTGCGGCTCTTCACGAGCGTGGAGGCGCGCGACCCGTATGACCAAACCTACGTTTTCGTGAAGTTAATACATGCGATCGCCCCAATGCTTGGGGCCACAGCGGTGGCGACCACGCCGTCCAACCTGCTTGCTCTCGAACTGACCTTTGGCGCCCCTACAGAGTAATCTGTGGGGAACTCGACCGTACGAAACAAGTATACACGGTATACTGTACCCATGAAGAAACGTACCATCGTGGTGCTCTTGATAGCCGTGGGCGTCGTTGTGGCTGCTGTGTATTTTTTAGGCCGTACAAACGGTAGCGAACTTGTGTATGAGTCAGCCGTCGTACAACGTGGGGACGTAAGAAATGTCGTTTCAGTGACCGGTCATGTCGAGCCGCTCGAGCGCCTCGAGCTCGCATTTACTCTCGGTGGTGTACTTGCGCAAGTACCAACAGAGGGAACGCGAGTGGCTGTTGGCGACACAGTCGCACGACTGGATGCAGGTGTATTTGAAAGCCAGGTTGCTGAAGCAGAGGCGCGCCTCGCGAGAGAGCAGGCGGTTCTAAACGACGTGCTAGCACCGCCGCGTACTGAAGAAGAAGAGATCAAGCGCATTGCCGTGGAGAACGCAGCGCGTACACTCGAACAAGCTCGATGGAGTGCAGCGACCGCCATCGCACGAAGCTTTACGTACGCAGATGATGCGTTGCACGAAGAAGCAGACGAACTTTTCCGAGAGTCACGAGGCGAGTCGCCGGAGTTTGGTATACGATTTTCCTACGGCACGACAGAGTATATTCTCTCCGCACCAGCAGCCACTAAAGCTGCTCTCACCTCTGCACGTGCAGACGCTGAGGTTCGACTCGACAACATACAGGCTCGGATCAACTCAGCAGATGACCCGCTCGAGCTGATTGCGGCAACTGATGCAGATCTTCTCGTCATAGAGACGTTCCTGAGCGATCTTGCAGATGTGGTCAATCGTTATATACCAGATGACACACTTGCCCAAACAGTCTACGAAAGTTTCCAAACGTCCGTCGCCAGTGCGCGAACGGCGCTCGCTACCGCACGAGCTGATATTACCGCAGCACGAAGCGAGTATCAGGCAGCAGAGAACACACTCCTCCTCGCAGAACGCGACCTATCACTTATACTTGCTGATGCACCAGAGTTCAGTGTTTCTGCGCAACAAGCTTCAGTCATTGCTGCACAGCAGAGCGTTGGTACAGCTCTCGAGCGTATATCTGATATGGTCTTGCGTGCACCGATCGAGGGCATCGTGGCAGCGGTGGAACACAGTGTCGGTGAAACGATTGCGCCATACGAGCACGTTGCACTTCTCATTACGGAAGGGGCATACGAGCTCGAGGCGTTCATTCCTGAAGCAGATATTGCCGATGTGAAACTCGGCGACAGCGCGGTGGTGACGCTGGATGCATTTGAGCGCAGTGACGAGTTCACGGCAACTGTTGCGCGCATTGCGCTGACTGAAACGTATCGTGAAGGAGTACCCACGTACAAAACAACGCTCATACTACAAGGCGAAGTACCAGAGGGCCTTGTAGTTCGTCCGGGTATGACTGCCGACATCGAAATTGCAACCGATGACATGACCGACGTCTTATATATACCATCACGAAGTGTTTTGCGTGAAGGGAGTCGTACGTATGTGCGCATCGTGGAAAATGGGGAGCTGGCTGAACAAGATATCACCGTGGGTCTCCGTGGTTCAGCTGGAACGACGGAAGTCGTTTCGGGACTCAGTGAAGGAGACGAGATAGTCCTCTTCGTGGAAGAACCATGAGCCCTCTCATTGAGGCAATAGACCTCACGAAGTCATACGATGATGGTACTCGAGCACTCCGTGGCGCGAGCTTCACGGTACAAGAAGGTGAGTTTGTCGCGATCATGGGACCGTCTGGTTCTGGTAAGTCGACATTGCTGCATATCTTAGGTTTCCTCGACCCGCAATCATCGGGCACTTTTCGATTTCGCGGTAAGACACTCAACGAGATGTCGCACGAAGAAATTGCTCGAGTACGCAATGAAGAACTTGGTTTCGTCTTTCAACAATTCAATCTTTTACCCAGACAGACGGTTCTCAGCAACGTGATTCTACCCATGTACTACAGCTCTGTTCCGAAGCGCGAATGGGAGGAACGAGCTCGTACTGCCGTGGAGCAGGTTGACCTCACGCACAGGATCGATCACGAAGCGTTCACGCTCTCGGGCGGGGAAAAACAACGTGTAGCTATTGCACGTGCATTGGTAAACAATCCAAATCTTATTTTCGCCGATGAACCAACAGGCAACCTAGACACAAAGTCAGGAAAAGCAGTCATGGACATTCTCAAGAGCCTTCACGAACAGGGACACACCGTGATATTGATCACACACGATATGGAAATCGCAAAACACGCAAAGCGCATGCTGTATATACGGGATGGCATGCTCGAAAGTGACACACAAACGTAAGATGAAACTGATCAACACAGTTGAACTCGCACTTCATGGGCTCGGCACAAAACCCTCGAGAACGTTCCTAACCTTGCTTGGCATAGCCATTGGCGTTGCAGCTGTGATCGCTATTGCTTCGCTTGGTGCGGGAACACGCGGACTGATCATTGCAGAGATCAGCGGTCTCGGTGCCGATGTTATTGCGGTACAGCCGGGACGCCCACCTACAGGTCTCGCTGACATCGGCTCGGTATTTTATGCAGAAACGCTCACACAGAAGGATATCGACGCGGTCTTGCGGAAGGAGAATGTTCCCCACGCGGTAAATGCACAGCCGTTCGTGCTGGTTCCAGGAGCCGTTACCTACGGGAATGAAACCTACTACCCACAGATAATTGGCGGTGGTGCAGAATTCTACCGTGACGTGTTCGATGTTTACCCGGAAGAGGGTGTAATGTACGGCGACTCAGACACAAATGAAAAGGCAGCAGTAGCCGTCATTGGCTATAAGGTGAACAAGGAACTGTTCGGTCAGAGCTCGGGCCTCAATGAGAAGATCACAATAAGTGGTAAAAAATTCAAGGTGGTGGGCGTGCTGCCTAAACTCGGACAAGTGGCATTTGCTGAAGTAGATGAAATGGTGATGATACCCCATACCACGGCGATGACGTATTTGCTGGGACAAACACATTTCAACGAGTTTATCGTGCAGGTTGATGATCCTGCGAATGTAGCACGTACGGAGCTTGATATTGAGGCAACGCTTCGTGATACCCATGACCTTGAACCGGGAGAGGAAAATGATTTTGCGATACGTACTCCGAGTCAGCTCATGGAACAGGTCGATACCATCCTACTCTCTCTTACCATCTTCCTTAGCGCTGTGGTGGCGATCGCGCTTGTGGTGGGGGGTATTGGTATTATGAACATCATGCTCGTCTCGGTCACAGAACGTACGCGAGAGATCGGTTTACGCAAGGCGGTTGGCGCAACAAATGGCGATATCCTTACACAGTTCCTCCTCGAGGCAATGCTCCTCACGATGCTGGGTGGCGCGTTTGGTATTTTGGTGGGCGGGGCATTCGCATACCTTGCCGGTGTACTGATAAACACGTACACGCAACTGGAATGGACATTCGCTCTCCCGTATGAGGCGGTACTCGGTGCGCTGCTGTTTACCATGTTCATTGGCCTTGTGTTCGGCATATATCCAGCACGAAAAGCATCGCGCAAGAGCCCCATGGAAGCACTACGCTACGAGTAAGGGTGTTGCATTGAGCAAACCGAACACTGTATGATACCCACACACGTTTATGGTGTCCGAACGATCGGTACTGAACAGCGTGACGTGGTTATGTGGCAACATCTCTAACAATGAAAGAACGAGAAAAAGTACAGCGAGTAGAGCGTGCCTGTGGGTGCATACCATTCATGCGCGACCGTAACCGCGGTACCGTTGCACTGATGATTCTACGCGCGGGTGGCTACTGGGAGTTTCCAAAGGGGAAGAGAGAAAAGAATGAGTCTGACCGCCAAACCGCCGAGCGCGAACTGAAAGAAGAGACAGACCTGGAAGGCATGTTTACCGAGGAAGAACCATTGCATATGGTGTATCAGTTTGAACGCGATGGCGAAACCGTACGTAAAGAGGTAACATATTTTTTCTGTCGTCTACCCGACGGATCTACAGCAGCCATTGATCGCACTGAGGCCAATGACTCTCAGTGGTTAGCGCTCGAAGATCTTGCGGAACGCGCAACATATCCGGAGATGAAAGAGGTGGCACGACAGGTACCATTAACACTTGCTGATTGAGCTTGTGTGGTAAGTGTAGTAGGATATCGTTTGATTTGCCGAGATAGCTCAGTTGGTAGAGCACACCCATGGTAAGGGTGAGGTCCGGAGTTCGAACCTCCGTCTCGGCTCCATCTAAGGAAGAAATGTATTACTGCCGAAGTAGCTCAGTTGGTAGAGCAATGGTATCGTAAACCATCGGTCGCGAGTTCGAGTCTCGCCTTCGGCTCCATGGAAACATTGAATATGTAACACAAAGGTCTGGAGTTCTAACCTCCGCCCCTACTCCAAGAGAAAAAAAGCCCGCTTAAAGCGGGCGTAACTCTTGTACACTATTCCTGTGCTCGAATGTAATCAAGGAGTCCAACAAACGATGTTGTTGCGAAATCAATATTCGTTGAGCTTCCAAATATATCTCTCGGTACATGTTCGTTCACATACACGAGCCCATGTATGCCAGCTTCCTTTGCATGTATGGCGTCAGACGGAAGGTCACCCATCATGAGACATTCGGAACGTTTCAGGTCCATGGTGTCTATGACAGCTTGCACCTGCCGTGCCTTGTTGTGAATGTGTACATGTACACATTCACAGTATTTACGTATGTCTGTCGCGTCGATTAAGTGTTCAGCCATATCCTTGCGCGCCATCGTCACGATGTGCACTTCCTTTTTTTGCACGTCGCAGTTCCCGCAACGTTTGCAGTGCTCCGGGAACAAGCCGAACCATTTCTTGATGTTCTTGATATGACGCATGATACACATCATATATCGTGTCCTTGTCCAAGTGTGCAAGACCATGTTTATGGTAAAAGGAAAGGTAGTCTCCAGTTTGTGAGACAAAACGCAGAAACTCGGCCAAAGCTGGCTCCGGTAGGCCGTTCGTCCGAAACACCGCTTGAATACCAGCCTCATGTGACGGCCAGTCATCGATCAGCGTTCCATTGAGGTCTAAAAAGACCATTCGTATCGCCATGAGCCTCTCCTCGGTTGATGATATCTGCATCCAGACTACTGATTTGTGCTGCAAGTGCAAGCGCATCGCTTTTTCTGCCCGTGTGGGATACAATCACAGCTAATGAACGACACTGACATGCGCATCAAAGAGATAGAGGCCGCCATGCTTCAGCCGGACTTTTGGAACAACCCGCAGGAAGCACAGGACATGATAGCAGAGCTGCAGGACTTGAAGACCATCGCCGCGGGGGGCACGCCGTACGACAACAGTAAGGCGGTCGTCTCCATCTACGCCGGAGCAGGAGGGGATGATGCCGAGGACTTTGCGGGCATGCTCTTTCGAATGTATCAAAAGCTGTGTGAGCGCAAGGGGTGGGGATGGCACCTTCTGCATGACCACACCAACGACCACGGTGGCTACCGGAATCTCTCGTTCGAGGTTGCAGCCAAAGGTGCGTACGGAGCACTCCGCGGCGAGTACGGAGTACATCGTCTCGTACGCATCTCACCCTTCAATGCAAATGCAAAGCGACATACTTCCTTTGTGCTTGTAGAAGTGTTGCCGGTCATTGAGAAAAAGCAACTGGAAATCCCGGAGACGGAACTAGATATCTCGTTCGCACGCAGCAGCGGTCCGGGCGGGCAGAACGTTAACAAGCGGGAAACAGCTGTTAGGATAGTGCACACACCCACCGGCACGTCTGCGCATGTCGACGGAGAGCGCACGCAACAAGCAAATCGCGAAAAAGCGCTTGCAATTCTTGAAGCGAAGCTTGTACGACGGCTCGAGGAGGAGCACAAGGACACGCTCGAGGATTTGACGACGGACCTAGGAAAAATTGAATGGGGGAGCCAAATACGGTCATATGTGCAGCACCCGTACCAGATGGTAAAGGATCACCGTACCGGAGTAGAAACGGCCAACATTGAAGCCGTTCTCGAAAAAGGGGAGATCGACGACTTTTTGGAGGCAGAAAAGAACATCAAGGAGTAGTTGCCACCGGGTGTGCGCTCCGTGGTATACTACCTTTCGTACAGAGACACTTTCTGTGTGCCTGCCACAAATGAGACAGGCACGGTGATGCTGATTGCTTTGCACTCATGATCTACTTCGACAACGTATCAAAATACTACGCCGATAAGTCGATAGCCCTGCGCGAGATCACTCTTTCGATAGCTCCGGGTGAGTTCGTATCTGTGGTTGGACACTCTGGCGCGGGAAAGACGACACTTCTGAAACTGCTGCTTGCTGAAGAACGACCCACCGAAGGCGCTGTGTATTTCCAGTCGACAGACGTGCACCGACTGAAGCGTACGCACTTGACACGATACCGGCAAAAAATGGGTACTGTCTTTCAGGACTTCAGGTTGCTTCCCAATCGTACGGCATACGAGAATATTGCGTTCGCCATGGAAGCGGCCGGACGGGTTGATGAGGAGATAGCTAGCGATGTACCGTATGTACTTGACCTTGTCGACCTGAGGGAGAAAATGTGGAATTTCCCAAACGAGCTTTCCGGCGGTGAACGTCAGCGAGTCGCCATAGCACGCGCCATCGTGAACCAGCCGGATGTTATCATCGCAGACGAGCCGACCGGTAACCTTGACCCAATAAACACGTATGAAATCGTGCAAATTCTGAAAAAGATTAACGACCTTGGCACAACGGTCATACTAACCACACACAACAAAGGCGTCATCGACTCCCTCGGCAGGCGTGTGATTACCATGGATTCTGGTAAAGTTGTACGTGACGATGCAAGTGGGCGATACGTCCTGTAATACGATCATATGTTTCTATCTTTCAGACGCATTGTAAAAACGGGCTTCATCAACTTTTGGCGCAATGGCTTTGTGTCGATTTCATCGGTTGTCGTCATGACGATAACCCTCTTTGTTATCGGCTCGCTTATCTTTCTGGACGCAATGCTTGATGCGTCGCTTGGGCTTCTCCGCGATAAAGTCGATGTCAATGCGTACTTTGTCATCGATGCACCCGAGGAAAGCATACAGAATGTGAAACAGGCACTCGAGGGTCTGCCAGAGGTTGCCGCTGTCATGTTCACCTCTCGGGAGGAAGCATACGAACAGTTCAAGGAACGTCACAAAGAGGACCAGATCGAGCTACAGGCACTCAATGAGCTTGGTGAAAATCCGCTGCTTGCATCACTTTCAATAAAAGCTAAAGATCCGAGTTACTATGAGCGTATCGATACATTCCTGCAGAGTGACCAGTCAACACTTTCCAGCGAGGGCAGTTCGCTCGTGTATAATGTCAATTTCAACGACAATAAAGCCGCAATCGAAAAACTGCAGCAGGTTATCGGAGGTATTGAACTGTTCGGTCTCGTTGTCTCTATTGCCCTCATAACTGTTTCGATAGTCATCGTATTCAATACGATCCGCATGGCGATATACATATCGCGCGAGGAAATTGCTGTCATGCGTCTGGTAGGCGCGTCAGATGCGTACATACGCGGGCCTTTCGTGTTCGAGGGCATCATGTATGGCGTGATCGCAGCACTCTTGACCTTGGTGTCATTCTACCCGCTCGCGTTGTGGTTGGGGCCGGCAACGCAGGACTTCTTCGGCAACATCAATCTCTTCACATACTACACTGCTCACTTCGGACCGATATTTCTCATCATCATGTTGACGGGAGTACTCCTTGGGGCGATCTCCAGTTTTCTGGCCGTCAAGAAGTACCTCCGCACATAGCGTATGCCAACACGCAAAAAAGCACGACGCACGAAATTCGTATTTGTTGTTGGAGGTGTCATGAGTGGTGTGGGCAAGGGAGTCGCCACCAGCTCCATCGGTACCATATTGAAAGCACGTGGTTTCTCAGTAACGGCGCTAAAAATAGACCCGTACATCAATGTTGACGCCGGCACCATGAATCCAACGGAGCACGGCGAGGTGTATGTGACGGAAGACGGTGACGAGACCGACCAGGATATGGGCAACTATGAGCGGTTCCTTGATACTACACTTACGAGTACCAACTACATGACAACCGGTCGAGTGTATCGTGCTGTTATCGAAAAAGAACGTAACCTTGGCTACAAGGGCAAGTGTGTCCAAGTAGTACCTCACATTCCGCACGAGGTCATCCGTCGACTTCAGAAGGCGGGAAAGGGACACGATGTGGCGGTGGTGGAAGTGGGGGGTACGGTGGGCGAGTATGAGAACATCCTCTTTATTGAGGCGATACGTATGCTCAAACTTCAGTTCCCGGATGACGTGACGACGGTCATGGTGAGCTACCTTCCGGTACCCAGCAAGGTTGGGGAAATGAAGACAAAGCCAACGCAACATGCCGTACGAACACTGAACACAACCGGTGTACATCCTGACTTCATCATCGGCCGCAGTGACCGGCCACTCGATAAAAAAAGGAAGGAGAAGATAGCACTATTTTGTAACGTCGAGGAAGACCGTGTCATAAGTGCTCCTGACGTCGAAAGCATCTATCAGGTTCCCATCAACTTTGAAAAGGACAACATGAGCGGTTTGCTGCTCAAGACTCTCGGGCTTCGTCCGCGTACGTCCTCAAAGCTCGGACCGTGGAAATCATTTGCACGTAAAGTACAGCGTGTTGAGGATGAGGTGCAGATCGCAGTGGTGGGTAAGTACTTTGATACCGGTGATTTCGTGTTGTCAGATGCCTACATTTCGGTACTTGAGGCGATAAAATTCTCAGCGTACGGGCTCGGTGTCCGTCCAAAGATACACTGGCTCAACAGTAAGGAATTCGAAAAAGGAGTACCACGTGGCGCGCTTTCAAAATATGATGGCATTTTAGTCCCCGGTGGCTTCGGAGAAACTGGTATAGAGGGAAAGATACATGTTATCGAGTTTGCTCGTAAGCATCGCATTCCGTACTTCGGACTCTGTTACGGTATGCAGCTCATGGTGCTTGAGTACGCTCGGCACGTTCTCAAGCTCAAGGAAGCGCACACGGTTGAAATAGATCCTGATACCAAGCACCCGATAGTAGACATCATGCCGGAGCAGAAAGAACTTATGGCAGTTGCAAATTATGGTGGTACCATGCGCCTCGGCGCATATCCAGCCGTGTTAGAAAAGGGCACTATCGCAGGAAGACTCTACGGTACTGACCATATAGAGGAACGTCATCGGCATCGGTATGAGATAAATCCAGAGTACATTCCACAATTGATTGAAGCCGGCCTCGTGTTCTCTGGCCGGTCACCGGACGGTGTACTTATGGAGATCGCTGAGTTGCCACGAGCCAGACATCCATTCTTTTTGGGAACACAGTTTCACCCGGAGTTCACTGCCCGACCACTTTCACCACATCCGCTGTTCACAGGATTCGTACGAGCTGCAAAAGTTCATCGACGGACGTAGCGGCGTAGACTGCCATAAACCGCTCTGTTGAGCCGTTGAACGGACACAAGTCGCACTGTACGGAGGGTTGACTGTGTGCTATAGTGTTGCTCTATGAATACGCTTCGTATTCCCCGCCACATGGCGGCGTTTATGTTTGCAGCGGTAGTACTTGCTACCGGTACAGCGGTTGGTGCACAAGAGGAAGAGGTGTTCGCGACCGACAGCACAAGCACACAGTATATCGGGACAAGCTCTCTGCTTTTTGGCGAAGGTGAGTCGACCGATAGCGGTATCATTGAGGCGCTCAGCGGCCCGAAACAGGACCTCACTAAGCCGGAGGAGGACATAGAGAAGTCAGAAATCCAGGAGCTGCTTGCTGAACGTCCCGTTCAACAACCCAGTTTCTTTAATTTCATGGCGTACTGGGTGCAAAAAGCGATAGCACTCGGCATACCGGCGAACACCATCGTACTTATCTTTCTTGTTCCCGTATTGGCAACACTGATCGCATTCGTGCGCGTGATCATAGGTCTGCCTTCACTGGAAATGCTCGTACCCATCGTTCTTGCATTTGCCTTTGTTGCCGTGGGTATTACTGCAGGGGTTATTATCCTGAGTGCAGTGGTGCTCGCTTCATTCGTCTCGCGAACACTCTTGAGACGAGTGCCTATCATGTACTTTCCAAAACGGTCGCTATCCCACCTCCTGCTGGCAATTTTCGTATTTGCAGCACTGACCCTTGCCATAATTCTTGATCTGGAATCTATACGTG
>CAMYLP010000005.1:0-31313 GCA_947259245.1 uncultured Patescibacteria group bacterium
CAAGGCCATCATACTCAACAGAGCTTTCGACTATTAAACACTAATTCGAAATAGTCGCGTTGCTCCTTTTCTCATTGAGCACCCAGCCACCTCTCCAAGGTAACGACGTTCTCGTAACGAGATGGTCTCATATATACCATAAATTGCCTGCCGATTCACTTCTTGCCTTCGACGGTATCGCTCTGCTTTGCAACAAGAAATATATAAATAATCTCCAAGATACCCAACGTGCTCAGTATCACCATAGCCAAAAACCACCAAAGGTCAGAGCGACGAGCCGCGAGCCATAGCGCCCACGCCTTCCATGGGAGTGTCCACAGTGTTGCGGCTATCAGGTAGAGTGGGTTCAGTCCACCCAGCATTGCTTCCATTACCCACATGCTACCACCAAGGTAAAAGTGATGCTATGCTTGCCAAATGGGACGTATCATGGGTATAGATTATGGAGCTAAACGTGTCGGCGTGGCAGTGTCCGATGACATGCACCAGTATGCATTTCCACGTGGAGTGTTGACAAATGATGAGCGACTTCTCGACCACCTGCATGGCATTGTGGCAGACCAAGGCGTAGAACGCATCGTGGTTGGTGAGGCAGACAATCCTATTGGCGGCCAGAACACTATCGCACGACGGATTGCCATTTTCAGTGAAGCTATGGCGGTGCGCACAGAACTTCCCGTCGAAATGGTGTCGGAAGTGTACACGAGCGCTGAAGCACGGAGAGCCTTGGAAGAGAAGGTCGCCAAACGAAAAGACAAGAGCGTTCCCGTCGACGCGGCCGCCGCTGCAATCATACTGCAAAAGCATCTCGACACATCTCGAGCCAATAAGAATGCTGCACAACCATGATCTCAATCGACGACTTTACAAAAGTAGAAATGAAGTTGGGTACGGTTCGTGAAGCCTCCAAGGTACCCGACACCGACAAACTTCTGCAGTTACAAGTGGACTTTGGTGAGGAAGGAACCAGACAAGTCATCTCCGGCATTGCTGAATACTTTGATGACCCGCAATCGCTTGTGGGGGTCACGTGCCCGTTTGTAACGAACCTTGAGCCGCGCACCATACGCGGTCTTGAGAGCGAGGCCATGATCGTCGCGGTACACACAAAAGAGGGTACATTTTCAGTACTCGAACCTACACTAGCCAGCGTGCCTCCGGGAACAAAACTTAATTAGTATGCGTAGGTTGTGGGTATGGTTCCAACAGCGCGCTGCAGGACGACACGCACAGGCGTGGCTTGCTGCCCTAGCGTTCTCCGAATCATCTTTCTTTCTCATACCACCGGACGCGCTGCTGATACCCATGCTCGCTGCGGGGGCCGGTAAATGGGCATACCTTGCGGCTCTCACAACCCTCGCAAGTATTGCAGGTGCTCTGTTCGGGTACATGCTCGGCTTGTTCGTTTTTGAGCCCATCGTACAGCCCCTGATAAACCTGTATCATCTAAGTGATGAGTTCGCTCACGTGGGTTCGTTGTACGCGCACAGCACCTTTGCTGTCGTCTTTCTTGCCGCCTTTACACCGATACCTTTCAAAGTTTTTGTCCTTGCCGGTGGATTTTTCGCGGTACCACTCGTGCCGTTCTTGGTTGGAAGTGCACTTGGGCGCAGTATGCGGTTCTATCTGGTAGCGTGGTTGTCTCACCATTTTGGTCCCCGCGCGGCTGAGCTGTTCCTTGTATACTTCAAGCAGATAACGTTCGCTCTTGTGTTTGTGGCAGCCATCATTGCCTTTTTTTACTATAAGGTCCCCGCGATGCTCTTCTAGTGGTTGTGTACTAGATACGCTGCAGCATTGGTGACTGCGTGTATACTTATCTATGTGACACGTACATATGAAGTTTGATTCCCCGTATAGTTGTTCTGGGCTCTTTGCCCGCACCTTTCCACCACCAACATTTCTTACGATGCCGGCCTTTGGTATCGACATTTCTGACTACGCGATCAAATATACCGAGCTTCGGCGTCGTGGTACTTCGCTACAGCTGGCCTCGTACGGCAAGCTAGACCTGCCCCTTGAGGTTATTGAACGTGGTGAGGTAACGGATGCGGATACACTCGTGAAGTTACTGACACGTCTGCGCGAACAAAATGACATTAAGTATGCACATGTTTCATTGCCTGAAGAGCACGCTTACTTATTCCAATTGTCGCTTCCTGTAGGACATCGCACGGAGACAGAACAAATGCTAGAGTTTCATCTTAAGGAAAACGTCCCAATCGGGGCAGACGAGGCAGTCTTCGACTACAACATTCAGCAGGAGGTAGGCGGGAAACAAGAGCTCAATGTATCTGTGTATCCTGCAGCGATCGCCTCACAGTATGTATCTGCTTTTGAGGAAGCTGGGATCACACCACTCTCCATAGAGATCGAGGGTCAAGCCACCGCTCGCGCACTGCTCGAAAAAAGTACGGTAGCGCCAACGCTCATCGTTGACATCGGACGTAACGACGCGAGTCTTTCCATATCTACCAACGGCAACGTAACCTTTACCGCGAGCCTGGAAACTGGAGGCGACGACCTTACAAGAGCCATATCGCGCACGCTCGACATTTCGTTTCAGGAGGCAGAGAAGCTCAAGCGACAGCATGGTTACACTGACACCATGGAAGGGGAATTGGTATACAATGCATTGCTGCCAGTTGTTGCAGAGTTTACGAGCACTATCCGTAAGCACCTCATGTACTGGCAGATACATATGGGTAACTCAACGGAAGAGTATGGAGATATCACTCGTGTTGTGCTTGCCGGCGGCAATGCCAACATTCGGGGCTTGGCAGAGTTTTTGGAGGCCACGCTGGAGGTCCCTGTTGAAGTTGGAAGCGTATGGCGCAATATAATGTCGCCTGAAGAACAAGTCCCAAAAATATCTGCCACGGAGTCACTCGAATATGTCACATCGGTAGGCCTCGCGCTACGCAGCCTTTTACGTACCTGTTAGTGTATGTTCCACAACCTACTAGCAGCAGAAAAGAAAAAGAGCTTACGCATCGAATACTACACACGACTTGCTACAGTTGCGTGCTTTGTCTTTGCGGGAGCGGTCCTCTCCGGTTCCGTTGCCCTGCTGCCAACATACCTGCAGCTACGTACCACGCTCAACTTCCTTCAGGAAGACGCAGCCCGGTATGAAACAGAAGATGCCGTTGCAGTTGCAGAACCGTTTGAACGACTTGGTGAGTCTGCCGTGTTGCTGGAGCGAATGGAGCTGGTGGCAAGCGAAGAAGGGGTGGGGGACATAGTACGTGCAGCACTCAGCTCACGTCCAGAGGGCATCGCAATCGTTGGTTTTTCGTATGATAGGGATACATCGCTCATTACGCTTGAGGGTGTTGCAGAAACGCGCAGTGCCCTCGTGTCCTTTACGCGGACTCTGGGCGAACATGAACGGTTCACGAGTGTCACGAACCCTATCGCTGACCTCGCAATAAGTAGGGACTTACCCTTTCGTATTTCGTGCACACTTGTAGATACCACGTAACATGCAGCGTATACAACCAACATTTGTACAAGGACTTGCGTTTGGAGGCGTTCTGACCCTGGTACTATCCTGTGGGTTGTACTACTACGTACTGCACACCATACAAGAAAACCGTACTGAGGTACTGATTGCACAGGAAGAACAACTGATACGTGACGCGCGTAAGAGGGAGGCTGACACCGCACGAACACTCGTAGAAGAAACACAGTTCCAACGAGAAGAGCTTACCAACTACTTTGTGAACACTGAAGAAGAAGAGGTTATCGTGTTCCTCGACAGTCTTGAATCACTCGGACCTATGGTAGGCGCGGAGTACGTGACAGAAACAGTGGGTGTGGCTGAAGGTGATAGAGAGTCGACTGATTCCATCCCTGTGACCGGCGTACGGTCGGTGGCACTTGTGTCGGGAAGTTGGGCACAGTTGTACCAGCTCATTACGCTTATAGAACACATGCCGTATGCTCTAACGATCACGAAAGTCGCACTTGAACAAAGCGACGATGACCCAAGATTCTGGGAGGGACAGTTGCATGTGCACGTTCAAGCAAAATAGGAACATGAAGGAAAAGTATCAAGAACTCATAAAGAAGTGCCAAGCGTTGCTGACACACCGGTCACCGTCAGCCAACGAGGTGCGGGTCACCCGCCACTGGCTCACATTGCTCGGTGTTGCCACAACAATACTAGCTGTACTGAGTATATACGGCTGGCAGGTGTTTCGTGTCAATGACACCGCACAACTTGATGAACATGCTGCACAGGCACCTCAAGCGGTACCGTTAAATACCACTGAGTTGGAAGCAATGCTCGGACACCTCAATGCACGTAATGTAGAATATGAGCGAGTGCGCACTGAAGGTGTTGAGGTGCCTGACCTTGGTACTAAACGTGCTCCTGTGCCAGAAAGCGAGCCTTCCGAGGAAGACATCACAGAGGAAGCCACAGAGGAGGCAAGGCAAGACTGATGCCTAGAGACAGAGCCAGCTATGATGTATAGTGCTCTCTACGTTCCTGGTCTTCGATGGTTGGAGCAGGGGAGAGTGGACTAGTGAAGCAGGCGCGCGTATACAAGCATGGTAAAAAGTGACCCCAGAATCGTATAGTGTAGAGTAGTAGTACTGCCTTCAGGGCTCTAAGGATAAGCAAGGGTGTGAGAAGCAGCCAAAGCTGCTTCGCAAGACCTTGTGAGATGTTTTGCGAGCAACGCGAGGCAAAAGATCCACAAGGTGTACCGGTTCTGTAAGAACCTAAGCCCGGGATGAGATAGTGTACAGTAGTAGTATTGCCTTCGTAGCTCAATGGATAGAGCAAGGGTGTTCTAAGCCCGGGATGTAGGTTCGATTCCTACCGAAGGCACAAAGAGGGGCGTTGTCATGTCGAGTTGTACACACTGACACATAACTACCCCGCACGTGGCGGGGTAGTGGTTATCGGAACACTATACTCTCAGGCAACGCACCCGTATTATATAATATCCTTTTTACATAGGTTTGCGTTAACTTCGCGTCCTGTCTAGAGTCAAAAACGTGCACAGGCCTGTATTCGGTATCGCACTTTTCACATGCAGAAAGTCTATCTGCATACAATTGCTGCCGATCATCACGGATACCTTTTGGCGAGTAGTGCAGCGTCAGCTGCAGCACCCAAACTGGCGTGCACGTGTCAACCAACGTATGACCACAGACTCGACAGGTCTGTGTGATCGTATCCCGTAACACATCCACCTGTAGTGTTGGCTGTAGTTGCATCGGAACTCCTCCAAGTCACAAACTTGGATGATAATAACAGAAAATACGGCTATGTCAAGCACTGGAGCATCTACGCACTTGGCCCATCTTCAGCCATCTCTGTCAGGCGCCACGCAAGAGCATAAACCATTGCTGGTTCAGAGAGTCCGTGCTCATCTTGGAGTTTTTCGCACACCTCATCAGCGAAGTAGCCGAGTTTCCACCCATGAGCCTGTAATTCACCAAGGATGTGGTTTACCGTTGGTCCACCCTCATCGATCATTTTGTCAATCAGACTCTTTGGTGTCTCACCCTCAGGCATTGCGTTACCGTTGCGCAACACCTCAGCACGCTCCTGGAGCGTACCTGCACCATGCTCCTGTTCTCGCGCCAGCCGGTCTTCAATGTGTGAGCCTGGCTGCTTGTCTTTTTCGTGCCTGTAGTAGGTACTTGGTTTAAATGTGGAGTCTTCTTGGGTCATGGTGATTATGGATTAGTGAATCTATGATACCAGCAGAATACGTGACGTCAGGAAAGAATGCAAAGGGCATGTTGCATGCAGGAGGGCCCAATTGCGTTGCGGTACAAAACATGGCAAGCTAGTACGCACACTACGCACGCTTAGCTCAGTTGGTAGAGCGCCTCGTTTACACCGAGGATGTCGGGGGTTCAAGTCCCTCAGCGTGCACAAATATACTACTTGATTTGTGACTCCACGTCTCCCACCAACTTCCCGAGCAAGATAAGCACCTTCTGGCCCCACGCCAGGTTGTTGTGCTACAGTTACTTCATTATGACAGAGCTTCACGCTGTTGTGTCGGGACGAGTTCAAGGGGTTGCATACAGGAACTTCGTTGCTAACATCGCTCGTGAACTTAATCTGGTGGGTTTTGTCTCGAACCTACCCGACGGATCAGTGGAAGTCGTTGCACAGGGGGACCTGACCGTGCTGAAGGTGTTCCTAAACCATCTCAGGACCGGACCGGACGGCTCGCGGGTAGCAAGTGTTTTTGAGGAAATGCGGAAACCCTCGCATGAGTTGATGAGTTTTGATATTGTATAGCGTCATGTCAAAAGAAGAACCGCAAACAAAAGCGAAGGTTATACCACAATGTATTGGTATCATCATGGACGGCAATCGACGATGGGCGAGGCAGAAGGGAGTTCCAGGTGTTGAGGGGCACCGGATGGGCTTCAAAAAGCTGAAGGAGGTGTTGGAGTGGTGCAAGGAAGCGGACGTGCGTCACGTGGTAGTGTACGCATTCTCCACGGAAAATTGGACTCGACCGTCAGATGAGATCACATACCTCATGGACCTCTTCCGAGAGATGAGCAAAGAGCTTGATAAGGAAGAGAAAGAAGATGCTACGGTACACTTCGTGGGCGACCTTGCGCGTTTTCCGAACGACATCGAGCAATCCATGAAGGAGACGAACGAGAGAGCCAAAAAAGATGCTACCTACCACCTTTGGGTGGCCGCAAGCTATGGTGGGCGAGCTGAGATTGTGGCAGGCGTGAACAAACTTCTTTCGGAAGGTAAGGATATAGTAACCGAAGATGAGTTTTCAAGGGCGCTTTGGACCGCCGCGATGCCCGACCCAGACATCATTGTTCGTACAGGCGGGGAAAGACGACTCTCTAATTTTGTGACGTGGGCAAGCGTGTACAGCGAGCTCTTTTTTGTCGACACACATTGGCCTGCGTTTGCACAAGAAGAACTGCAGGACATACTCGAGGCATATGGAAAACGAGAACGCCGCCGTGGACGATAGCGCAGTAGCCGTCATTCACGAGGACGATCAGCTCTTGGTCGTGAACAAACCAACAGGCATGGCTGTGCATGAAGACGGCCGTACTGATGAGCGCGTACTAACCGACTGGGTACGTGAGACTCACCCAGAGATGGTAGGTGTGGGTGAGACGATGAAGCTTCAAAACGGAACGGTCATCGACCGCCCCGGCATTGTCCATCGACTCGACAGGCACACATCGGGGGTGCTCGTGCTTGCAAAGACACAGGACGCGTTCACGTTCCTCAAACGACAGTTCCAGGGTCGGGAGCCCGAGAAGCACTACAGGGCGTTTGTGTGGGGAGAGCTCAGTGAGCCCACCGGCACCATCGACAGACCCATCGGCCGCTCACGAAAGGATTTTCGCCTCTGGACAGCAGGCCCAACGGCGGGTGGGCGCATGCGCGCAGCGACCACGCGCTACACGGTGCTCGCACAGGGAGGAGGCTTTAGCTATATAGATGTTGAGCCCAAGACCGGACGCACACATCAGATACGCGTACATATGAAAGCGATAGGGCACCCGGTGGTGTGCGACACGCGCTATGCTCCGGACAAGGAATGTGCACTCGGTCTCTCGCGCCTGGCGCTTCATGCAGAGTCAATTTCCATTAGACACCCAGAAGGTAAAACAATGGTGTTTGTAGCGCCACTACCCCCAGAATTTGCTACAGCGGAAAAGTTTCTCATGCAATAAGGTAAGAAAGCCCATTCTTCTTGCAGGTCAGAAAATGCTGTGGTAGAGTACTCCGCACTATGTCAACTGCGGTTATATCACCAGTAAACACAGAAGCACGTAAAGAGCTCGGAGTACAATCCGGCGATACGGTACGCGTTACACAAAAGATTCATGAAAAGGGCAAGACACGGCTTCAGCATTTTGAGGGACTCGTACTGTCAGTGAAACATGGCTCCGAGGCGGGAGCATCATTTACGGTCCGCAAGGTGGCGAGCGGTGTTGGCGTCGAGAAGACCTTCCCACTCTATTCCCCCATGATAGACAAGATAGAGATAGTGAAGCGCACCAAGGTCCGTCGTGCGAAGCTCTACTACATCCGTGAAAAGGCAGCCAAAGAGATTCGCCGCGCTATGCGAAACGCATTCATGCTGAACCAGACCATCGAGTCAGACATCGAGGAGAAGGAGCGCGTTGCTCGTGAGGCCGAGGAAGCGGAACAGAAGAAGCAGGAGGAAGAAGCCAAAGCTGCAGAAGAGGCAAAGAAGGCAGAGGAGGAAAAGAAGGCTGAAGAGGAAGCCAAGAACGTAGAGGAAGACAAAACTGAGGAGAAAGAAGAGTCCAGCGAAGAGGCATCAGACGAAAAAGAAACCGACGCAGAGACGGAGGAACCAAAGGAAGAAGACAAAAAGGACTAACAACAAACCCGCCACTCGGCGGGTTTTTTGACGAGCGCGTATTGAGGCGTATGCTATGGGAGGGTAACGCCACGGAGGTTGTTATGAGAACCGAGAAAGTGTTACACGAAGCAACCATTGTCTTTTTGGTACAGGGCAAGAAAGTGTTGCTCGCTTGGAAGACCGAGAAGATCGGGAAACACAAATGGAATGGCTATGGTGGTGGTGTGAAGCACCGCGAGACTCCGCGAGAAGCAGCGGCACGTGAGTTGTTCGAAGAGACAGGACACGGTGTGCGTGTCCACGAGGACGACCTCGAACAAGGAGCGATCGTACATTTTCACAACAGAAAAAGTGACGGCACCGAGTTCATGTGTACCGTGCATGTGTTTATGACAAGTGTCTGGACAGGGGAAGTTCTGGAGACACGCGAAATGGTGAAGCCAACCTGGTTTCGCTTTGCCGATTTGCCACTCGACAACATGATGCCTGCGGATGGAGACTGGTTGCCACGAGTGCTCGCTGGCGAGAAGATCATTGCTCACGCACACCTTGGTCCGTATCAGGAAACAAAACTGGCGCCGACAGACGTACAGGTCGTCGCAGAGTTTACTGATAGGTAAGCGCCCTCTCGGGCGCTTATTTTTATGGACAAAGTGCAGGGGAGTCGGTATTATCTGTACCACAATGCCCAGGTGGCGGAATTGGTAGACGCGCTACCTTGAGGTGGTAGTGGCCGTAAGGTCGTGCTGGTTCAACTCCAGTCCTGGGCACACACGAATACGAAAAGCTCCCCACGCGGGAGTTTTTCGTATGTGCATATGTTGTCTGGTGTTGAACAGTCGGAGGCGCGCGTGCCAAAGCACGAGCAAGCGCCGAGACGGGGTCGCATGTACTTAGCATTTCGTGAGCATAGCGTTACGAAATACTTAGTAACATGGACTCAACTCCAGTCCTGGGCACCACATGATTTACCCTATTGTATGCGTGTCGTTTGTACGACGCGTGCACTCCTTGTTGACGTAATCGGAAGATGCTACCATCGCTTGCAGATGTGAATCTTACAGGAGACGTAGATATGAACATACCAACACATGGCCATAGGGACACAACTCCTCCGCAGGACATAGTGGTACATGGTGACGGTACGCTCGTGTTCGATGGACACAAGTATCGTTGTGCTCTTGGTAAAGGAGGTGTTACAAACGATAAAGCAGAAGGAGATATGGCCACACCCATTGGATCTTTTGCGATCCGATCAGTGTACTATCGTAAGGACAAGCTTGGGGAATTACATTTCCCATTCAGAACACATTTCATTACCAAACACGATGCGTGGTGCGATGATGTGAACGACGTACGGTACAACACACACATCGTC
The DNA here is from genome assembly GCA_947259245.1 of uncultured Patescibacteria group bacterium. Lineage (GTDB taxonomy): Bacteria > Patescibacteriota > Minisyncoccia > Phycocordibacterales > UBA12088 > UBA12088. Next base: position 9,736 of record CAMYLP010000005.1, read on the forward strand.
ATTCCAAAGGACACAACTCACGATGAAGCACTCTGGCGTGAAGATGATGTGTACGACATCGTTGTTGTGCTTGGTTACAACGATGATCCTCCAACACCAGGCAAGGGAAGTGCAATTTTCATGCATGTCGCCCGAGAAGGGTACACACCCACGGCGGGGTGCATCGCGCTTGCTCGCGAAGATCTGTTGAAGGTGCTTCAGGAGGCGCACCCTTCCTCGCAGGTAGTCGTGCAGCCGTAGCCTATGTCACAGAAAAAAACGGCCCGTACGGGCCGTTTTCATTATTCTGCGTGGAGTATTACTCCGTGCTCTCAGTTTCAGCACTGGAAACAGTAGCTTTCTTTGTGTCGATTGCCCATGCACCTGGTCCTGCAGCCATGATGTACAGTAGCCCACCGATGACTGCAAGGTTCTTGAGGAAGTTAGTCATCTGTCCTTCACCCACGTGGAACATCAGTGTTGCAAGGACTACGTACACGATGAGCGCCAGTGCAGCGTGACGTGTTTGGTACCCCGTAAGAAGTGCGAGACCGCCGCCCAGTTTGAGTAGGAGAGCCACAAGCACCATAAGCACACCGGGAAAGATGTTGAAGAGCGGTATAGTGTACTCCATGTTCCCAAGGCTGCTTGCTTGGCTGGCGAAGCCCGTCAAGAAACCGAATCCTCCGACGACAAATATGAGTGCCATAAGTATACGCCCGACACCCATCGATTTGCATGAGCAGACGGTGCAGAGACCAGCCCCGTTGGTTGCCGCACCACAGATGCATTTACCATGTGTATGATCATTCATACTGTAAGAGTGAATAGTAATTAGTTGTTTTAGTATACCAGCGATGTTACAGCGCAGCACATCAGGCATCGCCTTCTTTGCTGTGTCAATAAAATCTGCTAGTATGGGCACTCATGGTGCCTATAGTGTAACGGTTAGCACTAGGGTTTGTGGAGCCCTCGGTTCGGGTTCGAATCCCGGTAGGCACCCAAGTAACAAAACCCCGAAAGGGGTTTTGTGCGTAGGGTGCCTAAGCACGGTGCCCATGCACCGTGCGTCCGGGATTCGAAGGGCGCAGCCATGTTCCGCAGGAACAGGCGAGCCTAGACGAAACGCACTTAGCGGATAAGGAGGTTACGACACATCCGCTTAGTGACGTATCGTCGAATCCCGGTAGGCACCCCACAAACACATGAAAACCCCTCGAGTGAGGGGTATTTATGTATTGCATGACATACAGGCCCCCACGGCAGATTGTATGCAAAAAGTGTGCTACCAAAAGGAGAAATATCCCGGCAAGGAAAAACCCGGCATGGTGCCGGGTTTATTATTAATCGTCGAAGTAGCCAGCGTGGCGCATACGACTCTCTAGCTGATGCGGATCAAGACATATCACCCTCAACATTTCAACTGTCTTTAATACGGTGCCGACCGACGGCATGTTGTACGTATAGAGTACCGTCACTCGTTCGAGTTCATCTAGACAGCGCATGGCTAGCCCTGCATCGAACGGTGTTTGTACGAGTGCGTCGACTACTGCCTGAACGTGTTCCTCCCATGCCTCACGACTGTCCACTCTGACGAGCACGGTAGACAGTTCGAGCGCGACTGCTGCCGCAAGCCTCTCTTGCATAATTGCTTCTCCTGTGATGACTGCAAGCATACAACCATATTGACGTGTAGGTCGCAACCACAGCATGGGTGAACGTGACGCGTACTACTGACGCAAAGAGCCATACCGTGACCTATCCCACCAGTGAGTACAACAATACCGCCGAAGCGGTATGAGGATATCCTGTGCATCAGGGCTAGATGGATGAGAGTTGGTACACCATCATAAGCAAAAGCGAAAAGCCGATAACTGCACTTATGATATTTGTAGCGATAATGTGCTTCATGAAAGTACTGGACAGTTGTTACAGTTGTGTGGACGAACATGGAGACCAACTCTTACACTATGGAACCGCACTTTTGACGCGACCCGGTACTGCGTTACAATGGTCGGATATGGATGAGATGGAAACCCAAGAACCAACTGTGTCAGCTGACGACGATACTGTGGAACGTGCGGACACGCGTCACGAGGCTCATGAGCATGCGCACAAACGTCTGCTTACCGGAGTTGGGGCAGTTGTCGTGCTTGCAGTAGTTGCGGGCATCGTGTGGGTGTACTGGGGAGAGGAAATCCATGAAGCATGTTTCGGAGAAGCTGAAGCATGTGAGGTTGAGATATCTCCTGAGCTGCTCGACGATGTTGCGACACCTTTCAGCGTACAGGAGCGCCAAGATGAAACACCATCACGGTAATTACTAAATACTCAAGATCAACATTATGTCTGAGACAACGACTGAGGCGAATCAGCACCAAACACACGAGGCAAAGGAGAGCCCGTACCTGGTCCCCATAGCAATACTCATTGCTGGATTGCTTATTGCAGGAGCGGTGCTTATGCGAAATGGGGGTGGTAATGCGCCAGTAGCAGCCACTGGACAAGAACTTACGGGTCAGGTACTACCCGTCACTGATGAAGATCACATTTACGGTTCGCGCAACGCTGATGTTTTTTTCATAGAGTACTCTGACTTCCGCTGCAGTTTCTGCGCGCGATTTCACTCGACCATACTTGAAATCTTGAACAAATACGAGGGTCGAGTAGCGTGGGTATATCGCCACACGCCGTACCAACCGGGAGGACGTGAGGCAGCAATCGCAAGTGAGTGTGTCGCTGACCTTGTGAATGAGGATGCGTTCTGGTCGTACAATGAACGTGCCATGAACAACCAACGGAGCTTATCACCCGAATGGCACCAACAGACTGCTGTCGAACTTGGTGCAGACCAAACTGAGTTCCAAGAGTGTATCGCGTCAGGCAATTACGATGAACTCATACGCGAACACACACTGAACTCCCAAGAGTTAGGCAGTCAGGGAACTCCGTACACAGTATTGCTTACTCGAAATGGTGACACGATCAAGTTTGCAGGAGCACAGCCCATAGAGAATGTCACCATGTTCGTTGAGCGTGCTATCAAGTCGCTTGAGTAGTATGAAAGTGTTCGTGAGCCTCACTGGGCTCATACTCGTGGTGCTCGTGCTGGTTTCCATACAACACATATACACCAAGAACGGGGAGCACGTGGGCAATACCGCGTCATCATCGACCGTGGCTACTGCACCAGCATTTGTACTCCCTGATGAAGAGGGTAAAGCAGTGACGTTTGCTGACATCCGCGGCGACGTGAGCATCATCCACTTTTGGGCATCATGGAGCCCTGATAGCGGCAGTGATCTTGTCGCACTCTCACAGATTGTTGAAGAGTATGGTGATACGATCGGTGTTGTTGCGGTCAATCGAGACCACGAACGGCAGGACGGGTTGGCATTTCTGGAGCAACTTGGTGTGAGTGACACCATAGAGTTCGTCTATGACGCTGAGGATACGTACTTCCGAAAGGTTGGTGGCTACAACATGCCAGAGACCGTCTTTGTTGGAAAGGAGGAGGAGGTGCTCCTGCACGTTCATGGAGCTATGGGCTACGACAGCATGAAACAACATGTCGAAAAACTGCTACAGTAGTCAGTATGATAGAGCCCTTACTGTACGTTTCAACATTTGTCGCGGGCATCTTGATGTTCCTCGCACCGTGTACACTACCCCTCTTGCCGGCGTACCTCGGCTTTATTAGTGGTGTCACAGAACGTGAGCTTGCGGAATTGCACGGAAACGGAATTGCACGGAGAAGCATACTAAAAAATGCGTTACTTTTTGTAATTGGCTTTTCCACCATTTTCATTTTCTTCGGGACACTTGCAGGTTTTGCCGGAGCAGCACTTGTTCCGGTGCGCAACGTGCTCGAAATACTCGGTGGAATCCTTATTACAATATTTGGTCTATTTCTTCTAGGCGTACTAAATGTACGAATGTTGAGAAAGACGCGCACCGTACATCTCCCATCGTTCTTAACGGTCGGTACACCACTCGGTGCGTATTTTCTGGGTGCCGCGTTCGCACTGGGTTGGAGTCCATGCATTGGACCTATACTAGGCACGGTCCTCTTTCTCGCAGGAAGCACCGGCACGTTGCTACAAGGCGTTGTGCTGTTGGTCATATTCTCGCTTGGTTTCGCACTTCCGTTTCTTCTTCTTGCTCTCCTCATAAGCCAAGCGACGCGTATCGTTGAGAAAGCAACACCCTACCTATCAGTAGTGTCCAAAATTGGTGGCGTTACATTGGTGATACTCGGTGTCTACCTTACGCTTGGCGACACGATGCTGACCCGTTGGTTCTTTGACATTTTTCAGTATCTTGACTTCGAGGAGTCGCTACTGCCTTATCTATAGCACGCGCTCATACATGGTATACTCCGCGCATTACTTGGATAATACTGTTACTCATGGAATCAGACACACAAGGGAACGGCCCGGTCCAGGATGGACGCGATACGCTTTTAACAAGCGCTCGCATACAAGGAGCATTGACACTTGTACTCATACTCCTGGCAGCGTTCCTGTTTGCGGGGACCATAAATTCGTTGAAAGCATACAATTATATTGGAGGTGGTATAGCACCCAGCAATGCTGTTACCGTCTCCGGTGAAGGTGAGGTGTTCGCTGTGCCAGATACGGCAGAGTTCACCTTTTCTATCATCGAGGAAGCTTCGACGGTTGCCGAAGTACAGCAAAATGCCACCGATAAGGCAAACGCTGCTATTGAGGCACTTAAAGAGAGAGGGATAGAAGAGAAAGACATCAAAACAGTTGCCTATGAACTCCACCCGATGTACGAGTGGCAGCCGGCAACATGTGTACGCTACCCATGCGATCGTAAGCGGGTACAGACGGGATTTTCTCTGAACCAAAGCATTCGTGTGAAGGTAAGCGACCTTGATGAGGCCGGGGAGATGCTTGAGATCGTCACAGGTAAGGGTGTACAGAGTGTGTCTGGTCTTACGTTTACCATCGCCGACGAAGATAGTCTGAAGGCAGAAGCACGTAAACAGGCGATAGATGAGGCACGTGAAAAAGCAGAACAGCTTGCCTCAGATCTTGATGTCTCATTGGTGCGTATTGTTGGTTTCAGTGAGGACCGCACATGGCCGTCCCCAATGTACGCGGCTCGTTCAATGGATGAGGCGCTCGACGCGGGTATGGGTGGGGCTGAACCTGAAGCATCGCCGGCCGTTCCTGCGGGGGAAAGCCGTATTGTTTCCAACGTACACATCACGTACGAGATACGCTAGGAGTGTGCGTAGCGCCAAGAACCTACGTCCTATGGTGTTGCGAGGATGTTGTTCTGTGGTACGGTACATTACTAGAAGTACAAAGTGGAAGAGGAGATCTACGTGAAAAATCATAGACCCAGCAGAATGAAGAACACTGCACACCACCAGCGCTACTATAGAACAGCCAACAAACGTGCATCGGCCAAACCATCTTCTAATCCCATCCACACGACCAGCAAGCTGAGGAGGAGCATCAAACGATGATCTCGAGTGATACTGATGTTCGCGAAGATGATGCAGAGCAAAAGACGACACCGGAAGGCAGATATGCAGCCCGTGCACGTCGTCAAGCACTTGCCCGTGAAGGGAAAAAAGGTCGCAAGACCAACAAGACCCCGCGTCGCCAAAGAAATTCAAAGGGTGTCTAGACAGCATACCCGGCAGAATAGAGACATTCTGCCGGGTATTTCCATTATGAATCGGAATTGAGACTCTTATAGTACGATGATATCAAGATCAGAAAAAGGAGGAACCTGTCCCGGGAATAACTTGACGACACGTAAGGTTTTCTGTACTATGGCACGAACTAGCCCACGGGCGGTTTTTTTAAACTGACATAAAGCATGAACCGATTCTTCAATTACCTTCGAGCGACGCGTGGTGAGCTAAAACACGTAAGTTGGCCAACACAACGTCAGACAGTGATTTATACAATCTTGGTCATAGGTATCTCTATTCTAACAGCGCTCTACCTTGGTGCGCTTGATTACCTCTTTACCAAGGCGCTCGGCATACTATTGCCGTAACACGTTAAGTACACGGATACATGTCAAAGCAAGAAAACACCGGCGAGAAAAAATGGTATGCGATACATACGTACGCTGGCTACGAAAAAGCGGTACAGCGCAACCTCAAACAGCGCATCGAGTCACTCGGCGTCGAAGATAGGATATTTGACGTCGTCGTGCCGACCGAGAAAAAGATAAAGATAAAAGGGGGTAAGCGTGTCGAGGAAGAAGAAAAGATTTACCCTGGCTACCTCCTCGTGAGCATGATAGTCGACGAAAACTCGTGGTACGTGGTGCGCAACACGCCCCGCGTCACCGGATTTGTCGGTTCAGGAGTGCACCCGGTGCCTCTGGAACAGGCGGAGATTGACACGCTATTTGCGCGCATGGAGTCTGATACTGTGAAGCACCAGATAAACCTCAACGTCGACGATGCGGTCATGGTTATCGATGGCCCATTCAAGGATCTCGAGGGTAAAATTGGAGAAGTTGATGAGGAACGCGGCAAGGTAAAGGTGCTGGTACCCATGTTTGGGCGTGAGACTCCGGTCGAACTTGATTTCTTGCAGGTTCGTCGCATATAAGGTAGCATTCTTCCACTATGGCAAAGACAGTCGTAAAACAAGTAAAATTACAGATCGAGGCAGGAAAGGCAAACCCTGCTCCTCCCGTGGGTCCCGCACTCGGTCAGGCCGGTATCAACATAGGTGACTTCGTCAACAAGTTTAACGATGCCACAAAGGATAAAATGGGTTCTGTCATCCCTGTGGTCATTTCTGTTTACGATGACCGCTCGTACGATTTCATCATGAAAACTCCGCCGGCGAGCCGGCTTATCCTGAAAAAAATTGGTAAGCCAAAGGGCTCAGGGAAGAACCTTGTATCGAAGGCGGGAACCATCACAAAAGACCAAATCCGGGAGATAGCTGAGGAAAAGATGCAGGACCTCAACGCGAATGATGTCGAGGCAGCTATGAAAATTGTAGCGGGCACGTGCCGCTCAATGGGTGTGGAGGTGAAGTAGTAAGTATATGCGTCAAAGCACAAATAAGGCCCAAATGACGGGCTTTATTTCGTATGCAGCGATATTGACATATATAGTGTAACGTGCTACATTATATCGCAGCGAGAATCTCAAGACGGCAGCAACCGCCTGTCGTCCACTCGTCCTTACACATAGTGTAGTGCTCCCACTACGAGCATCAGTTGTTTGTAACCTCAAATAGCAGCAATGCTAGTTCATGAATCTCCACCTCCTACGGTGTGTTTTTTGCTTTGCTGGTAGAGGTGCAACGATACGGTGCAATATTTCACGCGCGCTCATGTAACAGTGTGCGCTTCGCTTCCACATGACCAATATCATGACGCCACAACAAAAGAAAAAAATACTCATTCTCATACCATGCCGCAACGAGCAAGAAGGTATAGGTGATACCATTGACGGTCTTCCCCGAGAAAAACTCGCCCACGCCGGTTTCAGTATGCAGGTCATGGTGATCGACAATGCATCAACAGACCGTACAGCACATGTCGCACGCAGTCATGGTGCCACGGTGCTGCATGAGAAACGCCCCGGGAAGGGTAACGCCATGCGGCTTGGATTTGCGTCAGTACCATTGGACACTGACTACGTGGTAATGATCGACGGTGACAACACATACCAGTCTGCAGAGATACTACGTATGGTTGAGTTGCTTGACTCCGAGTTCAGTGAGGTTGTCATAGGTTCGCGACTCACGGGCAAGATCACCGCTGGTTCCATGTCATTTTTCAATCGTTTTGGAAACTGGATTTTTTCGAATCTTGTGCGGAATCTGTACAGGGCGAATGTAACCGACGTACTCAGTGGATACTATGCATGGACACGAGATGCGCTTGAACGTCTACGCCCCCACCTTGTGTCTGAAGGATTTGGCATTGAAATGGAGATGGTCACAAAGATGGCACGCATGAAGGAGGAAATATACTGCGTTCCGATCACCTACATCGCACGGAGTGGTGACTCCAACCTTCACCCAGTGTATGATGGGTTCCGTATCCTTAGGGTATTTCTACAAAACATCGTTTGGAAACCGCGAAAGATGCACATTGAGCAGAAACCCGTCGGCAGGCAGCGACACGGTTTCGCTGCACCTTCAGATGTATGAGAATCACTTACATCACACAGTACTACCCCCCGCACACCGGGGGGCTTGAGTACGTAGCTCAAAAGACAGCGGCGAGTGCCGCTGCTGCGGGTCACGATGTGGAGGTCGTAACCTACGCGCTCGACCGCGCGTCACGAGGGGAGAGCATGGAGGGCGCTGTATCGGTGAAGCGTGTACCTGGACTCCACTTCATAGACCGTTACTTTGGTGTGCCGTTTGCACTCGGCGGGCTCACCATGGTGCGCACCATCATGCGCAGTGTTCGCAGCGCAGACATTGTTCACCTCCATGACGTGTTCTACCTGACCTCACTCGTCACGTATCTTGCCGTACGGCGGTATAAGAAGCCACTTGTCCTCTCCCAGCACGTCGCGCTTGTCGAGCATACGAGTCGCCTCATCATGCTCATCGAGCGCGTCGTGTATGCGCTGTGGGGAACACGCATTTTTCATGCAAGCATGCGCATCATTACGTACCAGCCCGTTGTTCGTGATTTTCTTGTGCAACAAGGAATACCTGAAACAAAAATTTTGAGTACGCACAATGGCATTGACCTGCAACGTTTTCATACGATTTCAGCCGAAGAAAAGACCGCCCGCCGAGCACGTCTCGGTCTCCCGGTCGACAAGACACTCGTGCTCTTCGTCGGGCGGCTTGTGCCCAAGAAAGGGTACAAAGAACTCTTTGAAGCACGTGATAGCGCATACGACCTTGTGTTTGTCGGTCCCGGTACTGTACAGGAGGGGTGGAAGCATGCGAGCGGTGTGCACGTACTTGGTCCCCGCACACCGGAAGAACTCGCCGACCTGTATCCGGCGATGGACATCCTTGCGGCACCGTCGACGGGCGAAATGTTTACGGTAGTGATGCAGGAGGCGTTTGCATGCGGACTCCCCGTGCTTGCAACCGACGTACCTGAGTACCGAGCCTATGACCTCGACCGTGAACGAATAGTACTCTGCGAACCAACACCAGAGGCGCTGAAGGCCAACTTGCGTCACATAACCAAAGATGATGATCTACGTGCACGCATGGCCGAATACTCTCGGGAGCTTGCGGAGGAGCTGTTTGATTGGAACAAGAATGTACATGCGGTACTCGAACTCTATGACGAGATACACAAACGTACACCACATGTGTATGTGACCACGAGCTGGGATGACGGTCACGTGCTCGACATGAAGCTCGCAACGTTGCTCAAACGCTACGGTGTGACAGGGACGTTCTACGTTGCGCCGGAGAACATCGAAGTCCCGGTAGAACAGCGTCTCACCGAAGAGCAGATACGCACACTCGCGCAGGACTTCGAGATAGGTGCTCACACGCTGACGCATCAACACCTCCCGACACTTACTGACAAGGAAGCGGAGCGGGAGATACGCGACAGCAAGACCACCCTTGAGGACATCACCGGTGCACCCGTGACAAGCTTCTGCTATCCGGCAGGGAAGTACCGTACAGAGCATGTACGCATGGTTGCGGATTCCGGCTACACACTTGCGCGCACGGTGCGACGGTTCGCACTCACTCCTGTGCAGCATCCATTTGAGATGGAAACGAGTGTACATACCTATGACCACTGGCTCGATGTGTGGAACCTAGCATGTTCTGTACATTGTAATCCGTTCACCTTCCTGCGCCTCTACCGTAAGTGGGATGCACAAGCCATCGCCCTCTTTGACCAGGCAAGGGAGCGGGGAGGGGTCTTCCACCTTTGGGGGCACAGTTGGGAGCTCGACGACCGTGATGGATGGGAACGTCTTGAACGCGTACTACAGTACATAAACAGTGCACGCAACACACGCCACGTACCCAACAAAGCACTCGTATGAGTACCACACGTACCATTCTCACCGTGGCCCCGTATTTTCCACCGCACTCCGGCGGACTTGAACGATACGCCTACGAAGTTGCCCGTCGAGTCCACGCAACGGCGCACACACGGATTGTCGTTCTTACCACAAGCGAGTCGGACAGGGAGGTGGTCGAGGAGAGAGAAGGCATGACCATCCATCGTTTACCGGTGCAGTTTAAAATATCCAATAGCCCAATCGCACTCTCATGGTTTAGGTCGATACCTCGCGTTCTCAAGGAGGTCGCACCGGACATACTTCATATTCACACTCCTGTTCCGGGTCTCGGTGACCTTGTAGCACTCCTCGCTCCACGTCGGACACCACTTCTCGTCACCTATCACGCGGGTAGCATGAAGAAAGGCCGCATGATACCTGACATACTCATCGGCGTGTATGAGAACACTGTGATGCACATGCTTCTGCGACGGGCCGCACACATCGTATGTTCTTCGGATTTTGTCCGAAGTGAATTTTTGTCAAAGTATTCGTATAAAGCGAGCACCATTACACCTGCAGTTGACCACTCATTCTTTTCTCCGAAGAAACAGGCACTGCGTGGTGAACCAACACTACTGGTTGTTGGTGGTCTCGGACGTGGTGAAGAACACAAGGGACTCGACAGGATGTTGCACATCCTTCCCACACTGCGTGATGAAATACCCGGGCTGCAGCTGCTCGTGGCGGGTGCTGGCGAAAGGAGTGAAGAATTACAGGAACACGTGCGGAGGGAGGGTCTGCACGAGACAGTACACTTTCTTGGACGACTCGACGTACACGGCATGGTTGATGCGTACAGACGTGCCACCATTTTTGTCCATCCCACAAATAATGACAGTTTTCCGACCGTGATACTTGAGGCGATGGCGTGCAGTCTGCCTGTTGTGAGCACGACAGTTGGAAGCATTGAGGCGATGGTAGAGCACGGGACTACTGGGTACCTTGTGCCACCAAACGATGACGGAGCGCTTATCAGTGCACTTCTTACGTTGCTTACAAATCTACCTCGCGCCGAAAAGTATGGAGTGGCGGCTCGAGAGAAGGTGACTAAGGCGTTCAGCTGGGATAAAGCGACAAATGGATACCTAGAAGTATATGAGCGAATTGCACACCCATCCCCCACCATTGCGCATGTCATATCATACTACCCCCCACACCCAGGTGGGATGGAAGTGGTCGCCGAACATCTTGCACGCGGTGCCGCAGAGAAGGGATACCGTGTACGTGTTTTCACCAGTCGCTCCGGTGCTGTGGCTCTTCCCCGCACGGTACGTGACACAAATCTGATTGTACGACGTCTTTCAGGATTTGAGTTTGCACATACGCCCGTCATGTGGACGCTGCCGTTTCGTCTACTTCTACTTCCGCAGAACACAATCGTACATGTGCACGTTGCACAGGTATACACGCCAGAGATAGCGCTCCTCGTTGCAAGGATTCGGGGATTTCCCATCATCGCTCACTTCCACCTCGACGTTGAGCCATCGGGACCACTCGGTAAACTTTTTGTGTTTTACAAACTGCACGTTCTTCCAAAACTTTTACAGCACATGGACGCAGTCATGGTCGCCTCGCCCGAACAGGCCGAACTCGTCGCAGAGAAGCATAAGGTCTCACGCGAGCGTATCCATCGTATCGTGAATGCTGTCGACACGAACTTCTTTCAAGATCGTATGTCGCATACACCGCACACACCGTTTCGCGTACTTACCCTCTCACGGCTTACGGTACAAAAACGTGTGGACCGTATTATCGAGGCAGTGGGTCGTGTAGAGATTCCTGTTGAGCTTCTTATCGTCGGTGATGGTGAAGACAGACAGGAACTCGAGCTGTTAGCAGAACAGGTAGCTCCGGGCAGAGTACAGTTCACTGGTCACCTGTCGCACGCAGATATACCGAAGCATCATGCATGGGCGGATATATTTGTCATACCATCAGACCGCGAGGGGGGAATGCCGCTGAATGTTCTGGAAGCGATGGCGGCGGGACTCCCCATTGTCAGTTCAAATGCCGACGGAGTACGCGAACTGGTGGCGGACAGTGGTGTGGTGGTAGAAGACCCCTCGCCGGAACACTTTGCGAACGTACTTTCCGCTCTGTATCATGATACGGACCGACTACGAGAAATGTCGATTGGTAGCAGCCACAAAGCACAACAGTACACCTGGCCAGTGGCGCTGGCGCGCGTTCTGTCCGTGTACCATGCAGTATGCACAGCACGTGCTGACGCAGTGTCCCACACAACAGCAGAAAAGCACGCATCATGAGAACGGCACACATCACAGCTGGGCAGCTGACAGCCACACTCCTCGTGTGGTGGGTACTGTTCATACTGTTTGCCACAAATGCTTGGAATCCGTTCGGCCTTCTTCATATATTTGGAACGGCATTCTTACTGCTTGTTCCTGGTGCCCTTACGCTCACGCTGCTTCGTGTCCGTCAACAAGACCCCGTGGCTTACGCGGTGCTTGCGCTCGGGCTCAGTGTGCTTGAGCTTATGGCACTCGGTCTCATGAGCAATGCCATCTTCCCGTTGTTCGGAGTAGTTCGCCCTCTAGACACCGTGCCGGTGCTATGGGCGATGTCTACGCTGTTTCTTGTCCTGCTCACACTGACGTGGTGGCGCTTCAGTTCCCGTACCATTCTGATTCCGGCATTCGATACAGGCGACGTTCTGCGTAATGTAGCGTTCGTCGTGGTGCCAGTTGTCTTCGTTATCATGAGTGTGATCGGCGCGGTGCGACTCAACGAAGGGGGTACCAACACGGTTACTATGTTAATGCTGGCAGGCGCTGCTGTGTACAGTTGGTTTCTCTACCGTCACGCAGAACGACTGCATGCATATGTGCTGCCGTTTGCCCTCTTCATGCTCTCGCTCGCACTTCTCCTCATGACCTCGCTTCGCGGTGTGTCTATCGCAGGTCACGACATTCAGCGTGAGTTTTTCGTCTTTCAGCTGGCGAAAGATGCAGGGGTATGGAGTATGGCTGCATACCTCGACGCATACAACGCATGTATGTCGATAACAATCTTACCGACGATTCTTTCGAACATGCTGCACGTTCCAGACCCATATGTCTATAAAGTACTGTTCCAAGTACTATTCGCAGCAGCACCCGTTACCGCGTTCCTCATTGCGCGAAGATGGTTGGAAGCGCCGTACGCTTTCTTAGCGGGATTATTTTTTATTGCCTTTCCAACATTTTTCCAAGACATGCCATTCCTGATACGTCAGGAAGTGGCCTTCCTCTTCTACGGTCTCATGATCTATGTGCTCTTTGAGGATGCATTTTCGCGCCGGCTCCGTGCAGCAGTCTTTGTGCTCCTCGGCATCGGTGTGATTCTCTCACACTACTCTACGACGTATACCATTCTCTTTATCCTCCTCCTCACGACCTTCACCACACCTATTCTCTTTCGTCTCGCTCGGTACCTCCGTCGTACACGGATGTTCAGTCAATCTGCGTTCGGCTTTTCCGTGGAACGCGCGCCCCTGCCCGTGCGACGGGTGACGGTGCCGATGGTACTCACACTGACCCTCGCCGCGTTACTGTGGACGAGCGTTATCACAAACACCGATACTCACGTGCGAGACGTCACACAGAACATCTGGAGTGCAGTCGTAGAGGGCGTAGATGGGGGGTCCCGTTCAGTGGACGTTCTTGTGTTGTTCTCCCTAGGAAGAGTACAACACGACGTTACGCTCGAAGAGTACGTCGAGAATGTCGTCCTTCCGCAGAGAGAACGTGCTCCCGACGACTACTATGCTACATCTACGTTTGCACAGTATAGACTTGTAACCTTGGAGCGAGCGGAGCTTCCGCAAACAGCATTTGGTAACACACCAGAAAACTCATCAGTGAATATTGCTAGCATCGTAACGTTCCTGGGGCAGCTCCTCGCGAAGCTCATACAGATCGCAATTGTCGTCGGTTTCGTCTACGTACTCTTCCGTAACGTCTGGACCCCGCGCCTCGATACTGAGTACTACATACTCTCCACGTACGCACTGTTCTTTGTTGTCCTGTGTGTGGCACTGCCGATACTCTCAGTAGAGTATGGTGTCTTCCGGGCGCTGCAACAATCACTCTTCCTGCTTTCACCACTCTTGGTGGTGGGCGTGCTCGTGCTCGGCAGCGCGTTTGCCTGGCTTCTACAACACTGGTACAGGCTGTCCGATCGCATGCAACCGCACGTCGTGGCGTATGAACTCTACGCGCCACGCGTTGCCGGCGTGTTGGGTGTATTTTTCCTTCTCTACGCGAGCGGCTTCATGACACAGCTTGTCGGTGGGAACATTCCACCTGTGCACCTCAACAACGTGGGAGACGATTATGATCATTATGTAACAGAAGCGAGGGAGTTGGAGGCGATATCCTGGCTTGAGGAACGGCTTGCAGCAGACATGGATGCGGGTGACGGGATACAGCCCGTGGTACAGGCAGACCGCTTTGGCCAAAAGAAATTACGCGCCTTTATCTTAGAACGGATAGACGATGACATACTACCAGCATCGATACGCAAGGACGCGTACGTGTATGTGGGACCCGCGACCCTCCTTCGGGGTACGGCGGTCGTAAACTACGACCAAGCACGCATAAAGTACGTATATCCACTCACATTCTTGGATGAAAATAAGGAGGTCGTCTACGACAACGGAAGCGTGCGCATTTATAAATAGCCCATGAAGATACTTCGAATCACAAGTCTGGGATATGTTGGTGGAGGTGTAGAGAATGGCATTGAACTCTTGCAGCCAGTCCTCACGGACATGGGGCATGAGGTGCGGATACTCACGAGTGACCACAATCAGGCCGTGAGGCACTTTAGTCACTATGAATTCAAGGCGCTTGCATACCAGCCGATGATCTTAAAATTGTTCTATCGCGTCTTCTACCCACAAGCGTTTTTTGCATTGCGTCGTGCGTTGAAGGACTTCGAACCAGATGTCGTACAGATACATTCTCTTTTCGAGGTGTCACCCTCGGTGTTGTTCCTCCTAAAACGCTATCCGACCGTGCTCACCATTCACGGGGCAGAGGACTACACGAGGGGGCTGCTTCTGTGGGCCTTTCCACTGAGATTCTTCAAGCATCCACATGACCTTACACGAAAGAATCTTACGTTCGCTGGGTGGCTACACTACCTCTACCATGTACTCGTGAGCATACCGGTATATCGACTTGGCTTTCGTAACGTTGACAGATTCGTGGTCTTCAGCACCTACATGCAGCTCATACTCCGCGATGAGGGTATCGAGAGTGTTGTTGTGCCGAACGCAACCGAGCTCTTTGAGCCCATACCGATAGATACAAAAGGTGCAAAGATACTCTACGTCGGACGCCTTGAGAAGATTAAAGGTGTACACGATGTGTTGGAAGCATTGCCCGCAGTCCTCAGGGAGCACCCACAGGCTCATATGACCATCGCAGGTCGGGGTGAGTACGAGCAAGAACTCCGTGACTTCGTACGAACGCAGGGCCTCGACAAGTACGTCACCTTTGCGGGTCATCTGACGCGAGACCAGCTGTACGAAGAGTACAAAAAATGTACGGTGCTCGTGGTGCCGTCCGTCTGGCCGGAACCGTTCGGCAAGATCGGCATCGAAGCGTACTCAGTGGGGCGTCCTGTCATCGCAAGCGACGTGGGTGGTATCTCGGAGTGGCTCACTGATGGTGAGACAGGATACCTCGTACCGGCGCAAGACAGCAAGGCATTTGCTCAAAAGCTCAACACACTCCTCGAGAACGAAGAGCTGCTCCAGACCATGTCACACAAGGCGCTTGAACGAGCGCAGGAGTTTAGTATTGAGGAGCATGCACGACGCATTGTCGCAGTATACGAGCAAGCGCTAGCCAGTGCGAACGGTTAACGTAGAAACTCTCGTTGCAGTGCGTCGCAGAGCTCCGTGTACCAACGATCGAGACCAGCCTCGTCTTGGTAGAGAGGACCGATGGGTCCTGCCGGAGTATTATTTACATCCACAATATACAACCTCCCGTCATCACAGTCGCGGAGTGCGTCCATCTCTCCATAATCGAGCCCCATCCTCCGGCAGAAGGTGAGGACCTTCGAGCGCTCATCGTCGGTCAGAACATCTTTCGTCTCTGCAAATTCAGCACCGATCGTAATATCAAAGAGGTCAGTGCTATTCTTGTACCGTTTAAGAATAAAGGGAATAGAGTCGTTGAAGATGGGTAACCGTAGGTCTGTGACGCGTCCACCGTCGCAGGTTGTGTTGATCAGTTTTTGGTACACGTACCCCTCTTCTGGTTCCACCGGGCACCGTATAATCTTACCATCGTGGACGGCATTCGTATCTGACTTGCGAACACACTCACCCTCATACGTGCGTGGGTCGACCGACAGTTCGTACCCGAAGACTGACTCGAAGACATCATTCACCCTCGTCTTACTGATATCATGGCACTTGGCATTGATAACATGGTGCTTCTCACGCATTTTCTTGAGGAGCGCGGGTTCTTCACGCTCGGTAATGTCCTCGAAATGCATGTAGAGGTCCGCCTTCGCACGGGGATTGTTAGTCATTTTCCAGCCGAGCCGATGTGCGAGCTTATAGAGCGTATGGTACGTACGAGGCACTTCCGGGTAGCAGAGTAACGTGGCGGGTCGGGCACCAGGGGCTTTTCGCGCCCGCGCGTACGCGAGCTTGGACTCAAGTGCCGTGTACAGAGGCCATAGGGCGTGTTCATTGATCATGCCCCTGATGGCTCCGATGAGGTGGCGAACAGTGAATCGCTCTGCAAGCTCTGGATGTGAGCGCCGTGCGTCACTGTGGAAGAGAAAGTAACCGACCACGCTGCCGATGAGGTTGCCGCCCGCGTACGCCATACCAACGCCAATGAGTCCGTAAGGCAACAGCGTGTACACCAGAACAATGGTGCCCAGCGCATATGCGACGTTACGTATGATGAGTGCCCGTATGTTGTGCGTCAGACGGAAAAGTGAGCCGAACAGGGCAAAGGCCGTCACAAAAATGCTCACCAAGGTCATCACGTAGAGAAAGTTAATACCCGCTGTAGAGTACTCAGCACCGAACAACCGAAGTATAAGCTCACCACCGACGAACAACACGAACATAGCGGGCAGAAGGAGCATGGCAGTGGTCTTCAGGGAACCACGTACGTGTGCCGGTATCGACTGCTCGTCATTCGAACCCTCGGCGAATAGTGAACGCATGGTACTTGCCGGTATGACATACAAGAGACCGATAATCATCATAACGATGTAGTAGTATGCAGCCTGCTCAGCTCCGAGGCGGTTCGTAATGATGATGGGGAGTGCAGCAAGGGGCAAGAAATTAAGGACGTCAGCCACATAATTTCCGGCGCTGTATCTCCAGACGCGTTGAACAATGTCACGATGAATTGTAAGTTGTGGTCGGTAGTCGAATTTGGTTACAAGGACTGCAATACTCATGAAAAAACCAAGCGCTTGGGATACAGCGGCCGCAGTGAAGATGCCGAAGGCTCCCCAGGGTATGAAAAAGAAAGGTAGAACAACCTTTACAAGGCTGAACAGGGTATCGATAAAAAATGTGTAGCGTGTCTCTCGATGAGCAAGAAATATTGCGTCGGTAAACATATTGATCGACGCCATAATACTGAAAGCAACGAAGGCACTCGCGGTAAAGATATCGGCCCGTACAAACGCCAACTTGGGTGATATGAGATCGACAAAAGCGACGAACGATACCGCAAGCACGAGGGACGCAAGCGCAATCACCATGATGCCTGTATTCATGCTCTCACTTTTACGGTCTTCGTGGGCCAGAAACCGTACTGTTGCTGTGTCGAAACCCACGAGAGCGAGAGCCGACACCATGCTCATCACAGAAATGAGTGCAGCAGCAAGCCCTATATCCTCACTGGTGAAGAGGCGCGCACTAAAGAGCCAGAAGAAAAATCCAAGACCGGCCATAACGGCCGTTGCTAGCATAGGGTATACCGAGTTCCTGAACAAGCTATTTTGGTACAGGTTTAGAAGAATTGATTTCACGTGAACATAGTACATAAATATACAAGCTTGTCAAGGGTTTCATGAAGCAAATGTGGCAGAATATCAGCTTATTTGTGTAGCAATAGTTGACTGTTTTTGGCACGTGATGTGTAGCCCATGAGACCCGTTGCGCGTATACTGCACAACATGCAAACTGAGAACGAACTAGATCTTCGCAACGTGCGTCCGGGAGAGCCGCAACACGTCGAAATACATAGCGATCCTGTTGAGGAGAGGATCGGGGTGCCTGTGCAGAGGCAGAAGTACAGTACTCGTCTACGGATATGGGCGACGGTAGGTTTTTTCGTCACCTTCATTCTCGTTGTGTTTGGCGCACTCGCGTGGTACGAAGCGTACTTGAAGAGCCGTAGCCCTGTACCTTCGGAAGCCCAGTTAACATATAAAACCGGACACGAGTCACCTGTGACCATAGCAGCTCCCACGGAAGATGTAGAACCCGCAACAGCTGACAGAACCATGCAAACCACATCGACATCTCCTGTGCCCGAAGAACCAGTGCAAGTGAAAGACGCTGTCGCGCCTATCGTACCACCCGACGAAACAACCGTACCAGAAGATGAACCTGACGATGCGATCGCTTCTCCACCTGTCGTGCAGGAACCTGAGAACGACACACTTGACTACCGTTACGGTATAGCTATGGGTGAGACCTTGTCGGACCTGAACCGGGCAGAACTAGAAAAGCGCCTCGATGACGTGGTCCGACTCGGTGCCGGTTGGATACGGGCGGACCTCTCATGGAGCTCAATTCAGTGGCGTGATCGCGACACGTACCACTGGGACGCCTACGACCGCATCGTGGAAGAAGCACACGAGCGCGGGATTCGTGTGCTCCCGATTCTAACGTACACGCCTAAGTGGGCTCGACCTTCGGATTGCACTTATACTGACAAATGTGGACCTCGCAATCCGGATGAATTTGCGCGCTTTGTCAGCGTTGCTGCTTCCCGTTATGCACCAATGGGTGTACATGCTTGGGAGATATGGAACGAACCAAACATGGGCCTCTTTTGGGCTCCACACGCAGATCCTGAACGCTACACAGATCTTCTGAAAGCCGCACATGACGCTATCAAAGCCGTTGACTCTGACGCAGTTGTGGTCAGTGGAGGGCTTGCACCGGTTGCCACACGCGGTGCGAACATGACCGCTCGCGAGTTCCTTGAGGGTATGTACGTACACGGTGCGAAGGACCACTTTGACGCGCTCGGATTTCACCCCTACACGTACCCGGTCTTACCGACAGACTACAATGACCAAAACGCATGGTCGCAAATGGAAGAAACTGAGTGGAGCTTACGTGGCATCATGAAATACAATGGAGATGGCGCGAAGGACATATGGCTTACTGAGTACGGTGCACCGACAGGAGGTCCAGGGAGCGAAGCTGATGATAACGACTTCAACCGTTGGCGCGTGCCCGATCATGTGACAGAGGGGTACCAAGCAGAGCTCCTAGAGGAAGTGGTGCGTGAAGCACGCACGTACTCATTTGTCGGTCCGCTCTTTTGGTACAGCTACCAGGACCTCGGCACGAGCGAAGGGGACAGGGAAAATCACTTTGGCCTTCGGCGTTTCGACGGCTCAATAAAGCCAGCATACAACAGCTTGAAATCACTCACACAATAGCGTCCATATGAAAAAACATCTCTCATGGTTACTGCCACTCCTCGGTATTTTCCTACTACTTTTTTACGTACGATCAGAAGCACCCCGTACGATAGCGTGCGGAGCGGACATCATGCAGACGCCGCACGATGTTATCGTGACCGCCTTTGATGAGGAAAGAGATGCTGTGTTAAGCCGTGTTCAGGTAGAAAGCGTATGCTCCGTGGGTGAGACGACCTACCATATTGCGACCTACGAAGGCGAGACATTCATTATGTATATGAGTGGCGTTGGACCTGAGGAGGCGGCGCGAACGACGAGGCAAACGCTCGACACCTTTACGGTTGAGTTGCTCGTTTTTTCCGGGATCGCGGGTGCTGTGGATCAGGGCTTTTCCGTGGGGGACACCGTGGTAGTGGAAACGTGGTATGACAACTCGGGCGGTGAACCGGTCGCTATTGCTGAGACCTATATAGCTGCAGCTGCGGAGCACGACGTGCTTTTTGTAGATGGCGGCGTAAGTGTGGACTACTTTGTGACTGACACGAGTGGTTTGCCGGATGAGGCAAGTGTTGTCGACATGGAAACGTACGTTGTGGCGTCGATTGCACACGAGCAGAATGTGCCGTTTATCGCATTTCGCAGCGTCAGCGACTTTGCCGATGGTGGTGAGAGCAGTGAAGGATTTGCTCTCGCGGCCAGCGAAAGCGCCGATGTGGCGCTTGCCTTTATCGCGGGTAACTAACCGGAGCACTTGCGGTATCTCTCAGCGTGAGTACACTGGCTCCAGACACATTACTGGGAGACAGAGATGTCACTACCACACCTGCAGGTAGATGTTATTGCCGATCAAAGGATGTTCACAAGTTCAGCTATGGAAGCGCTGCGCAAGGAAGGTGAACTCGATCGACAAGAGATAGCCGCTATTCGAGCGTTGTATCGTCACTTCCAGTGCTACAAATACGAATCGTGGCCTTCGGGGAATCCACCACCGTTCGGGGGTGAGCTCTCGAAACGTGAATGCGAGGACAATCGCAATACCCGTTACGGATTTGCGCTTGTCGACGAGTACATGCAGAAAGCACAAGAGGCAACATATCCCGACACAGACCGAGAGACATTCGTTACATGGATCGAAGTCCTACTGAGAAGTCGTTATCACAATGAGACCGTCGACACATCAAAGCTTTTGTCATTTCTCGAGGAGTATATGAAGCATCTCCAAGACTCATCAACATGACGAACACACCCCAACACACAGTTGGGGTGTTTTCAGCGTATTGCAGCCATATTCTATAGGACATGTCCTTTATACATGCATCGAATACAATCCAGCTGCACACGCACCGTTCGAGTGAGCATATGACACCTCTGCAAATAATTTAATAAATACTGCACGAACGTTACCTCTGCATGCTACTGTCAATATGTAACGCGTGTTGCGTTTCAGGTAAGCTATAGGAGACTATGCACGGAGCGCATTTCTCGCGTAGACTCCGAGCACACACGTTCATCCCATAGTTGCATACATGGATACTCGCCGCACTGCGGTGGCGAGTGTTGTGGCTCGCCCATAAGGAAGGGCGACTGTGTGCATGCATGGGGTGTCTATTAAGTAATCCAACATCTATAAGTACATCACATACTCCTATGAATGAAGACACTACTACAAACGACGAGGGTTTCTTTCGGAGGCACAGCACGCTCCTCTTGGTGGGACTCCTCGTACTGGTGGGAATCGTCGCGCTGACGTGGCTACCTCGAACAGGACCCGATGAGCTTGAGACCGATCTCGTAGCGACGGATGTAGAGGAGGTCGTGACTCCAGATACAGAAAGCGTCTCCGATGCTCCACTGCAACCAGTGCCGGCAGACGACGAGTACGTCCCCATCCAGCGTTCACCCGAAGTCGCAGAGGCGCTTCGTG
>CAMYLP010000005.1:31325-35786 GCA_947259245.1 uncultured Patescibacteria group bacterium
ATGCTGCGGTCGCACTACCGTCTGATGACACTGTCATCACAGGCGTCGACGTGGTCGCAAAACTGCGCGACATAGCACTCATGATCAAGCAGGCGCGTGAGGAAGCAGAACGGCGGGAAGCACTCGATGCGGATGACATGGCACCTCGTTCAACACTCCTCACCGATCTGTCCGACAGTGTGAGCGGAGACATCACACTCGTTGCAGAGGCACATGACCCAATACGAGCAGGTGACAATGCAAGCGGTGTGGCGTACGTTTCGTACTACGTAAACGGTGAGCTATACCGCTCTGTTGGCGTACCATCTGCCTCCAGCACCTATGAAGCCACGTTCGACACTACGGATCTGCCAAATGGAAGACATGTGCTCGAAATGGTAGTGGTTGACGGGGTGGGAAACAAGAGCGCAACAACAACACGGTCGTTCGTCGTCGATAATGAGCCGGACCTGAATCCGTTTGAGCGGGGTGGCATAACACTTACCTTCGACATGGCAGACGCAGACTTCTTCAGCACGGTCGTGCCACACATGGCCTCATATGAGATGACCGGCACACTATATCTACCCACCGGCAGTATAGATGACGGGGGGAATATCCAATGGGAGGAACTCATAGCACTTGCAGACGCTGGTTGGGACATTGGTTCGCTCGGTGTTCGTGGAGAGAAGCTCACTGCACTCGCTGATATAGAAGAAACAGCGGAAGTGGTGGTCAGTAAGCGCGCGCTCGAGGAAGAAGGGCTTGATGCAAAGTCATTTGCGCTACCGGACGGTGCGTTCGACACTGATACGATAGCGACAATTGCGAAATACTACGACAGCGCACGGCACAGCGTGATAGAGGGTTACAATGACTGGCCTTTCAGTAAGTACTTCCTAGAGATAAAGAGCATCGATAGAGAAACCGATTTGGAAGCGGTCTTGGGATGGATAGACGATGCGATAGTAAAGGATCAGTGGCTCATCCTGAAGATTGGCGCAGTAGAACCCGCTGTCCTACTCAACGACTCAGATTCGTGGAATGCAAAAACTTTTGAAGACCTCCTCGACTATCTCCAAGCACAACACATTGAACCCGAGACCGTTGTCGAAATGCTAGACCAGCAGCCAAACCTCATCGAGGATGGTGATTTTGAGCGCGGTTTGGCAGATGTTTGGACAAAAAGTCCAGCATCAGAAGTGGCAGCCGACAATAATACCAATGGTTCGTACCCTGAGCCGGAGAACTCTCTCGCGCTCTCAAGCGGTGTAATGCCCACGTACGTGCATGGCCCCACGGTGGCCGTTGAAAGTGACGAGGTGTATGGCATACGTGCCTATATCGACACGCGAGGGGTGACGACCGGTGAAGTCGGCTTCTACGTAGACGAGTATGATGGGGACGGCAACTGGGTAAGTGGTCAGCGCATCGGGCAGGCCGTGAATGGTTTTGCAGTTGATGAAGCGTACGAGTACACACCCACCTCTGACGATGTGAAAACCTCCCAGCTGAAGGTCTATGTAACCAGCCGTACCGAGGGTACCGCATACCTAGACTCGATTGAGATGTTCCAGCCGTAGTATACTGGCGGGCACATGCCGGACTGCAACTGCGTTCATCCTGTTGCACTACAGCACTAGCGCTCATTCTGGGCGCTAGTGCTCTTTGGCTCCTCTAGAACAACATGCGAAACGAGCACCCGTACAATTGGTGACACCCCCGCCACCCCACAAAAGGAGCTCGTTGAGGTCAGGCACATAAACCCACCGAGGGAAGATGCTGGTGATGAGAGCACACGGCCGTGCCCACGGAGGAGAGTGAATGACGCCAAAATGCAGGCACGGCGGCTAGCAGAGGTCATTTTCCCGATAAATTCAATAACTTCACTCAAGGTCACTACACATAAAACAAGGAGATATACCAATTTCATGTTGCAGTTGCGCCATTTTATCTTGGACAAAGGACAACTGTTGACCTCATAGACGATAGATTCTATGCACGTGAAGTGCACCTTGCGCGCCCCCAGTCAGGTGTTTAGCTATATATACGCGAGCACATTCGCGTAAAGACGTGACTGGATCAGGGGGCTGATACTCAGCTACGCGGGGCCCGACCCCACGACACTTCGCGGACCAGGTCGGACCTCGACAGCTGATAAGCATAGGGAAGCTGCTTTGAAGCGGTTATCAAACGTAAACGAGCCGAACAGGCCTTTCGGCACTTATGAAAAAACCGCATTCAGCATTACCATCACGTACGCGCTATCCGCCGCTAGACGGAGGGTAGGGCGGCTTTTGTGTGGCCGAAAGAATATTATCAACATTATTATCAACTAAATAGAAGTTATTATGAACATTCATAAACTTATTTTCTCCCTCGCAGTGCTTGTCTTTGCAGGAGGTATTGTGGTGGGAGGTACAGGAGCGTTCTTCTCGGACGAGGAGACCTCCACCGGCAACGTCTTTGCTGCTGGTGCGCTCGATCTCAAGGTAGATAGTGAAGCGCATTACAATCACATGGTATGCGAATTCAACGGAGACGACGGATATTGGTGGCAGCCAGAACCGAACTTTGTTCCAGGCCCCGATCACTACCCGGCACCAGAAAGCCCTTGTGACGGTACGTGGGAAGAAACTGATCTTGGTTTCGAGCACACATTCTTCAACTATGGCGACCTGAAGCCGGGCGACCATGGTGAGAACACACTCTCACTCCATGTGTACGACAACGATGCCTACGCCTGTGCCATCATCGACAACATGCATGATGATGACAATGGGCTTACAGAGCCCGAGGAAGAGGATGGTGATACTACTGGTGGCATTGGTGAAGGTGAGCTCTCCCAGTACCTTCGTTTCTTCGCATGGGACGATGACGGCAACAACATTTGGGAGGACGGTGAGCAGATACTCTTCTCAAACGAAGAGGGCCCAGCGTCAGACGTCATTGACGGTGTAAGTTACCCACTCTACACACCACAGACCGGTCCTCTTACCGCAACCACGACTGAATACATTGGACTCTACTGGTGCTTTGGCCAGATCACAGTAGATGATCAACTGTTCACACTCACGTGTGACGGCGCTCCTGTAGACAACATTCCGCAGAGCGACAGCATGACAGCTGACATTACTTTCTACGTGGAGCAGGCGCGTAACAATGATGCCTTCGAGTGTCCGCTCCCACAAAATGTGGAGCGCGAACTTGTTGGTGCAGTACTGGCTGACTATCAAACACCACAATGTGATACTACGGTCGCAAGCGACATCCAAGGTGCTGTTGATGCAGCAGGA
Organism: uncultured Patescibacteria group bacterium; assembly: GCA_947259245.1. Lineage (GTDB taxonomy): Bacteria > Patescibacteriota > Minisyncoccia > Phycocordibacterales > UBA12088 > UBA12088. The sequence goes on from CAMYLP010000005.1 coordinate 34,601, forward strand.
GACGGCGACACCGTCTGTGTTGATGATGGCAGCTATGACGAAACAGTTGTCATTGACAAACCTCTTACACTAGCGGCGCTCAACGGACCTACCAACAGCGCGACGATCGAAGGTGGTGTTCAGATTGATTCAAGCGATGTAACTGTTACCGGATTCATCATCAATCCAGGTGACGTGCCGGCAGATCCACAGGATATTGGCGTGTTCCTCAATGGAAGCTTGGACAATGTCTTGATCTCATTCAACGATATTGATGGTCTAGGTAACAGTCCTACCCGTGGTGTCCTTACTACCACTGGAGCGACATACAACAACGTCGTGATCGACAACAACGTGATCCATGACTTGACCACGGGAATCTACACGAATCCTGTTGCAAGCGGTGAGCTCACTATCAGCAACAATGACATCGACGACAATACGGCTGGTATCGGTGGCATCAACGGTGCACATGTTGCGAACAATGAGTTTGAGCACGATGGCGTAGCCCAGGAAGCGATTGGCGCAGATCCAACACATGACAGTAATCCAGCGACAGTTGAGTTCAACAACTTCCTGGATGGCACGATGGTCAACACATACGTTGGATTGTCTGGTGACGTGAACGCCGAGAACAACTTCTGGGGACCAGATGGTGGCGCAACACAGACAGGAGGTACCGACGAAGTAGACTTTGAACCGGAAGCAGGAGTAGCATTTCCGCACAACTAGTTGCCTCTAGTCGTACTAAGCCCGAAACCTTCGGGCTTAGTGGGCTGAAGGGAACCAGCGTATCGTTACTTACTCATTACACAATATTATGAACAAAATTGCATTTAGTGTCCTCACTATCACCGTAGCGGTGCTCGCGGTGGTCGGAGGCACAGGCGCGTTCTTCGGGGACAGGGAGACCTCGACAGGCAACGTCTTTGCCGCAGGTGTCATCGACCTCAAGGTCGATAACGAGTCGTACTACAACGGCAATCTCTGTGCGAATGTTGGTACGGAGGAAGTTCCCGTGTGGGAGTGGCAAGGTGATGCGCCGTACCCGGAGCCTGGTACAACCTGCACCACAAGCTGGCTTCTTGATGACCTCATCGACGACGGTCACCTCTTTTTCAATTTCACCGACCTGAAGCCCGACGACGAGGGTGAGGACACCATCTCACTCCACGTCGGCACCAACGACGCCTGGGCGTGCATGAAT
>CAMYLP010000006.1 GCA_947259245.1 uncultured Patescibacteria group bacterium
AGATAGGCGCCTCAAGAGGTTCATACGAAAATGGTAGCACCCCTCTGTTTACAGGACAATGCTTTAAGTGTTAATATGTTCGCTACGTCACGTTTTGAACTGACATGCGTCGGTGGCGGAGTGGTCAATCGCACTTGGCTGTAAACCAAGCGGCTTATGCCTACGCAGGTTCGAATCCTGCCCGGCGCACTACGAAAAATATGTACCAGCTTCTTGCTGGTACATATTTTTTGTTAGAGAGCTGAGTGCAGCGAACATAGTGAGCGAGCAGTGAGATTCCTGCCCGGCGCACACAGTTATAGCCCTGCTTTCGCAGGGCTATGTACTTCGTTAAGGGGTAGCGTGTTTCTTTTGAAGGTACGTTCGTTCTTCATGATACCTCACTATCTCGTTCGCAGCTGTCGAAATGAGAATTGAGAAGCACATCCATATGACCAACAGGACAAGAGAAATGATAGTATCCAGCACAGCGAGTAATCCTGCCACAGTATGTACATTCTGCGTCTGGGTAACGAAAAAGTGCCATGCAATGTAGCCATGAAAGAGCGCCATGCACAGAAACACCAGTGCCCCACCAATACATATGAAGATCTCTTGCTTTGCCCGTCGTATGGTTGCGGCAGACGGTTTTGTAGCAAACATGATCGACTCCTCCTTATGTTTGAGCCTTTACGGAGCATACCAACACAGCACATGATAGTCTAGACGTTGAACAGGATAACGCCCCGCTTACGCAGGGTGTTGTAGTACAGCTTCATCGTCAGCTAATGTATAGGTAATCCACCCCGTCACTTTTTGAAATGTGACCGAAACATTTGAGCCGTTGTCGGCACCATCATCAGATTTCAGCCCACAAATTATCGTTACCTATCAGTTAAACAGGATTTTCAATAGTTGCTTTCTGTAAAAATTTTAACCCTTCCCCTCTTCAGCAATAGGGTTTGTAATATGGAATGTTTCACTAACTGCACTATCGAAAAGTTTTTTTGGTGCAATTCCGTGTTTCAAGGCCTCCGTGTTTTCTAAATAACCATCTTTATATACAGTAAAGGGATTGTCCAAGGTATCTACCGGATAGTCGCGCGGACCTGGCTCTATCTGCACTTTTTCCCGCACTAGCAATAAGACCCTGTAATCGCCAGTTTTTGGTGGAGTAGTAATTATATCCAAACCAGCATTGCGCCATGTATCTTCAGGAATGAATTCTATATTACCAGCGCTTGATTCTACCTCTGCAATAAAACGTTGGAGGGTGTTCGTGTCATCAATAAGGTAGAGTTCTTTTTTCTGTCCTGAGGAATCAATGTAGTTTTCCGAAACTAAGCCAAATTCAATGCTTATAGTGTCATATATAGAATATTCATTCTGATTATTTTTTATTGACACATACGAGATTAAATCTATGTCAGTGTCATTGTCTGCAGAAGGAGATTTCTCTACTTCCTTAATTACAACCTTCTCAACCTCAACCACCTTCTCTGGGGCATACGTATACCCAATCCACCCCCCAAAGAAAGGCAAAAGTACAAAAAGCACCATGGCTAGATACTTGGAGAGTGGAGTTACTGTTGTCCAAGCACTCACCGCGGAATCTGGTGCAGGGTCGGCTTCATCTGGTGCAGGGTCGGCTTCTGGTTCCATACGCTTCATGTTAGCATACTGGGTTCGAGCCAACTACAGTACGGCGCACATACACACAGTCAAAATCCCACTCAGTGGGATTTTGTTATCTATACCTCAGCAATTTCGTACGGTTTTGCTTTGAACAGTTCTTTTACAACATCAATCGAAACTTCATTGTGGTCGTCAAGGAAACTAGATACTTTTTTTGGTCTTTTACAACATGTTCACCCGTTGCTGTATTCTTTGCCATTTGCGGCTATTTTTAAAATAAATAAGGCCCTCTTTTTCTACATATACTTGACATATAGTACCTTTCATGCTATTTTAATGATAGGTTCTTTCCTAACTAACAATCAACTTTTGGAGGTTGAACAATGAAGAAACTTTACATCGTGGCTGTAGTTTGCTGTGCCCTGCTTTTGTCTGCATGTGGCAAAGAAGACCCAAGCAACTTCGTGGAGGGCGAGATTGTTGGCATCAGCAGTAATCTGTCCAACATCGAAGGGAACGCCGAATGGATCGGTCTCGTGAGTTACTCAAACGAAACCGTAAAATTTGGCAACGGCTTGGTGATTCGTGTGAAAACTGACGATGGCACGTACGTGATCCAAGTCGATCCTACAGACTGGGGCGGAAGTCATGGCCCTCAAACCATCATCAATCTTGCAGGTGCGCTTGAAATTGGTTCTCGTGTTCGATTCCCTACCGAGCTTCATGGTCGTACTAACATGGCAAAGCTGCCACTGGGATTCTCGAAATCAAAAATCGGAATGCTTGATCCTGACGACATTGAACTCCTCCCACCAAGCGAGTAAGTTCACCAAACTCAACTGACCGCCGACCCAAAGAAGCCACTTGGCTCTCTCACGGGTCAGGCGGTTTTCTTTTACACAAACACCTCTTCTATCTTTACAAAATTCGGTAAGAAACAGTATTCTGACTCAACGATACTGGTACGAACTACTTGCATTCCCGTGCACATACACACAGTCAAAATCCCACTCAGTGGGATTTTGTTATCTATACCTCAGCAATTTCGTACGGTTTTACTGTGCTTGGTTTTGCCTTCCCGCGACCTTTCTTCACATCGAATGCGATCTCTCCCTTCTTGATGGACACCGACACTGCGCCACCCTCCTTCACACCGTTGGTGACGAGCATGCTTGCTACCGGCGTTAGTATCTTCTTTTGTATCAGACGCTTCATGGGGCGCGCACCATAGTGTGGGTCGTACCCCTCCTTTGCCAGGAACTTGATGACATCCTTGGTCACCTTGAACTTGATCTCCTTGTCCTCGAGACGCTTCTTCACCACTTCTATCTGCATCTCTGCTATCTCGTGCACCACCTGCGGTGCGAGAATGTTGAACAACAGAATCTCATCGAGACGGTTCAGGAACTCAGGACGGAAGAACTCCTTCAATGAGTCCATGACCTTGCTCTTTGCGTGGTCGTAGTCTGCACTTTCGCTCGTGTCGGTAGAAAAGCCCATGCGGCTCATGCGGTCTATGTGCTCGGCACCGATGTTGGAGGTGAGGATGATGATGGTGTTCTTGAAGTTCACGACCCTGCCCTTCGCGTCGGTCAAGTGCCCGTTGTCGAGCACCTGAAGCATGATGTTGAACACTTCCGGGTGTGCTTTCTCCACTTCGTCGAAGAGCAGTACTGAGTACGGCCGGTGACGTACCGTTTCGGTGAGGTTCCCTCCCTCTTCATATCCAACATATCCGGCTGGCGCGCCGATTATCTTCGACACGCTGTGCCGCTCCATGTACTCACTCATGTCCACGCGTATCAGTGCTTTTTCATCATCAAACATGAACTCAGCGAGCGCCTTTGAGAGCTCCGTCTTTCCGACGCCCGTCGGCCCGAGAAACAGGAATGAGCCAATAGGCCGGTTCGGGTCTGCGATACCGGTACGTGATCGGCGAACTGCATCAGCAATCTGCTTCACCGCATCATCCTGTCCACGTACGCGCCTTTGGAGAGCTTCTTCCATACGTGACAGTTTGTTTGCCTCTTCTTCGAGCATGCGCGCCACGGGAACACCCGTCCAGCGACTGACGACATCCGCAATCTCAGCTTCAGTTATCTCCTCCTTTAATATACGGCGTGTACGTTGCAGCTTCTTCATGCGCCGCACGTTTGTCGTAAGCTCCTTTTCTAGTCCGGGTATCGTACCGTAGCGGATTTCGGCCGCTTTCGTGAGGTCCGCGATGGACTCTGCGTTCTCCGCCTCGACACGCTTCTGCTCCAAGTCCTTCTTGATGCGCTTTATCTCACCAAGCGTGTCCTTTTCGTTCGTCCACTTGACCTCAAGCTCACGTGTTTTTTCTCGCAATTCAGTGATCTCCGTGTCGATAGCCTGAATCCTCGCCTTTGCCTTTTTGCTTATCGCTGTCGATGTGGATTCGTCCGCGTCTTTCTTCAGTGCCTCTTTCTCGATCTCTAGACGACGTATCTTCCGATGTGTCTCCTCGAGCACCGGCGGTTTGTTCTCGAGCGCTATACGCAGTGCTGATGCGGCCTCATCTATGAGGTCAATGGCCTTGTCCGGAAGAAAACGCTCTGTGACGTACCGGCTCGACAAGTGTGCGGCGGCGATGATCGCATCATCAGTAATGCGCACACCGTGGTAATTCTCATACCGCTCACGAAGGCCGCGTAAGATCGCTACGGCGTCGTCTAGCGATGGCTCGTTCACCCGTATCGGCTGGAAGCGCCTCGTGAGGGCCTGATCTTTCTCAAAGTGTTTCTGGTACTCCTTTGTGGTAGTGGCACCAATGACTCGCAGCTCCCCACGTGCAAGTGCGGGTTTGAGCATGTTGGCTGCGTCGATAGCGCCTTCTGCACCACCTGCCCCGATGATGGTATGTATCTCGTCTATGAATAAAATGATGTTTCCGTTTGCCCGTTCAATATCCCGCATCACCCCCTTGAGCCGCTCCTCAAACTCACCACGATATTTCGTCCCTGCAACGAGCAAACCCAGGTCAAGTGAAACCAGCTCTTTACCACGCATGCTCTCGGGTACCTCACCTGCGGCCATGCGCACTGCAAGACCCTCTGCGATAGCGGTCTTACCGACGCCCGCTTCACCTATGAGGATCGGGTTGTTCTTGGTGCGGCGTGAGATTATCTGGATCACTCGCGTTATTTCAGTGTCACGTCCGATCACCGGATCGAGTTTGTTCTCAGCAGCAAGCTGTGTAAGTGAACGCGTGTACTTTGCAAGGGCACGAGAACGCTTCGGTTGATTTGCCTCGTCACCTTCGACACTGCGGGCTTCCTGCAGTGCCGTCACAACGGTCTCGCGATCGAATGAGTACCGAGACAAGACATCGGCGGCAGGACCCGGCGTGTCGATGATGGCTACGAACAGGTGTTCGGTTCCGACGAACTGATCATTGAGAGATGCTGCGACCTTACCAGCATTTTCCAGTACCTGCGCGAGTTCAGGTGTGAGGTACAGCTGGTAGCTCGGCGACAACACCGTTGCGTTCTCTGGTGACTCAAGTGCATCCAGTATGGTGTCCGTGAGAGCGATAACATCGATATTCAAGCGCTCCAATAGCGAAAAGACGACGCTCTCTTCCTGGAGTACCACAGCGGCAAGCAAATGAAGAGGGTTCACGTGATTTTGACCCCGTTCAACTGCGAGCTCGTGTGAACGACGCACTGCCTCCTTCGCTTTGGGTGTGAAATTTTGGAACGGTACCATGTTTTTGTTATCTCAGACTATCATTAAAACATTAGTGTTTTGCTTCGTCAAGTTTCCGTACCGTATCAATGACGATGTCCGTAGCACGTTTCATCTCCTCACCGGTGGTAAATCTCGATAGAGAGAAGCGAACGGCTCCCCGGGCGCGCTGGCGGTCATTGTATAGCGCTTGGACCACGTAGCTGCCCGGCTTATTGGTTTTCAGGCAGGCACTGCGGGTGCTAGCTGCCACGCCACGCGCATCAAGCTCTAAGACGAAGCGTTCTCCCTCGAGCCCCATGAACGAAACGTTCGCGTTCCCCGCGGTGCGAGCGTCACGTTCCGGTCCATTTACTAGAACACCTCCCACCGTACTCGATAGTGTGGAGACGAATGTATCCCGCATCTCTGACACTTGCGGAACGTAGAAATCTCTTTCATCTTCAACGATTGCTATTGCGGTGCTTATGCCAACGATGAGCGGTGTCGGAGGAGTACCCGGTCGGAGCCCGTGCTCCTGCGAACCACCGTACAGGATGGGCTTCAGGTGAACATCCCGCTTTCGGTAGAGAAGCCCGACCCCTTTGGGACCGTGTACCTTTTGGCCATCGATGGTCATCATGTCCACACCAAGCGCGTCCACCTTGCATGAGATCCACGGCGTCGCCTGACTTGCGTCCGTATGAAAGTACGGCATTTGCGACTTGGCACCTCTTCGGAAGCGTTTGATGACTTTGTATATCCCCGGAATATCCTCAATGGTGCCGACCTCATTGTTGGCGTAGAGCACGGACACCAGAACCGTTTCCGGACGCAGGGCGCCCCGTAGCTTCACGAGGTCTATCCTCCCAGTCTCATCCACGGGAATACGGGTCACCTGTACCCCTTTTCGCAGAAGCTGGTCGACACAGTCGCGGACAGAGCTGTGTTCCACGTCACTGGTGATGACGTGCATGGAGGTCAACGATCTCTCCTCGGCGAGTAGCTCAACGAGGCCACGTATCGCCAGGTTGTTTGACTCGGTCCCGCCCGACGTAAAAATGACTTCGTCTGCGTGCACACCGAACGCCTCAGCTGACCTCTCACGTGCGTCTTCAATGGTGCGGTGCGCACGTACACCTTCTGCATGCAGCGACCCGGCATTGCCTATGTGTTCTCGCCAGTACGGTTGCATGGCACTAAGGACACGGGGGTCAACCACTGTTGCAGCAGCGTTATCAAGGTATATGCGCGGAACAGATGCCATATCTTGCACATGATACCTAAACGTGGTCTTGTTTACAAACAGCACCCTTCAAGCTATACTCAGCCACATCTTATGTCCATGCGAATGATGGTCCATACACAAAGAAGCGAGTATGTCTGCAACACACAACAGCAAAATAGTGCGAGCTCCCGTCGTGACCGTCATGGGTCATATCGACCACGGCAAGTCGACGCTACTTGACTACATACGAAAGACGAAAGTTGTTGATACGGAAGCGGGCGGCATCACGCAGCACATTTCGGCGTACGAGGTAGAGCACGTAGGCGAAGATGGAAAGCCACGGAAGATAACTTTCCTCGACACTCCTGGTCATGAGGCGTTCCAGCACTTGCGGAGCCGCGGCAGTAGCGCGGCAGACCTCGCCATCCTCGTCGTCGCTGCAGATGATGGTGTAAAGCCACAAACACTCGAGGCACTTGAGGCAATCAAGGGTGCCGGTATTCCCTACCTCGTTGCCATAACGAAAATAGATAAATCCAACGCTGATATTGAACGTACGAAGAGCTCTCTGCTTGAACACGGTGTGTATCTCGAAGGGCTGGGTGGCTCGGTGCCATATGTACCGGTTTCGAACAAAACGGGCGAGGGTGTGCCCGCGCTGTTGGACCTTCTGTTGCTGGCATCGGACCTTGAGGAGCTTACGGGCGACCCAGAAGAGGCAGCTTCAGGCATTGTCATTGAGTCCCGTTGTGATCCCAAGCGTGGCATCAGCGCAACGCTCATCATCAAGAACGGTTCACTCAAGTCCGGTCAGTGCGTCGTGGCAGGTGATACCTTTGCGCCGCTCCGTATCATGGAGGACTTTCAGGGAAACAGCGTCGAGTATGCAACATTCTCGAGTCCGCTCATGGTTGTGGGATTTTCTGCTAACCCACCGGTCGGTGTACAATTTGTTACCGTTCACAGCAAGAAAGAGGCGCAGGCCCTGGTCAAGGCGCGCAGTGTCGAAAGGAAGTCTCGCGAACACTTCGACGAAGAAGACGAGGAGCGTTTTGTACTGCCTGTCGTCCTCAAGTCGGATGTTGAGGGAAGCTTGGACGCCCTGAAGCACGAGCTACGTAAAATCGAGGATGAGCGAACGCGTATCCATGTGATACACGAGGGTGTGGGTGCAGTGGCAGAAGGTGACGTCAAACTCGCAAGTGGAAACAAGAACGCGTTGATACTCGGCTTCAATGTTTCAGTGGATGCAGCAGCGAACGAAGTAGCCGAACGGCTTGGCGTTGAGATAGCCACGTTTTCCATCATCTATGACCTAGCGGACTGGCTCCCCACAGCACTCGCTGCGCGCCGTCCAAAGGTCCGGTCCGAAAAACAGTTGGGGGCGGCAAAGGTCCTGAAGACATTTAGCTATAGCAAGAAGGCGCAGACCATCGGATGCCGCGTCGAGGAGGGCACGCTCACCGTCAAGGACCGCGTCATGCTACTGCACAACGATGAAGAAGCAGGTCATGGACGCATAGCATCCATGAAGTCAGGAATGAGCGAAGCGCGGAATGTTAGCGCACCGGATGATTGCGGCGTCGTGTTGGACATGCAGCTGAAGCAAGAGCCCGTGTTCGGTGACATGCTCATCGCCTTTACCATCACAGAGGAGTGATATGCAGAATCACAACGAGCAACTAACGCTGGAGCTCCAGCAGGCAGCAGCGACATACATCAACACGGTCTCCAACAAAACGAGTCTCATCACGGTGACCCGTGCCGAACTTGGTGAGAAAGGTGCGATGATAACATTGTACGTCAGTGTCTACCCGGAGGATGCAGAGGGTCCGGCAATGGGATTCCTGATGAGAAAACGTGGCGAGTGTCGTGCTTACCTGAAACAACACGTACCCGCGCGCCGGATACCTCATGTGGAGTTTGAGCTCGACAAGGGAGAAAAGAGTCGACGTCGGGTGGACGAGTTACTCGGTAGTTGAGGCCTGGGCGGGAATCGAACCCGCGCATGTCGGTTTTGCAGACCGAAGCGTTACCACTTCGCCACCAGGCCAACATGGCACAGCATACTGTGTTTTTTGAATTATGAAAAGATGGTACACTTCGGCACACGCCCGGGTGGTGGAACTGGTAGACACGCGAGACTTAAAATTTCGTGACCGAAAGGTCGTGCGGGTTCAATTCCCGCCCCGGGCACAAACGAGCAGAGCGAGCAAGTTCCTGTGGTGCGCCTCAAACCCGTCTCAAGCGACGAGAGTACAGATGTCTCGCACAGGTATTCTAGTATGCGTTGTGTGAAAATGCGTTTACATACAAGATGTTTTGTTCTACACTATCGCAATCCGCCCATAGCTCAGTTGGTAGAGCAGTCGGCTCTTAACCGAATGGTCGGGGGTTCGAATCCCTCTGGGCGGACATGTGTGGTGACCTGCGCCACGGCAGGTCATTGCTTAAGGGCGAGTGGTGGAATTGGTATACACGCTAGTCTTAGGAACTAGTGCCGAAAGGCTTGGGAGTTCGAGTCTCCCCTCGCCCACAACACCACCCACGACAAGACACATTGCACAGTGCATTGGACGTTCACTGTATACCCGCGCGGCTATACGAAACATTTGTCCGCTAGAAATCTTGAAACACGCTGTTAAGTGGAAGTTCTGCAGGAAGTTTATCACCTTGTATGCTGAAGGTGAACAGCACAAGCTGCAAAAGCCCAAACACTGAGACCATTATCGTCATACCGATGGTACCCCACACCATGTGTTGCTTTCCATCGGCACGTTTTTGCTCGTTTCCGGCTGAGAAGATAAATGACACGAGGCCGTATAGAAAATACACGAGCGCAAGCGCAAAAATTATTCCGACTATCGGATTAATGATCTGGTCGGTAATCCCGGCCATGAAGTCTTGTACCCCCGGAGGTACGCTGTTATCCATATCCGCATTATACCGTTCTCCACTGCTAAGACCAATCAACATATAAACAAAACGCGGCTTGAGCCGCGTTTTGTTTATAGCACGTTTTGGCGTTTATCCAGGTATTGTAGGCGTTGTCACTGCTTCACCCTGTTGTACTCCTGTGAGTTGGTTGAGCAGGGCTACAAGACCCCACACGGTGACGATCACGAAAAGGGCCACAATGCCCCAGATCATCTTGTTCCGTCCTTCTTCACGGGCAGTCTCATCACCAGATGCTGCGATAAACTGGACCAAGCCCCAAATGAAGAATAGGAGCCCGATAGCAATGACAACCGGTATCAGTGCTCCCACTAGATTACTGAGCTGCGAAACAAGAGTATCGAAAAATCCCAGGTCCGTCTCAGCAGCAAAGGCAAACAGTGGCATTAGCGGTACGCTAAACGGCAATGCTTTAGCAAAGGTATTCATATGGTGTGTTAAATGAGTAAACTTATAAGATACAATGACTGGTACAGGGCTGTTTGTGCATAGTATTCGCACGTGTTCTGTTACCTATTTAAGCATACCACAGCGCTCACTGGGGTCCGTTGTGTCCTGTGGATAATACCGCCCTGTCTTCCTTTTTATGTGCACGTGCGCACCGATGCACCGAAGATGTCGATCGACGGTGCATCGCACCTATTGTCGGCTCCGAGCGGTCCCACCCCGAAAAGGGACATAAGGAGGGCCACAACACCCCATACCGTCACAATGAGGAAGAGAGCCACCACACCCCACACCATACGCTGTTTTCCCTCGACAATGCTGTTATCGTCGCCAGCGGCAGCTATGAACTTGACCAATCCCCATATGAAAACGAGTAACGCTATCGCAACGCCAACTGCGACGAACAGTTGCAGCGCACCCGTGGCGGCACCCAGTACGCTCTGTAGCGTTGCAGCAGCCGCTGCAAACGACGGTACCAAAAAGAGTGCGAGAAGTGTGTAGGTGCGCATGTTGTTCATGTGCCAAAGAATGTTTGCTTGATAATCGCCACGATACCCCAGATGCCAACCATGAGGAACAAGGCCAGTGTCCCCCACACCATCGTCTGCTTTCCCGCAGCCCTCCCTTTCTCATCACCGGCTTGAGCAATAAATTTAATGGCACCCCAAATAAAAGCTAGCAGTGCAAGCACCATGAGTAAGAGCACCACCTGATTCAGCAGACCCGTCACCAATCCTGCAATTTGCTGGAATGTTTGTGCTTGCGCAACGGATGGGTACAGCACGAAAGCATACATGCTGGTAAATGCTGCTATGTGTGTTGATCGTACCATATCTACAGTGCTTCCACGGTCGCTTGAATTGCTAATGCCAGCGCCTTCGATCCCAGAATGACCAACCCGCCAATGAGCGTCCATATGAACACCTTGCGCGCAGTGCTCAACTTTTCGGGCTTCCCTTGGGCAGATACGAAGAGAAACCCAGTGTATACGAGCATCAGTACAATAACTGGAAACATAATGAAGACGACTGAGTTCAGTATTGCTAGGAGAAAATCGTACAGCGTAAGACTCTGTAACGGATTCACAAATCCTTCCCCGGCTTCTGCAGGAAGCGCCGCTACAGCAAAGGCCACGAGAGCAAGGCTTCGGATAGTACGTACATGTTGTGTCATCGTGGACATACGATTAATTTTCATTGTAATTGTCTAACAATGTTTCTACGTCACGTCCGGCCTCTAGGAGCGCACTCTCCGCTTGTTTCTGACCAGTATTGACCATGTTTACCATGTGCATAAAGGTTTCGTCCGTACCGTACACGTCCGGATCATGCCAGGACCGGGAAATCAACGCTGAGCGGACGATGACAGAAGAATAGGGATCGCTCGGTACCTCTCGCAGCATGTCTCGGCGCGCCGTCGGGAGGCCGGTGACATCCTGCCAATGTTGTGCATTTGCGGCGCCTGCGAGCTCGGAAGCCACGACGAACGCTGCGTTTTGATGGGTTGACTGCTTGAGAACGGCGAGTGCGTAGAATTTACCATAGGTCAACTTGTTTCTACCGGGTAGTGTCGACTGAGGCCACATTGCAATGTCAAAGTTCAGGTTTGGATTTATGGCGCTAAGCGTTTCTATTTCACTGGCAAAACCGCCGTACATCGCCACTTTGTTAGCAGCAAACGCCTCTCGTGAACGCTCGAACGTTTTATTCCAGGAGTATACTTTCTTTATAGGATCAGAAAAATCGGTGAAGAAACGTAGCGCAAGAACGGGATCGGACGCCCTCTCCTTACGGTGTGACGACACGAGGTCTGTAACCCATCTATCATTCTCATTGTTGTAGACGATCGAAATGCCTGTCTGCATCAGCAGTGCGCTGAGGATCTCTTTTGCGTGGAGGACATTGTCATACTCACCGAACGAAATGGCACTCTGTGTGAGAACCGTATCGTCTTCAATGATGGTAAGACGAGGTACCAATTCAACGAACGATACCCAGTTATCAGGTACCTGTGATATGAGTGCGTTCGTGAACAGATTTCGGTTCCAATAGAGTACGAGTGGGTCGACGACGAGCGGAAAAGCGTATACGCCGTCATCAAGTGCAAAGAGCTCTGCTCCTTCGATGTAACGCTCACGATACTTTCCCATGGGCAACGCCTCATAGGATACTGGCTGTATGAGCTCCCTCATCGTAAGCAGCATACTCGCGTCAATAATAACGGCATCAGGCCCTCGTCCCACCGAAAGGGCTTTGACCAGGTCCGAGTACAGCGTGGCCGGATTCTTTACTACGTAGGTTGTCGTGTCAAGGACGTCGCCCTCTTCCTTGAGGAGCCGGACGAGTTCAGTAGCACCGTCCCCTGGCAGGGGTGGTCCCCAAATGGTAAGCGGTACTGCGACTCTTTTCTCCGCTCCCTCCTTTGGGGACGTGGCAAGTACGATAACGCCAATTATCGCAAACGCACCGAAGAGGATGAGTATTATGTATTGAAATAATTTTTGTTTTTCATTTCCCATTGTTGCGGTACATTAACCCGTAATGATACGCACCAGCATCAATATCGTCGATGTACTCAAACCCTGCCGACGCTATCATGTCACGTGCATCATCCTCGATCAACACCTGCTCTGGTTGTGGACCGACACCTCCGAAGCTCTCACGCCAATCAACGACAAGCAATCGACCTTTTTCACGCAGGACACGTTTAGCTTCTTGTAGGACCGCCGCCTTATCTGTCACCTGAAATAGCATGTTCGAAATGATGACGGCGTCAATACTGGCGTCAGGCAACGTGGAGCCGTTTGCTTCCTCAAGGTCGGAATGTATGAACGTGAGCCGTTCTAAATGGTGTTCCTTCGCCAGGTGCGTTGCTTTCGTGAGCAATTCCTGCTGCACGTCAATGACGTAGACCCTGCCATCCTTCCCCACCGCCTCGGCTGCTTCTACCGCGATGTATCCCGCACCCGCACCAAAGTCAGCCACCTCCATTCCTGGTTCTAGTGCGAACTGTTCGATGTTACGTTTCGGATCTGAAAATGCCATGCAGCCAGTACAACCATTGTACCAAAAAGCGGCGTGCGGGCGCCTGCTGTATGTGCATAACGTGCCGCACTAGAGACAAATGAGTGCTGCAATGGAGTCGCCTGCGCGCAATTTCATTATCCGTACACCCTGCGTCGAGCGTCCAAGCGTCGGTATCTCGCTCACGTCCGTACGAATCACCTGACCTTTCTTCGAAATCACAACGAGCTCGCTTATATTCTCGTCTATTATTCTGCTCGCCATGATGGTACCTGTTTTATCGGTTACGCTGGCACATTTAATACCTGAACCTCCTCGTTTTTGCACCTTGTACCCGCCCAATGCCGTCTGTTTTCCGTAGCCGTTCTCGGACACGACCAGCAAGGTGACCTCTTTCTCGCTCGTGCCCTTTCGCGCAACATCTGCGCCCACGATAATGTCACCGGATCCGAGCTTCACCGCCCGTACACCGACTGCGGCGCGACCCATCTGACGCACGTCTGACTCCTTGAAGCGTATAGATTGACCCTTTTGCGTAGCAAGCAATATCGTGTCTCCCTTCGTGACGAACGTGGCTTTGATAAGCTCATCCCCCGGTGCGAGTTTAATGGCGATAATGCCAGACCGACGGACATCATGAAAGTCCTTTGCGCGTGTTTTCTTGGCTATGCCTCCCTTGGTCACCATAAGTAACGAACCGTCACTTCCCTTTATCGATTTGGTCATTGCCACAACGGATGTAACTCGCTCCCCGCTTGTCATCTGCAAGAAGTTCATGATGCTCTTCCCTTTCGTCGCCCGCCGGCCTTCAGGTACGTCATACATCTTTATTTGGTATGCTTTGCCCTTGTTTGTGAAAAAGAGCAGGTCATCGTGGGTGCTTGCGGTCAGGAACAGTGTGACGAAGTCCTCGTCTTTGGTGTTCAAGTCTATGACACCAACGCCACCACGTTTTTGTCGTTTGTACTCAGCAGGATTGGTCCGTTTTATGTATCCACCCTTGGTGATGACAAGCACACTTTCCTCCTCCGGTATAAGGTCCTCTGGTGTCATGTTCTTGATGCCACCCTTCACCACCTTTGTTCGTCGCTCGTCACCGTAGGTGCCCTTCACTTCGAGCAACTCTTTCTTGATAAGCTCGGCCATCTTCTTTGGGCTCTTCAGTATGCCTTGCAGCGACTTGATAAGTGCCTGGATCTCCTTCAATTCATCCTCGATCTTTTTGCGTTCCAATCCAGCGAGCTTTTGTAGGCGCATTTCAAGTATTGCTGTCGCTTGCCGTTCGCTGAACTTGAACTGCTTCATCAACGCTGTGTGTGCAGTCGGCACATCTTTTGCAGCCTTAATGGTTTTAATGATGGCATCGATGTGGTCCAGTGCCTTCTTCAAACCAAGAAGAATGTGCTCCCGATCCTGTGCCTTCGCAAGGTCGAACTCGCATCGTTTTCGGACCACCTCTTTACGGTGGCTGATGAACTCTTCAAGTATGCCCTTGAGGGATATTGTCTGTGGTACTCCGTCTACAAGTGCGACCATGTTCATGTGGAACGTATCCTCAAGTTGCGTATGTTTGTAGAGATAGTTGAGAACTTTTTGTGGTTGCGCTCCACTCTTTAGCTCAACAACTACCCGAATATCTCGTGTTGACTCATCCCTCAGGTCACGAATGCCCTCAAGCTTCTTTGCATGCACCAGAGCAGCCATGCGTGTGATGAGATCTGCCTTGTTTACCCGATACGGGAGAGATGTTATGACAATTGAAAATGAACCGCGTTTGTCCTCCACGATCTCCGCCTCGCCTCGTACGACCATCGGACCCTTACCGGTTGCATACGCATGCCGTATGTCTTTTTGGTTGAAGATGACCGCTCCCGTCGGAAAATCCGGCGCTTTCACAAATGCAAAGAGTTCGTCTTGTGTTGCATCCTTCTTATCAATAAGGTGAATGCATGCGTCGACAAGTTCACTCAAATTGTGCGGAGGTATCGAGGTTGCCATGCCGACGGCTATTCCCAAGGTGCCATTCAACAGCAGGTTCGGTACGGCTGCCGGCAGTACTTCGGGCTCATCGCGTGTGCCGTCATAGTTTGGTCGCCACGCGACTGTTTTCTTATCAATATCTCGTAGAAACTCGGATGAAATCTTTTGCATCTTCGCCTCCGTGTATCGCATGGCGGCAGGATTGTCACCGTCCACGGAACCAAAGTTGCCCTGTCCCCACACGAGCGGATAGCGCATATTGAAATCTTGTGCCATTTTCACCAGAGCGTCGTACACTGCGCTGTCGCCATGCGGATGATACTTACCAAGAACATCACCAACAATTGCTGCAGATTTTCTAAACTTGGCACTGGAGGTAAGACCCATCTTGTGCATTGTATACAAAATCCGACGGTGAACCGGCTTCAGACCATCCCGCACGTCTGGTAACGCGCGTGATGTGATTACCGTCATCGCATACGCCAAGTACGACTCTCGCATCTCCTCAGAAATGGATCGGGGCAAGACCGAAGCAACCACCCCCTCTCCCGACTCAGGTGCGGGGCTTTTTTTATCTTTTTTCGCCATATACTACGTACGCGCAGTATAGCACATTGCGCCAAGTGGTGCGATATTCTGATCGATCGTGTCCGTACCTGAAAGGAAGTACCCTCTATCCTCCGGTGCTCGTAGATACGTTTGGAACGAGCGTTCCTTCCATGTCGTCTGATGTCTCTTCTACCTCGCTGATCGGTGTATCAGGCACCAGAGTCTCATCGGAAACATCGTTGAAGCTGTCTGCCGCGGACGGAGGAAGTGCGAACTGACCCTGTGGACGTTGATCTACTTGTGTTGATGGTGTCTCAGACTTAAAGAGGTTGGCATCGTCGAAACTACGGCGGACATCATCAAATACCCCCTGCCTCTCGTCGGGGACAACGTCAGCATCTTGCGTACTACCGTTTCCTGTTATTCGTTCGCCGAGAAGCGTAGTAAGCCAGATAAGCACGATGATGCCAGTCAATCCTATACTAACAATGTATGCGTACCTGCGACGTTTCTCAAACGACTCATTACGGATCCGCTCGATATGTTCGAGTAGCATGGTGTCTGAAGTTGGTTACTTAAGTAAACACAACGATCTGATTTTGCATGCCATCCAGGTCCCTCGTCTTCACGGTAAGCTTGTCTACCGGTTTGTGGTTGTCCGTTTCGCCCTCCTCCTTCAGGAATGTCGCAAGGGCATCCTTCTTCCCAATATCACCGTAATGCATCGGAATGATGACCTTCGGCTCCACTGATACTGCCAGCTCATATGCGTCTGCTGCACCGAGTACACCTTGGTCACCGATGGGTATGAACAGAATATCGATCTTGTCGAGCGCCTCTTTCAACTCATGCGGAAGCTCCTTGGAGTTTGTCGCGCCCAGATACAGCAGCAGCATCTTGTCCATCGTCACCAGGTACGCTGTGTTGATAAGCTCCGTACCACCATACGTACTCGTCGTAGGGTACCCTTTTATGATGATATTACGCGCTTCATACTCTCCGGGTCCGCGTATCACCAGGGGCTCATGATCTCCGTGCGACAGTTGGTCAGCCCCGTTACAGTCGGGATGTTCCAATGAAATGCATGCTATATCAGCGCCAAACCGTGTCGGCTTTAGTTTAGAATCTTTTCCAATCGGACTGAACGCGAGCGTTGTGTCGCCAAATGACACTTTAAAAAAATCCGCTCCATGATGTGTGATAACCATAGTGTCGTGAGTATAGCATCATTTATGAGATTACGGCAGGGGCGTTACTTTACAAAACTATACGCATCCCGTATAGTGACACGCATTAGTAGTGCCCTTCGGGGTACGCTGGGTGGCTAACCTTGTGATGCTTTCGGACATGGATGCATAGCCCACAACACCTCCGGCGTTTTTTTCATATCTGATATGACAACAGGGACAAAAGCAGTAGATGATGCGCCAGTAGGCGTTATGTCGCCTTTCTTCGAGAACATACCTGTTCCACCGCAGGAAGGTCAGTTAGTAGAGGGGCCGGTCGTGGCCATCACAAAAGGTAAGGTATTTATTGAACTACATCCGTTTGGGACCGGTATTATCTATGGTCGCGAATATCAGACGGCAAGCGACATCCTGCGCCGGGTGAGCATTGGAGACCTTGTCGCTGCAAAAGTGGTTGAGTCTTCAAACAGCGAAGGGTACGTAGAACTTTCGCTTATGGAAGCACGGCAGGCGCTCATATGGTCGGACGCTGAGGCTGCTGTTGCGAAGGGGACCGTGTTTGAGTTGCCCGTGAAAGAAGCGAATAAAGGAGGTCTCATGCTCGAGTGGCAGGGTATAAGCGGATTCTTGCCGGCTAGTCAGCTCAAGCCGGATCACTATCCCCGTGTTGAGGACGGCGACAAGGTCAAGATACTGGAGGAGTTGCGTAAATTGATAGGCGAAAAGATACCGGTGGTAATCATAACGGCACTGCCGGAAGAAGGTAAGCTCATCTTCTCAGAACGGGGTCCACAACAGGAGAAGACTGCCGCTGCCGAAACGTTCACCGTTGGTGACGTTCTCGAGGGTGAGATCACAGGTGCGGTTGAGTTTGGCGTCTTTGTGAAGATCGACGACGGGATGGAAGGTCTCGTGCACATTTCTGAGCTGGACTGGGGCTTGGTGGAAAATCCAAAAACCCTTTACAAGGTAGGTGAAAAGGTGCGCGTAAAGGTTATCGAGGTCAAAGATGGAAAGGTGTCACTCTCGATCAAGGCGCTGAAGGAAGATCCATGGAACGTCGCCGCGAAAAAGTATAAAAAAGATGAGGTCGTCGACGCCGCCATCATCAAATACAATAAACACGGTGCGCTAGCTTCTATTGAGGAAGGTGTTGCCGGTTTGGTGCACATCAGCGAGTTTGCGAGCACGGAGGAGCTGCGCAGCACCTTGGAGCTTGGTCGTAGCTATAAGTTCAAGATCACGCTATTCGACCCCGCGAGCCACCGAATGACACTGTCATACAAACAAACACAAGAAGGATAGTATAGAAGAACCGCCATACGGCGGTTCTTCATTTCTGGCGTTCACCCTCACGCTTGCGCACTTCGTGTTCATCAAGACCAAAATAGTGACCGAACTCGTGCCATACCGTCTCTCGGACTACTCGCGCCACGTCACCATCTGTTGCACTCGCTTCTGCGCATATAGGTATACGGTACAGCGTAATGGTGTCCGGCAGGGTCTCGCCGAGCCCATATCCGTCACCACGCTCTGACAATGGTATGCCGTGATACAGGCCAAGCAGTGTTTCGTCATCGTGAAGGCCCTCACGAGCACGGACCTCGGGGCTTGGTTCATCTTCCACGAGTACCGCGACATTGTGTATCTTGTCTCGATAGCGGGGGGCGAGCGCGGCAATCCCCTCCTCTATGTATCGCTCGAAGTCTTCCATGTTCGAAGACTACCACACATACTTGCCACGTTCCATATGTGTTGTATAATATCTACGCTTGTGCCGGATGATCGCACTCCACGTGTGTGGAGTGAGGAAAGTCCGAACACACCCGAGCTAACGCTCGGAGCACGGTAGCGGGTAACACCCGTCTACGGCAACGTACGGGATGCGAGCAGAGACGCCGAAACCGAAAGGGGACGGTGCCCCTCGGGGCAAGCTCCCATGGAAACATGGGAGGTGAAACGGCAAAATTCCTACCCGTGTGCAAGGCCGCGTCCACACTTGTGTGGAAGAGCCGCTCGACCGTGCGAGCAATCGCACGGCTAGACAAATGATCATCTCACTGGACAGTGCAACAGTTCAGTGGACAGAATTCGGCTTACAGGCACAAGTAGCACTATGACAAGGACCCGTCACAAGCGGGTCTTTGTCTTTATAACGTATAGAGGTAGCCAAGCAGTACGTGCGCGACTTGTTCCATACTGTCTGCAGAGCACTTGTCGACCGTATCCTCTGTTGTGTGCCAGTATGGATACGTGGCATCTATGAGGAGCGTACTTGGTATACCGTGCTCAAGGAACGGGGTGTGATCGTCACGTATCGCAGACCCTGGACGAAGCAAGAACGTATGTGGGTATCTCTGCTGCGCATATGTGAACAATTCAGAGGTGAGCTGTTTTGCTTCTCGAAGGGAGGAGCGTTCTGGTCGTATGTCAAGGTCCGCGTCGCATACCATGTCAATGATGATGGAAAATTCCGGGAGCGTACCATTGTACAGTTCACCCAGGTGTTCCACGAAGAATGTCGATCCGATAGGGTACCATGTATCAAAATCGTGGGGCACAAACGGTTCCCCTTCCTCACCGTCAAAAAATACTATGTCGACGCCGAATGGCTGTGAGTGCAGTTCGGAACTCAATGTGTCGATAATGCCCAAGAGAACGGCAACACCGGAGGCTCCGTCATTTGCACCGGGCACTATCGGGTCATCGGAGGTGTCCAGTATCTTGGTATCGTAATGTGTGCCGAGAATGATTCTTCGAACTTCGTTCGGTTTGTACCGCCACACGACGTTCGCGAACGAGGTGGTTGCCCCCTCCCGATTTTCGTACGGTACCTCCTGCACCACAACGACTCCATTGCTGTCACGTAATGCTGCCTGCAGCCACGTATGCCACTTTTCGTAACCTTCTGTACCGTGCGCACGAGCCCCGAACGATACCTGCTCTTCCACACGTTCAAGGAGGAGGTCACCCGACAACGTGGGTACGACATCCACACTTTGTGTTGTGTCCGTAGGTGCACTGAACTGCGCACGGTCTACCCAAAACCACACTAGCGCCACGAAGAGCACCGCAAGCGCGATGACCAATGTATGGCGCGTGGTGCGCCTCATATATCACTCCGTAGCAACAATTCGGCCGTATACAACTCTATCGGTGCGAGTTCGTCGGTAAATGGTGGATGGCGCTGAAGCGCTTGCTTGTTAAACGGCACAAGGTGCGCCCAGAACTGTGATACACCAGCATCATCGTGTGTACGAAGACCCTCTCTGGTTATCTCTTCGGTATCACCTTTGGTACCAACAAGTACGATGTTCTGCACGGTGGTCTTCTGCGCCGACTCGACCGCGAAGACGTATACTGCATCAAACACCTCCGCCATTGTTCTCATATGGGCACCGAGGAGAGACGGGGGTGTTTGGTCGAGCGCAGCTATGTAATTCCCCACATACATGCCACCATCACGCATGCGGTTGTAGACCAGCTGGTAGTGTTCACGCGTGCTGACATGCCACGGTACCGAGAAGTACGTACTGTACATGTCAGCGAACACGAGATCGTACACGTTGTCACTTGTACGGACGAACTGGCGACCGTCGGCAACGTGAGTCTGTAATCGTTCATCACGGGGCATCAAGAAATAGTCGTACGCAACTTCATACAATTTGGGTTCGATATCGACTACGTCAATGATGGCTTCAGGGTACTGGTGGTACAGGCCTGTGGCAACACTTCCCGCACCTGCACCGAGGACCAGCGCACGTTCTAATTCATCGTCAAAGTACTCGTACAGTTGCCAATACTGCGCATACCCGAACAAGGGTTGCCCTCCCGGAACGCTTGTCGCAGAACTAAAGGACCTGTCGAGTAGCAGAACCCTCGCGGGTGTGCCGTACCAGGACATGTCTAACACGCTGATCTTTTCATACAAACCATCCTCACTGTACAACACCTCCGCGTTCGCGATGTTCAGAAAGCTGGGCATGTTGGTCTGCGCTGTCATTATACTTAACGTCACCCCCACGATGAGCGGAAAAATGGGCAGCACCTTTCTTTTTTTTTGGCAGGCCACAACACCAACGAGCCCAATGAGTGCGGTCACGCTGCCTAGTATTGTCATCGAGGTGCTGACCCCGACGAACGGAACCAGATAAAAACCAGACAACAGTGAACCGGCAATACTACCGAACGTTGACCAGAAGAACACCTCGCCCGATATGGTGCCCACACCCCTTTCACTCAGTTGCACCGAACGAAGCTTGATGACAAATGGCGACAGGAGGCCAAAGATGAATGCCGGAACGAAAAAGAGTACGACCGCAGCAATGAGTGGACCGTACGTGATAGGAAACACCGTGGCCATGAGCGGCAACAACAGCGTCCCCAACGCGTGCACGATCAAGACAGCGATGCCGCTCCAGAGTACCAGTGTAAAGAAGAAACCCTGTTCCGGCCGTTTGTCCGCCAATCGTCCACCGTACCAGTACCCTACTGAGAGTGCGGCGAGTATTACGCTAATGATGCTTGAGAATGAAAATATGGTATTTCCAAAAAAAGGGGCGAGTATGCGCACTGCCAAAATCTCCACGGCCAGTACGACCAAGCCGGTAGCAAAGACAACAAACAGCAACACATCGCGTCTCAGCACTGTCTGTACACGCTTGAGCATAGAGAGACTATACCACGGAAGTACCCGGACTATGTATGTTGCGGGACTCCTCGGATGGTTCCCATCCATCCTGGTAAATCATTGCGGAGAGGGAGGGATTCACTACAGCACTGTTTTCATACTCGTGTTGCTCGTTGAAAACATGTGCTCTAGCACCTTGCTTCTCATCCCGCACCTAGTGTGATACATAGACCGTACACTGGTCGTGCGCGGTCTATGTATCACAAGCGGAGAGGGAGGGATTCGAACCCTCGAAGGGCCTAGACCCTTACTCGCGTTCCAGGCGAGCGCCTTCGACCACTCAGCCACCTCTCCATGTTATGCAATTGTCTCCAAGGCCATCATACTCAACAGAGCTTTCGACTATTAAACACTAATTCGAAATAGTCGCGTTGCTCCTTTTCTCATTGAGCACTCAGCCACCTCTCCAGTGGCAAACACTATAGCATAGATGGTATACCCACTTAAGTCTACGATCGAATGGTTGTAGACCCCATTAGGGCGGCGACACGCTGTTGTGTAGGGGGGTGGGTAGAAAACATGTTGTTCAGTTTGTTGCTCAGCTTGTTCTTCTCACTACCAAACGGATTTGCAATGAACAAATGCGATGTGGCGTGACTGACACGTTGCATGCCACGCGAGGAAGCTTGTATCTTGACGAGTGCATTTGCCAACCCTTCTGGATAGCGGGTTAGGAGCGCGCCGGAGGCATCCGCCAGAAATTCCCTCTTGCGTGACACTGCGAGTTGCATGAGCTTAGCAACCACCGGGGAAAGCACGATGGCAACGATACCTACGACAAGCACTGCGGGATGCACGTTTCTGTCCCTACCACCAGCACCGTACATGAACATGCGCAGGAAAATGTCGGAAACAATAGCAATAAACCCAACTAACGTTACCGCCACCGTAGAGACAAGCATGTCTCTGTTCCCAATATGTGAAAGTTCATGTGCGATGACACCTTCAAGTTCCGTACGATCGAGCACGTCCATAAGCCCTGTTGTTACCGCGACGAGCGCGTGTTCAGCATCGCGTCCCGTCGCGAAGGCGTTCGGTGCCGGATCATTCATAATATAGACACGGGGTTTGGGGAGCCCGGCCGTTATGGCGAGGTTTTCAACCATGCGATGTAGCTCGCGATACTGGTCGTTGTCTGCAGGCACTGCACCGGTAAGGCGCACCACCATTTTATCGGAGTTCCAATAGCTGAATATATTCGTCGCGATCGCAATGAGTACGGATATGTAGAGAATTATAGGATTGTCGAGATACCAGCTGAAGGCCCAGCCAACACATATCACTATGAGCAAGAACACGGACATAATCAACCACGTTCTATGTACATTTTTGCTCTCTTCCGTGTATAGAGTCGCCATACTAAAGCGTAAATGCTGTAGCAACGTTTATCAGCAGGCCGGCGAGGACAATGGCGAGGACAAGTGCCACAAGGCCGTACGCTATGCTCTTACTGATGTGGTGCCCCATTCCCGGATCATCCTGTTCATCACGAACCCCCGGTGCCAGTTTGTGCAACACTATCATGCGAACAGTCGCAAATGTTGCCACGAATACAACTGACGTTATGATACCCACAACGACAAGTGCGAGCAGATTGCCGGGTTGTACCCACATGAGAATAGAGAGCGCAAGGAAGCCTGTCGTGAAAATGAACGACAGAATGAAGATGACGACATGCCACCATGTCCTGCGTTTTAGCTCTTGGGACCGCACACGCGTGCGCTCACGCACTGTATCAGCCACGCCGACCGTGCCTTCTCTCGTACTCGTTGCCTCCTGCATGAGGCGGTGTGAATTTATGGTAACGCGCGCCTCCTCGCCCATATTTTTCCTACTTACTCTTGGTTGACGGTGGTGCTACCGGTTCAGCCTCGGCTGTTACACCACCAGTATCTTCGTCAGGGATGGTTAGCCGCACCACGGTCTTAGCTTTCTCGTTTGTCACGTACGCACTATCTGAGGACCATACGAGGAAGTACTTTTTTTCAAAGCGCCCGCGTTTGTGGACGTGTCGTTCGAGCGCATCCGCTATTTCAAGTTCGGTGATGCCTCGCCGTGACTTAATGTACTCTAGGACGGTCACAATGTCTGCAAGTTCATCAATGAGTTCCTGACGTGATGTTGTCTCTGGCAGGGCGCTCGCTTCCTCTTCAACCTTTTTCAGCAACTCGATATCGAACTCCTCGTCCGTGAGCTCACGTACTTCACACTCTTTACCCTTTTTGCGAATGATGTCCGGAACATTATCCCAAATCAGTTTGTTGTAGTAAATTCGCTCTGACATACTAGAACTCGACTTTTACTGGATCCTTCGCCTGCTGCTCGTCTTCATCAAGCTCGAAGAATTCATACTTCTGGAAATTAAACATCTTGCCAATGATATTCCCGGGGAACTGTTCAAGTCCTGTGTTGAGATCACGCACGTTACCGTTGTAAAAGCGGCGTGCTGCCTGGATCTTGTTCTCCGTGTCAGAAAGTTCACGTTGCAGTTCAAGGAAGTTCTCGTTTGCCTTGAGATCAGGGTAGTTCTCAGCAACAGCAAGCAGCCTGCCAAGCGCGGACTCAAGTCCCAGCTCCGCCGCTTCGAACGCCTGAATTTGTTCGGGCGTTACATTGGATGGATCTATCTCCACAGAGGTTGCTTTTGCGCGCGCCTCAGTGACCGCGTCGAGGGTTTCCCGCTCGTGTGAAGCGTACCCCTTAACAGTTTCTACAAGATTTGGTATGAGATCATAGCGTCGCTTCAGTTGCACGTCGATGTCAGCCCATGCTTCCTTTGTACGATTAACGAGCGCTACAAAGCGGTTGTACATTATTATGCCCCAGAGGAGCACGACAACGACAATGCCAAGTATGATGTATCCGAACATAATAGTGTTACATAATGAAAATAGCCCTTCTAAGGATGGGGCTAGTATACCACAGGTCCATTCGCTGCGCCCATAAATCTGTAGGTTGTCGCATTCTCAGATCCAAATTCGTCCAGTTGACACGCTGAACAGCGCATTCTATAGTGGTCTCGGACACAAAAATGCATACTTGAGGAGATTGGTGAGATGGCTGAAACATTCACACTTGAAGTTCCGTTGCATCGACGACAGCAGTTTAAAGACGACTGGCGTATCATTTCATTTAACAAGTTCCCCGAACAGTGGCCTACCGTAGGTGTCAGGTACGAACGCATGGATACATCTATGAGGGTACAGATTCGTGTCAACAACAGCGACGCTGCAGCATCCATACGAGAGGGACTCTTCGGTCCGAGGGGTTACATGACAGTACAGGGGTGGGAGCTTACAATGCCAGCTGAGACAGCTGCATAACATCGAGTTGAGAATCACTAAAAAAGCCGGCTTAGTTAGCCGGCTTTTCTTATGTGTGACTGCTCTCTACATCATGCCTCCCATGCCTCCCATACCACCCATACCTCCCATACCACCCATGTCAGGTGCAGCGGGTGCTGGTGTGTCCTCAACCTCCTCAGCAACAGCTGCCTCGGTTGTAAGAAGTATTGCAGCTGCGCTTGCAGCATTTTGTACTCCCGAACGTGTAACCTTGACCGGGTCGATGATGCCCTTCTTGTACATTTCGACATAGTCGCCCGTGGTGGCATCAAAACCGAGGTCACCCTTGTCCGTCGCGACCTTGTTCACAACCACCATCGCGCCATCCTCGCGACCGGCATTGTAGGCGATACGGTACAGTGGCATCAGCAGTGCCTTGAGCATGATCTCGTACCCGACGCCAAACTCATGGTCCTTCTTCTTTTTGTCGACAAGCTTGTCCTGAAGACGGTTTGCGATCTTGGCAAGTGCGGTACCGCCTCCTGGTACGATACCCTCTTCAATGGCCGCCTTGGTAGCATTTACGGCATCCTCGATCTTCAGCTTCAAGTACTTCATCTCGGTTTCAGTAGCCGCGCCAACACGTATGACCGCAACACCACCTGACAATTTTGCAATTCGCTCCTCGATCTTCTCCTTGTCAAACTTGCTATCGGTGTTTTCGAGCTGCTTTTTGAGTGAATTGACGCGTTCGTCAATTGCATCGGCTGTACCCTTCCCTCCGATGATGAGTGTTGCATCCTTGCTGGCGACAACCCGCGCTGCCTTGCCCAAGTGCGCTACGTCAGTCTTCTCCAGCGTAAGTCCAAGCTCTTCGGTGACAACCTGAGCACCAACCATGGTCGCGATATCCTGAAGCATATCCTTCTTACGATCACCATACCCCGGCGCCTTTACCACGAGCACGTTAAAGGCCCCGCGCAGCTTGTTGACGACGAACGTCGCAAGTGCTTCACCATCACAGTCGTCTGCGATGATGACGAGATCTTTACTGCCGGTCTGCGCGAGCCGCTCGAGGAGTGGCAGTATGTCCTTCACGGTTGAGACCTTCTTGTCCGTGATGAGCACGTGTACATCCTTGTACTCCGCTTCCATACGCTCACTGTTGGTGATCATGTACGGTGAGACGTATCCCCGATCAAACTCGAGTCCTTCCACAACGTCACTTTCTATACCGAGTGACTGACTTTCTTCAACGGTAACCACACCATCCTTGCCCACCTTCTCAATGGTTTCTGCAATGACCGTGCCGAGCTCTTCACTTTCTGCGCTGATGGTGGCAACCTGCTGTATCTCTTCGTTGCTTTTCACGTCCTTGCTGATATCTTTCAGTTCCTGAACAACATCCTTCATTGCCTCGTCGATGCCCTTGCGCACCTGCATTGCATTGGCGCCGAGCGCGGTGCGGCGCATACCTTCGTTCACTATCGCCTGTGTGAGAACAACGGCTGTCGTGGTGCCGTCACCAGCCATATCGTTGGTTTTGCTTGCCACCTCTTTCACGATCTCCGCTCCCATGTTTTGGAATTTATCCTTCAAACTGATTTCCTTCGCGATCGAAACGCCGTCATTGGTAATGGTCGGACCACCATAGCCCTTGTCAAACGCGACATTACGGCCCCGCGGCCCTATGGTCACACGTACGGCGTTTGCCACGGCGTCCACGCCTTCCTTCAGTGCTTTACGGACGTCTTCTTCGTATATGATTTTTTTTGATGCCATAAGTTATTGTTCAACTATACCTATAAATGTGCTGTGACGTACCTACTCTTCGATGACTGCCGAAATATTCGACTCTGAAACAAGATAGTAGTTGACGCCCTGGTACTCTACCTTGTCACCCCACTGGAATATGACCGTATCGCCCACGGCTACCGACAGTGGTATTCGCTTATCTCCGTCCTCGTCCCAACGACCCGGTCCTACCGCAACAACCTCGCCGCGATCTGCCTTTTCACGATCCACCGTTTCAGGAATAATGATGCCAGAGGGTGATTTGGAACCTAGCTCCTCGTCTGTTAGTGGCCGTATGAGTACCTTGTCCCCCAAAGGCCGTAGGTTCACTGATGATGATTTGCTCGTTACCATATAGTGTACGTAATTAGCGCGTAAATATGCTGCATCATGTCGCAGCAAAAAGCGCGATAAGTATACAGCAGTGGTTTGTACTACGTCAACAGCATCACTTGTCCGTGACACATTTTCAGTGTACTATCACATCCATGTCATTTATTGTTTCAATACTACCGTACATACAGATTCTTCTCGCAGTTTTGCTGATAGGTGCAATTCTGTTGCAAGCTCGGGGCTCCTCAGTGGGGGGAGCGTTTGGTGGCAGTGACATGGGTACTACATTCTATACCCGTCGTGGCGCAGAAAAGGTTCTGTTTCATGCCACCATCGTACTTGGTATTCTTTTTGCGCTTTCGTCGTTCATCACGCTCTTTATATAGTGCGTCGTGACGTTGTTCACCGAGCACCCTCCTATGGATCAAACTACGTACACACAGCACGCGCGCGAGAAGCGCGGAAGCTACCTTACCGACATGCTTCTCGACCTTAGTCCGTTTGAGCGCCTCCTCGCATTTATACTGCTTGTGATCGTCGTTGTAAGTGGTACAGCCCTCTTGTACCGTCTTGACGAGGGCGCTCGAGTTGAAACACCTCGCTCAGGGGGTGTACATCGTGAAGGTATCGCCGGTACACCCCGCTTTGTGAATCCGCTATTGGCGATCAGCGAGGCAGACAAGGATCTGGCAACGCTAGTGTACGCGGGTCTCATGACGCGCGACGCGCAAGGTACTCTCGTTCCTGAACTCACGCAGTCATACTCATTGTCCGAAGATGGAAGGATCTATACCTTCACGCTACGTGAAGACCTTGTATTCCATGATGGAACACCCGTCACTAGCGAAGACGTGGTATTCACTGTCGAGCTGGCAGCAAACGCTGCGGTCAAGAGTCCCGTGCTCGCAAACTGGACAAATGTCGCGGTCGAGGCGCTCGACACCTATACACTGACCTTTACCCTTCCGGAACCGTACATGCCGTTCCTTGAAAATACGACGCTCGGGATACTCCCGAAGCATATCTGGAATGAACTCTCTCCTGAGGAGTTTCAGTTCAGCCAGTTTAACATGACGCCTGTGGGAGCGGGTCCGTACAAGGTCGAGCAGGTCGTCCGAGATCGCTCTGGTATTCCTGAACAATACGAGCTCTCCGCCTTTGAGGAGTATGCTCTTGGAGCTCCACATATTGCTACGTTCGTTTTTGTTCTATACGACACGTTGCAGGAGGCGATGGAGGAGTATGTGAGCGGTAATCTCGACGCGGTGGGCGGGATTTCTCCCTCGTACCTTCCAATGTTGCAGGAGGTTGAAGGCGAGGTTGACACCGCCGTGTACCGTACTCCACTGCTCCGCACGTTCGGTGTATTTTTCAACCACAATAAGCAACCACTCTTCTTGCGTGATGAAGTACGGCATGCGCTCGACGTGGCGACGCCTCGTCATGCGCTTGTGGGCGAGATCTTGAAGGGGTACGGTACCGTACTTGAATCTCCGCTGCCTGCTCATACTCAATCGGTCATACAGAGCCGTTCAACCTCAAGTGTTGAAACTGTCTCTGATGATAGTCAGAGCACAAACACGGCGGATCCCAACAGTATCGCCCGAGCACAGGCAATACTTGAGGATGCAGGATGGACACGTAACGAAGGTGCTGATGTGTATGAGTTGGAAACGGACGAAGAGACGGTGCGACTTAGTTTTGCACTTTCAACCGTGAATGTACCGGAGTTGGTCGCGGCTGTTGAGCTCTTGGCCGAACGATGGCGCTCTGTCGGAGCGGAGGTCGATATACAGGTCTACGACCAGCTTGACCTCGTGCAGTCTGTGATCCGACCCCGTCGCTTCGAAGCCCTCCTCTTCGGCATGATTCATGGCCACGAACTTGACCTCTATGCCTTTTGGCACAGTTCTCAGAGGAACGACCCAGGACGAAACGTGGCGCAGTATGCGGACATAGAAACGGACGCTATTCTTGAGCAGTTACGCACAGAGCAGGATCTCCAGACACGTCTTGAACTGTACGAGGAGTTTGCGACACGTGTGTCTGACCAACATGCCGCGATCTTCCTCTATACGCCCGATTACATATACGTGGTGTCAAAGAACATCAATAATGTCGCGCTTCATCCGCTGGCTGGTCGCGAGGAACGATTTGACGTAGTACATACGTGGTACGTGGACACGAATGAGCTCTGGCCTTTTGTGCGAGATATACTTGACTAGCGTGTTTGTGCATAGTGCGCTACACTCACCCGAGGTACATAAGGAGGAGAACATCATGCTTGTTACCATACGTGCAGTGCTTACCGTACGGATATCTGAGGTACTAAAGCTCAATTTGGGGGCTGACGTGGGACCGTTTGCATCAACATCAGCGCGAGATGTTTGGGCGGACAAGTTCTTACGTGACGCACGTCAGTCAGAAGACCACTGGGTCGCACTGATCGAGAGCACGCCGGAGCCTGATCCTGCGTATGTGACGATGCTCACTGGTAGCGCGAGGGAACTCTTGCCTCCCAGAGCGGCACATGAGATCTTGAAAAACATGATCGAAATTTTTATGTCTACGTGGCAGAGCCGTAGTATGCTTTTCACTTTTGGTGACGAAAAGATGCTGGATCCGAAAGTGACAGGTGAGATGCTGAACATGATGACCGGACTCTTGACTGCACATTTGCAACACGTGGTAGTCGACGGTGACATCGTTTCACGGTGCCCAACGCTGGAGCGCGACACGAGCGCTTACCTACAATGACCAGTAGCCATTGTGCCGTATAAGCCCTTCCTTCTGTAGCGCAGCAAGCTGCGCCCGCACATGCGCGGGCGCAGCTTTTACCGTATGGAGCAGATCTTTCTCTGACAGGTATCGAGAGTGGACCAACGCTCGGACAATAGCACCACGAACCTCACGAGTTGAGTTCTTGAAGGTACTCTGCTTTGCGTAGTGTTTGCTTTGTGCATTGACACGGACACCCTGTGCCTTGAGGTACGCACCATAATCCATGAGTGCCCACTGCCATTCTCGTGGGCGGCGTGTGTGAACAACTACTGCTGCAAGTGTTTCCAACTCACCGTCGGTTACGTTTCTGCGCTCTCCTACCAGTTCGTGCAGTAGCACCGTTCGTATGTTGGTTTCGACGAGTGCCGTGGGTAGGTCGAAGGCGAACGTGAGAATCGCACGCGCCGTGTATACACCGACACCCGGAAGCACGCACAGCTCTTGTTCGGTCCTTGGTAGGCGACCATGGTGTTTTGCGACAAGTATCTGTGCTGTCCGATGTAGCGCGCGTGCTCGCCTGTTGTACCCGAGACCTTGCCACAGCACGAGCACGTCACGCAGTGGTGCACGTGCTAAACGTTGTACTGTTGGAAATCTACGTATGAATGCTCTATACGCTGGAACCACTCGTCCAACCTGTGTTTGCTGAAGCATCACCTCCGAAACTAACACCCGGTATGGATTGCGGGTCTTTCTCCAGGGTAAATCGTGACGACCGTGACGTCTGTAGTACGACCACACCCGGCGTCGCAACGCGCGTTGTGCACCTGTCATGGGAGCAGTATAGCAAACCGCATCTATGTGCTTAGTGTTTAAGTGGCAAACTCGATACTTGCGTATACTCTGATCCACGAGGAGTTGTGCGTGACATGAGAAGCTCGGCACGCTCCACTAACATGTTGTGCCGTTCCAAGCCAAGGCGTGGAAGGTCCATCAGCTCTCCCACATGATACCCCTTCCTAAAACGTGCGAGTGTTGTGTGTGGTAGTAGTGGGTCAATACCGTTTTTAAATGAATCCTCCGGTATGATCGTGCGCTCCGCTAGCGCGTGGTAGAGCGCGTGGGAATATGTATCCAGCGCTGCGTGTGGGGACCAAAACGCCCACACCATATCATATGTACGTTCGGGTGGAGCATAGCCGATTCGATCAAGCTCCAGTGCATAGGGTACGTGCTGTGCGCTCACCTCTTGTAGTGTTGCAGCTACATCCTCACAATGTTCATCCGGTACAGCTCCGATATACAAGACCGTGATGTGCAGCTTACGTTCGGGTGTCCACTTCAAGTATGGAATACGACCGTTCTTATCACGATACTTTGAAATAACATTGTGAAAGTGACGTTCGATAGGTATCGATACGAATAGGCGGTGTGTTCCATTGCCGGTTGGTGTGTTCATACGCGAAATATAAGGCCCGCGGGTGGGTATATCACCACGAGTGGATCTCTGCTTGTATCATATGGGCGAGCGGGTGCGATGTTTCGTCCGTACTCTATGATGCGGTACGTGATATCGTACCAATGCTCTCTCGGTACGATCTCCATAAGGTCTCGCTCTATACCTACAGGATCTTTATGGTCGGTGAGATCAAAGCGTATCGCAAATCGTTTAACGTGTGTGTCGACGGCGATACCTTCGACTTTATCACATACCGTGCCGAGGATGATGTTCGCGGTCTTACGTGCGACGCCGGGCAATGTCAGCAACTCTTCCATGGAACATGGTACGTGAGAATTGTACCGATCTCTCACAATACGTGCGGTTGCCAATACGTGCTTTGCTTTTGTGCGAAAGAATCCTGTTTGTCTGATATCTTGCTCAAAATCTTCCTGTGTGGCACGACAATACGACTCGAGTGTCTTGTACTTTGTAAACAAACGCTCGGTAACCTCATTCACTTTTTTATCAGTGCATTGAGCACTGAGCATGACAGCAACGAGGAGCTCCCAGGGCGAACTATGTTTAAGCGCTATCTTACTTTCAGGATACATGCGGCGTAACTGTGCATCCAACGCTCGTAGTCGTTCTTGTCGTTCACGAACTCTCGACGACGCGCTCCTATCGCGTGCCGGCGTCGTCGCCGGTGTCGTTGTGGTCTTGCGTTTCTTTCTCATGCTGATTCACGTCCGAGGTGAGCTGCTCTCCGTCTCCCTCGCCTGAACGCCTTGTCCATACGCTTTCGTAGAGCAGTTTCCCTATTGTGCCAAATGCTGCAAGGTACACGATGAGTGCGAGCAGCCAACCTATGAATGCTATAAGCGAGACTGTGTTGAGTACTATCGCTCCCAACGAAGCCCACGCCCAGTACTGACCATCCTCTTTTTTGAACATGTGCGCCAGAAACAACCGATGATGACTGCGGGTAGTATACCTACAACGGTGGTAGCAAGTGCCAACACGACGAAGGGTATAGCGAGTAGCACGGCGAGCCCTTTTAGTGCGATGAGGCCGTTATCGTGCAGGGTAACTTCTGAAGCGCGTCGCGTAAATACTGGGAACAGCAACATGAGGAGTACTGCAGCAACGATAGCTATCAGCGTTTGTGTGAGAAAGCCCATCATATTAAAAGATGAGCCACCGCTTCCTGTGGTGTGTATGTATTCGATGTCTCCAAGCACCGTTGCCCCGTCCGATAGATACAATTCCCGTGGAGCACTGTATGTCAATCCTTCCGATAGGTATGCTTGTTCGGTAAGAGAGAGGCTTTCGAGTGCGGTAATGTTCGCTCCGCCTTCAATTGTGCCATTCACCACCACTCTTCTTGCATGCACTTCGAGTGCACCGCGAATCGTACCCTCGATGCTTACTTCTTCCGCATACACCAACACGTTGCCGCCGACATGCGAGTCATCGGACATAATTATGCTGCCCCCTAATGCAATGAGGTCCTCCGATGTACTGCCGCGCACCGTGATGATGCCCCCCGCCAGTCGTGCATCTCCTTCGATGTTTCCCGAGAGGTCGATGCTTCCTGCAAGTACAAGCGCGTCTTCCCCGATCGTGCCTTCAATTTCCACCTCGTTGCCGGCTGCGAAGGCATCATCCGTCGTCGAGCCGTATATGTACAGTTTGTTTCCAACAAAGTATGCGTCTCCCTGCACAGACGCCTGTTCTTCCAATACGTAGTGTTCCCCACCGCGGATGATCGCGGCGTGCACAGTACTTGCCAGTAGGATGTACACGAGACAGACTGCCGCTAATACGGCAACGGATGCACGACGTTGTCTCAGGTGCCGTACCATACTAGCTTGCTTTACCGTTTCGGATCTCCTCCATTCTTTCCGTTTCTTTTTCGAGTCTGCGTTCCTCCTGCCGGATGGCGCTGTCCGCTACTTTACGTGTAGCGTGCAGGTCCATAAGGGAAAAGGCCATCATGCTCGACAGGGCTATGCCAATGACATTGAGGAGAAAGAGAACAAGGGCACCTCCCGCCACCTGCCAGTCTGTGGATGCAAGACCGATACCAACGACGGCAAGTGGCGGTACGAGGGCAACCGATATCGCTACGCCCGGTAGCATCTCGTTGAGGTTGGTATGGACCATTGCGTACGTGGCAGCAAATCCTGATATACACGCGACGACGAAATAGAGCAGGCTTGGGTGTGCTCGTGCCAAGACCTGACTGCCGTTGTCGATCATCATAAATGGATGTATCAGGAATGCTATAACGAGTGCTATGCCCACCGAAACAGTAAAACTGATCAGAAGCGTCCGTGCGGAACGGTACAACAGCTGTCCATCAACAAGGACAAGTGCAAGCGATAGTGAGAGCAGCGGATACAGCATTGGCGCGATAAGCATACCGCCAATGATGACCTCCGGGCTGTCGAGCACGAGCCCGATTGCTGCCATACTGATACCGAGTACGGCAAACATATAGAAGTCGAAGTCACCGGTACTTGCTTTAACGAGACGTGCTACCGATTCGATCTTTTCAGTCTCCGATGCTATGCGAAAGTGTTCAATGAATGACATACTATGCTGTTTCACCCTGATAATCTCCACTTCGCGCTTGTACCACGTAGCGCAACCTACGCACAAATGCCTTGTGCGCATCATGTACCTGTTCATCGTTGCCGCCCCACGCAAGAAGAGCTTCTTCTTCAAGTGCACGTGAGTATGAGAAGGTGATCGGCCAGGGATTCTTGTGCAGTGCTATGCCGTTCAGGTGTTCGGTCGCCTCGGCAGGTGTCTGTCCACCGGACAAAAAGACGATGCCACCTATGTTTGGCGGTACGGTAGCGTGAAGCGCTGCGACCGTCTCACGTACGACATCCGGTGCGTGGAGGGGAATCCCAGACTCTTTGCCGGGCAGCACCATGCTCGCCTTCAGTATGAGGCCGGATAGTTGTATCTGATATGATTCGAGTGTCCTAAAGAGTGTCCGCAGTGTAACCTCGTGTGCTTCACGACTCCTCTCGAGAGTGTGCGTGCCGGAGTAGAGGACCTCTGGCTCTACTATGGGCACCATATGGTGTGCTTGTACCATGGCAGCGTACTGAGCGAGGACATGGGCATTTGCCTGTAGAGCGGTGATGGTCGGGATATCGTCGCCAATGTGGACGACCGACCGCCACTTCGTAAAGCGCGCACCTAGCTCATAGTACTCGGTCAGCCTCGTATCAAGCGTTTCTAACCCGTAGCTTATCTCCTCGCCGGGGAAGTTGGCGAGTTCGCCGTGACCGTTGTCCACCTTCACACCCGGAATGATGCCGCGTTGCTCAAGCAAGCGCGGAAACGCAACGCCTTCCGCCGTTTCATTCGTTAGACTGCTCGCATACAGTATAATGCCGGACAAGTACTTCTCTATGTCGGGGGCGGTAAAGAACAACTCCCGCACTCGACGCGCATTGTCTACTGTGTTGGCGATGCCTAGTGGCTCCAGTCGTTTGGCCATCGTGGTCTCGCTCTCGTCAGCGGCAAGTATGCCTTTCCCCGGTGCCATGAGGTCAGCAGCCATCTTCTCGAGTGTGGGTACCATGTACTGTAGTGTACCAGCTGACTCATCATGACCGCAAACCAGCGCACGCCCTGTACGAGCAGAGAGACACGTGGTGTGCTATGCTCATTTCATGCCTACAATACTGAAAAACAAGAAGGCAACATTTGACTATGAGATACTGAACGACTTCGAGGCCGGCCTGGAGCTTTTTGGCTATGAGGTAAAAAGTTTGCGCAAGGGTTTGGGCAAGCTTGAAGGCGCACACGTGGTGGTACGTGGCGGCGAGGCGTACCTCGTAGGTGCTTCTATCCCACCATATCAGCCCAAGAACACACCAGAGTCATACGACGCTGAAAGACCGCGAAGACTTCTCCTCACAGCAAAGGAACTCAAGACATTGATAGGCATTGAAGCCGCAAAAGGATTGACAATAGTGCCTATTTCGTTGTATAGTAAGGGCAGATTGTTGAAGCTCAAGATTGCATCCGTGCGCGGCAAAAAGAAGGCCGACAAACGTGAAGCTATCAAGGAGCGTGATTCAAAACGTGATATTGAACGGTTAATGAAACAACAGCACCGATAGGAGGATGGAATGGACAACAATGTAGAGGAGGCTATGGATCGTGCGTGTGCAATCGCAGGAGAGCTGCAGCATCGCTCAATTGCTCTTAACCGACATGCAGATGATCTTCTGTATGATGTGAATAAGAGCATCGACCAGCATCCGCTTGCGCGTGCACTTCGTCACTTTACCCTTCAGACCAGCAGATACGCACGATGATCAAAAAGTAGTTCCCTACACGACCGTCCTCGTGACGGTCGTTCCCAAAGTGGGTATACTATCGGAACACTATATGTGTACTACAGTGTTCCTACTTTGGGGATGATCGGTTTAGACGGTAGGATCGTTCTTTGTAATGTGCAGCACGGAGACCATACACTCCGGAGAATCTGCCAAAAATATCTTAGATACAAGGCGCTGACGAGTGACTGTTCGAGTCGTACAAGACGTACGGTGAGGACAGGAACGAGGAAAGGCAAAGCAGTAGATGAGGTATTTTTGGTGGATTCTCACAAAGATGGAAATGAAATACGTGCAAAGAATACTGCACGGGCGACTGTATCTCCGATACAATTCGCTCCCGCATTCGCATAATCGCTTAGATTACCGAATGTCGTCGGTTTCTCACAACGCCGATAGTGTGATCCCGGCGTAATATCTTTCGGCTCTGAGGTGTGCGGCACGCATGACCACATACTTCGAGACCTAGATTGCTAGGAAATGCAGATTTTGTTTGTTTCGCCCTGCTCTTCCGAAATCTAAAAACAAACTATTGCTGTAGATCGTTACTTAGAATTCTTATCGGACGGGGGTTCGATACCCCCCATCTCCACAACAAGAGACAACGCCAGCTTCCTGTTGGTGTTTTCTCTTGTCAGTGAAAGATGAAGCGGGTAT